>CANKZX010000011.1 GCA_947488275.1 Alphaproteobacteria bacterium | reverse complement strand
ATTAGCTATATCAATAACGGTTGATAATTTAACAGAAGTTAATGTGTATTTTTCTTCAATATAGGCAGCAAATTGTTTCCAATCATCTATAAATTTTTGATCGATTTCACCTACAAACTCAGATAACAAACTTTTATCCTTTTGACCAAGAAGATCGATATATCTAAAAAGCCTTTCTTTATCAATATTTTCTGGCGAAGCCCACTCTTTTAGCGCGAAATTCCATGATTTCGCCTCTGAAGTTTTATGGCAACGCCATAATGGCAGTGTACGAAAGAAAAATGGATCTGAACAACTCGAATCTCCAGTAGCAATGGATGCATCTGCTAATTGCGACATAATATGCCAATCTTCATCTGGAATACGTTCTGTTGTTGTAATAACGTGATGAGATCCATCTCTAAAGCATTCTTGCAGTAATCTTACTTGGTTTTCGTCTCCTTTTACAAAAAATAAAACATCTTTTCCGTGTGCAAAAGGAGCGTTTGCAAAAGCGTTTAATATCGATACAGAAAAATCTTTATGGGGAGAATAATACCCTAAAACGAATACAGTGTCTTTCAGATCACGATCAAAAGAAATTAAATTCTTCCATTTTTGACTCAAACGATTATAAAGAGACTCTTTTCTTTCTTCGAGATTAATAGGCAGAGAAGGCTTCATATAGCCCAGACTAAATTCAAGTCCTAAAGGAACCCAAATTATATCCTTCTGGTGAGTTAATAAATCGCTACGACTATCATATTCTGAGATATATAAATTCATTTTTGCTTTTTCTTTAACGCAGTAATATGAAACAATAATGTTAATATCTGCTGGCACTGTAGGATTTAGTGTAAGATTGTTTTCGCCTAATGAACGATCAGCAGGTACACCGCTACCACAAATAGAAATACTATTAAACACCCTTGGCTCACCTGGCAGTTGTGTCAAAAGTGAAAGCATTCGTTTACCATGCTCATAATCTCCCTCTCCATCTGTCGTGCATACCCCATTCACAAATGCGTAAACTATTGGATTAGATAATGCCTCCTCTCCCGATGTTTCAACTAATAATGCTGCGTCAATTGAAAAGCTAATATTATATATAAAATTAAAAATTAAAAATATATTTTTTAAATACATAATATTATTCTACATATATAATATATTATGTATAACTGATTTTTCCAGAATTATTAGAACATACTGGATATAACACTACCCGTCACTTCTGTATTCCCTGGGTAAAGGTCGTGGAATACCCGAAATAGGGTGATTTGTAAAAGTGACGAGTCGGATGACTGGATATTGACCTCTAAATACAATAGATAATTTATTACATGAGTATTAACGTTTTATTTTTCAAGTTTATTATGCATCTATCTAAAGGGAGGTTCATCAAATCCGCGTAATTTTCGTGAATGTAGTTGATTAACACCTGATTCACGGAGTAAACGAATGGTCTCCAGCCCAATTTCAAGATGTTGCGTGATTCGTTGCCTGTAAAAAATATTAGCAATCCCTTGCAGCTTTATTTCACCATGAATAGGTTTGTCGGATACGCACAATAGTGTGCCATAAGGTACACGGAATCGAAATCCATTTCCTGTAATAGTCGCTGATTCCATATCAACAGCAATGGCACGACTTTGACGAAATCTTTCGTATAGTTCACGTGATTGTAGTTCCCAATTACGATTGTCAGTTGTTAAAACAGTACCTGTTCTCATGCATGATTTGACTTCATCCGAACTTTCATGTGTCACATTTTGAACGGCTTCTTGTAGTGCAAGTTGCACTTCAGCAAGGGCTGGCACAGGAACCCATAAAGGTAAATCCTGATCCAGTACATGGTCTTCACGTACATATCCGTGGGCAAGTACATAATCACCCAGCATTTGCGTCGACCTAAGCCCTGCGCAATGTCCAAGCATAATCCAACAGTGGGGGCGTAACACCGCAAGGTGATCCGTGATTGTTTTTGCATTGCTGGGGCCAACACCAATATTAATAAAGGTAATTCCCTGACCATCTTTACGCTTAAGGTGATAAGCTGGCATTTGCGGTAATTGTGATGGTCTATTGATTTTTCCGTCACGTGCTTCTGTTGCTGTAAAATGGAGCGATCCTGGTCCTACAAATTCGGTGTATTCTGTACCTTCTTTTTGGAGTTCAGTGGCACTAAAATCAATGAAGGCATCAATATAACGTTGGTAATTTGTAAGCAAGATAAAATCTTGGAAATGGTCGGCTTCAGTTCCAGTGTAATGATGGAGCCGATGTAAAGAAAAATCAACACGTTCAGCACTAAAAAGGGATATTGGCTTAATATACGTATTGGGTGCGGTGCAGTTTGGTACATTGTCATCAATGCGTGATAAATTCGGTAAGACAAATGTATTTTTAATTTGCCAGAGCTGATTGCTTTCCAAATCCGTTGGTGAATGTTCAACAGCAAAAGGCAATGGAATTGAACATCCACTGCGCCCGATGATAATTGGTACGTTATGGCGTTCTAGAAGAAGACGAATCTGTTCATGATAATAGTGATAGAAAAGGTTAGGGCGCGTAAGTGTGCCGCCATAAAGACCTGGCTCGGTGACAACGCCATAACTAAAACTTGGATCATGACAAAGGTCCTTGTTTTCAACATGAAACCCTAAATAGGGATAGCACCCTGATTCAACATTGACTTCACTAATATTTCCGTCAACTGCTTTTTGAAATTCACGCTGAATCGTTTCAATGCTTTTATCATAAATGTGATTGAGATAGGCAAGGGCACTGTCAGCATCTGTGAATGATTGTGCCTCTAAAATAGGAAATTCAGTGGTGGGGTGGCGTGAGCTATGCTGTATCATGTGTAGTATCCTCTAATCCGACAAGTGCGCGTGCAAAGTCTTCCGCTAAAAATGGGTGTAGATCATTAAATGATTCGCCAACACCGATTGCATGAATGGGTATTGCGTATTTTTCTGCAAGGCTAACAACAACGCCGCCCTTAGCCGTGCCATCAAGTTTTGTAATGATGAGCCCTGTGACATTGGTTTCTTTCTTAAAGACTTCAACTTGTTGTATGGCATTTTGCCCTGTTGTTGCATCAAGAACAAGTAATACGTGATGAGGAGCGTCGGGCATGATTTTTTTTAAGACGCGCTGAATCTTTGTGAGTTCATTCATAAGGTGTGTTTTGTTGTGCAGGCGACCAGCTGTATCGATAATTAGGATATTGGCTCCACTTTTTGATGCCTTTGTAATTGCGTCATAAGCAAGACCAGAGGCCTCGTGCCCTTGAGCAACTGTATGAATTGGAATAGAAAGACGCTCCGCCCATAAGGCAAGTTGTTCTGTTGCCGCAGCTCGAAAGGTATCGCATGCAGCAAGTTCTATTTTGTACCCTTGATCTTTCCATTGTTTGGCAAGTTTACTTATTGTGGTTGTTTTACCGCTTCCGTTAACACCAACCATCAGGATGACATTAAGCTGATCTTTTTGCAGTAAGATCGGTGTTGCTACAGGTTTTAAATAAGTAGCGATGCATTCAGAAAGAAGGTTGAGTACCTCGTCAGGCGTTGTTTCTGGAGGCAGTTTTTTTGCGGCAAGGTAAGCACGTAATTTTCCTGCTGTTGTCACACCCATATCAGCTTGAATGAGGATATCTTCGATTTCATCAAGCGTTAGGGCATCTAACTTTCGGTTTACCAAAAGGTCACGGAGTTTAGAGCCAACTTGGTTTGTTGATCGTTTAAGACCTGATTTTAAGCGTTGCCACCATGTGGTTGTCAATTAACAATTCCTTCATAACATTTTTTTAATTTCGCGTTATTCTAACACGAAAAAGAGGGAGGATGGAAAGAGTAGTTGTACAATTTGAGGGAATTATCCTTATAAAGCAGGTTTTATCTTAAAATCTCACGTTTTCCTGCATGATTTGCAGGGCTAATAAGACCTTCTTTTTCCATTTGCTCAACAATACGTGCCGCACGGTTATAGCCAATTTGTAGGTGGCGTTGGATGAAACTTGTGGATACTTTGCCTTCACGCATAATGACCTCGACGGCTTGTCTGTATGTTTGATCGCCTTCCCCTTTTGATTCCGTATCAACCTCAGTAAATTCCTCATCGTCATCGGTAACGCCGTCAATGTAGGTTGGGTCTCCTTGTGTTTTGAGAAAGGCGACAACACGTTCGACTTCATCATCTCTTACATAAGGACCGTGTACGCGGCTGATGCGCCCACCGCCTGCCATGTAGAGCATGTCACCCTGACCGAGGAGTTGTTCAGCGCCTTGTTCACCAAGGATCGTACGGCTATCAATTTTTGATGTTACTTGGAAACTGATACGGGTTGGGAAGTTTGCTTTAATTGTACCTGTAATAACGTCAACGGATGGGCGTTGTGTTGCCATGATGAGGTGAATACCCGCCGCACGTGCCATTTGGGCAAGTCGTTGAATTGTTGATTCAATCTCTTTACCTGCAACAAGCATTAAGTCAGCCATTTCATCAACGACCACAACAATAAAGGGGAGTTGCTCATAATCCAATCCTTGGTTTTCAAAGATTGGTTTGCCTGTTTCAGGATCAAATCCCGTTTGTACGCGACGCACAAGGACTTCACCTGTTTGTTTTGCCTCCGCCAAGCGTGTGTTAAACCCATCAATGTTGCGAACGCCTAATTTTGACATCGCACGGTAGCGATTCTCCATTTCTTTGACGGCCCATTTAAGGGCAATAACTGCTTTTTTGGGATCTGTCACAACAGGGGTTAGAAGATGGGGAATATCATCATAAACAGATAGCTCTAACATCTTGGGGTCAATCATGATGAATTTACATTTTTCAGGGGGTAGTTTAAATAATAACGACAGAATCATTGCGTTTACAGCAACTGATTTACCCGAACCCGTTGTACCTGCAACTAATAAATGCGGCATTTTTGTTAAATCGGTTATGGTTGGAATGCCACCAATGTCATGTCCTAGAATTAATGGTAAGGCTGCTTTTGTGTGGTGATATTCCTCTGCCGTGAGGAGTTCCTTTAAATAGACGGTTTGTCGTGTACGATTTGGCAATTCAATGCCAATGACATTTTGACCTGGAATGACGGCAATACGTGCCGATAATGCGCTCATTGAACGGGCGATGTCATCAGCAAGACCGATCACGCGGGATGTTTTTATGCCAGGAGCAGGCTTAAGTTCGTACATGGTAACGACAGGCCCAGGACGAATATTAACGATTTCACCGCGGATGCCAAACTCAGCCAGCACAGATTCAAGTAGTTTTGCCTGTTCCTGCAATAAATCAGGATTAATCATTTGAATTTTCTGAATTGTCTTATCCAAAATATTAACGGGCGGCAAATTATATTCACCTGTATTTATAAGGTGTTCAGGTAATTTAAAATCTTTCTTTTTGCTTTTTGGTTGAGGGGTTAGCGTTTTTTTAGTGGAGACAGTGTTTTCAGTTGTATCTTCGTCGAGATCATCTTCAGGTTGGCGCCAATCAATTTCGGGGATTTCATCAATTGTTTCAAAGCGTACTTTGTGAAAAACAGGTTCTTCATTTATGGGATGCGGAGTGTTAATAAGCGAGTGATTACTTCTGCTTCCCTTAAAAGTAAGAATTGCGTTAATAACATGACCTGTGCTGATTGATATAAAAATAAAGCTGCGATAGATTGCCTGTAAACAGATTTTCAATTGTTTCAGTGAAAGACCCGTTGTATACCACGTTAACATAAAGCCCAATAGGAACATCACGAGAAGTAAGGGTTTTAGTAAAAAGAGAACATGATACGTGATCATAATTTTTTGGATATTCCAATAAAGGAGGTAACTTAAAACGCCGCCTTGATTGGGAATATTTGCACATAAAGTTGTAGGTGCCAGGTTAAACATTTTCTCCAAAGGTGGTAGCGCATTGAGTATAATGCCAAAACATAAAAGTGATAAAAATGCTGTAAACCAACGAATGGGTGATAAAGCAAAGGCTTGCTGACGAACAAGTCTATACCCCCAAATGGCAAAAATTAATAAACACATAAATGTTGTTAGACCAAAAAATTGCAAAAAGATATCGGCCGAAAAAGAACCTATGATACCAAGCCAATTTGATGGTGTTTGTAAGGAGGCGGTGTTTAAACTGACGTCAATTGGCGAAAACGTGAGGACAGATACACAGAGTATAGCCGTTGCAATAAGAACGCCTACACCAAGGACTTCTTGGATGCGTTCTTTGAAAAAATCAATTAATGTATTTGGGATAAAGCGATTCTGTGTTTGTTGCATTGTTGGTCTACCGTAAAGCAAATTATTGATTTTTTACCTATTCTTTACCTATAGCATATTTATATTAATAATGGGGATTAAAAGTGTAAAGATATTGTTTTATGATCAAACCCTTTTTAAGTTATTTTTTTAAGAATTGATCAAATTTTACAATATCCGCATAATTTATATTCACAAAAATGATAAAAACATGTTTTGGTGCAACGATATTGAGAGGATTTGGTTGCACAAAAATGATGAAACCTTGTTTTAGTGCAACGCTTATTTTGGGTTATAGAGCTTTGCCAAGGCGTTCAATGAGCGCGCGTTGTGTTTTGTTTTGTGCGAGCACTGCTGTTAACAATGCATTCCCTTTTTGTTCTTGTTTATCGGGATGTTGAAAAAGATCTGTCAATGCAGTAACTAATTTTTCTTTATCATTGACTGTTTGTGCCCCTACATGGTTCAGTATGTGGCAAACCTCGCGAAAATTATGCATATACAAACCGTATAAAATGGGTTTGCCAAATAAAGCTGGCTCTATGGGATTTTGACCGCCGTGTGGAATAAGACTTCCACCCATAAAAACAATATCACACGCTGTGTAGAATGTGCCTAATTGACCAATCGCATCAATAATAATTCCATCAAGGGTATCTGATAATGACGTGTTTTTCAAAGCGCTTAATAATGGCATGCTTAAGCCTTCGTTTTGCGTTTCTTTGTAGATTTCTTCAGCGCGATGAGGATGGCGTGGTGCGATAATAGTCAAAAGTGTTGGAAAGATTTTTTTTAATCTTTTGTGGACATCTATAATAAGTGTTTCTTCACCTTTGTGTGTACTTGCGGCAATCCATGTTGGTCTATTTACAAAGTAGGTGCGTAGCTGTGCGAGGAGCGTTGAATCAACAGGGAGTGGTTTAACGCCAAATTTTAAATTTGCCATAATGGTTACATTTTTTGCGCCTAATATACGCAGACGTTCAGCTGTTTCAGTGCTTTGTGCCAGGCATTCATTAAACCTATTTAATATCGTTGATGCGGCGCGGTGAAAACGTTTCCAACGGCAAAAGCTACGATCTGATAAGCGCGCATTGAGTAGTGCCATTGGAATTTTTTGTTGATGGCAAATTGTAATAAGATTTGGCCAAAGTTCAGACTCAACAAAAAAAGCATGATCAGGCTTCCAGTGATTTAAAAAGTGCTTAACCCAAAACCATGAATCAAAGGGGATAAATTGATGGTGCGTGTTTGGAAATTGATCATGTGCAATTTTTGCAGCGGTCACGGTTGTTGTTGTGATAAGAATGTTATCGGTAGGATAGCAAAGCTGCCATTCGGCGATAAAGGATCGAAGGGATAGTGTTTCGCCAACACTTGCACTGTGGAACCAAATGACGCGTCCTGTCGTTGGTCGTAGAATGGAGGCGATGCCATATCGTTCAGCCGTTCGGTCATGACATTCAAGCCCTTTTTGTGTGCGGTAATAGACGTATAGCCGTATAAATGGAGACAATAAAACTGAAAAAACTGCGTATAAATAAAAAATAATCCATCATCCCGTTGCAAAAACATGGCTTACGTATAGCAATTTATTGCCTTCAAATAAAGTGGGATTTTTATTTTTAGCGTGTTGGTTGTATGTATGGGGTAATTAATGGCTAGTCCAACGACAGTGCACATGCTATCATTTTTCTAATGATGTTTTAAAATTGACATGTACGTGATGGCAATACCTTTTCTATTTACCCTTTTTGCGACGTGTTTGATCATGTCAGCGTGTGTTGTTGTGTTTTCAAAGAATACCGTTTACAGTGCGTTGGCCCTTATCGTTGCGTTTTTTAATGCAGCAATTTTGATGCTGCTTTCAGGTGCTGAATTCATTAGTTTTGTTGTGATGATTGTGTATGTTGGGGCGGTTGCCGTTTTGTTTTTATTTGTCGTGATGATGCTTAATATTAAGGCAAAAGATTTAAAAATAACGTTTGGTCCCTATCTTTATATTACACTCGGTGTTGCGTTGTTATTGGCAATTGAGATTGGTTTAATGGCATTTTTCTTTCAAGGGTCACCAAATGCTGAAAATTTGCTGGCTTTTCCGCGCCCACGTCGTACCGAAAATATCGTTGCACTAGGGCAGGTTATCTACACGCACTATGCCTATATTTTTCAAATTGCAGGATTGATTTTGTTTGTTGCGATGATCGGCGCTATTGTCTTAACGGATAATATGCGGCGAACGTTCTTTTTAAAAAAACAAGACATATCGGCACAAACAAAGCGATCAAAAGAAAATTCCTTAGTTTTAACGTCGCCGCCTATCGGGAAAGGTGTATCGCTTGAGACAAGTGCTGCCCTTTATCATTCTAATGCGGGTGAGGATGTGTTATGAAATTCGTTGGCATGCATGCGTATTTGGTTGTCTCGGCCCTTTTGTTTGTCATTGGGGTGATGGGGGTTTTTCTTAATCGACGAAATTTGATATCAATTCTGATGGCGATTGAATTAATTTTGTTAAGCGTGAATCTTAATTTTATTACGTTTTCGATTCATTTAAAAGACATGATAGGGCAGATTTTCTCGCTTTTTATCTTAACGGTCTCTGCTGCTGAAATTGCGATAGGGCTTGCTATCTTAGTTGGTTATTTTAGGCAGCGTAGTACAATCAATGTGGATGATATGCATTTCATTCATGAGGAGGACATTCATGTCACTTCTTGAACGATTGGCTTTATGTGCGGTTTTTGCTCCCTTTATCGGGTTTGTTCTTGCGCTTCTTGGGCGGGATTTAAAAAAATTTAGCGAGGCGGTTTCAATGCTCGGTATGGTTGTTGCTGTTATAGCAACGCTTCTTTTGATTCTACGAACAAAAGGTGATGTGTCTATGAACCTTTTGCTATTTCATTGGATTCATGTGGATACGTTGTCACTTTCATGGGGTATTCGCATTGATTCGCTTGTTCTTGTGATGTTGGGTGTTGTGAATTGTATTTCCCTTTTGGTGCATATCTATTCAACCAGTTACATGGCGCATGATCTAAGCTTGCCGCGTTTTATGGCGTATCTTAGTTTTTTTACGTTTATGATGTTGATGTTGGTCGTGTCGCCAAATATGGTTCAGCTTTTCTTTGGATGGGAAGGTGTCGGTCTGGCTTCTTACCTGCTTATTGGTTTTTGGGTTGAACGTCCAAAAGCAGGCATTGCGGCAATAAAAGCGTTTGTGGTGAATCGTGTGGGTGATGTAGGGCTTATTCTAGCGATGGGTGGGCTTTTTGTTTTGTGTGGAAGTCTTGATTTTGATGTGATTGCCAAGGTTTTTGCAACCACTCCTTTGCCATCATTGATTGTGTTTAATCATGCGATTAACCCCTATGATTTGATTGGTTTTTTTCTTATTTTAGGGGCTATGGGGAAATCGGCGCAATTTGGATTACATGTATGGTTGCCCGATGCCATGGAAGGACCAACGCCCGTTTCGGCTTTGATTCATGCGGCAACAATGGTGACGGCTGGTATTTTTCTTGTTGCGCGATTCTCATTTCTTTTTGAACTGGCAGTAATTGCAAAGGAAGCGCTTGTTTGGATTGGTATGTTGACGGCATTTTTTGCAGCAACAGTGGCGATTACACAAACAGATATTAAACGGATTATTGCCTATTCAACATGTAGTCAATTGGGGTATATGTTGGCAGCCTGTGGATGCGGGGCGTATAATGCTGCCATTTTCCATTTAACAACACATGCGTTTTTTAAAGCTCTTTTATTTTTAGGGGCAGGATCAGTGATTCATGCGATGTCAGATGAACAAGATCTGCGGAAAATGGGGGGGATTGCCCGTTCTATTCCAGCGACCTATGTGTTTATGTGGATCGGTAGTTTGGCGCTTGCAGGGATTCCATTTTTTGCTGGTTTTTATTCAAAAGATGCAATTTTGGCATCACTTTACGTGACGCATCATCCATTTGCTTACATAATTGGTATTGCTGTTGTTGTGATGACAAGTTTTTATTCATGGCGTTTATTGTGGTTAGCATTCCATGGTAAGCCGCGTGCTGATGAATATGTGATGGCGCATGTGCATGAATCATCGTATGTGATGCTCGTGCCACTTGGTGTATTAGGTGTAGGCGCTTTATTTAGTGGTTTTATAGGGCAGAAATTATTTATTGAACAATTAGGTTTTGGATGGAAAAATGCATTGGTCACAACGAATGTATTTGCTGAGCACCTTCCTGTTATGATTCATTATTTACCATTGGTTTGTGCAATTATTGGTATTGCTGCCGCTATTTATATATATGGTCTCAAACCGCATTGGTCTGATCGTTTGTCGCGTCAGCCTTTTTACACCCTTTCGCTTCATAAATGGTGGATTGATGAGTGTTATGTAACGGTTATTAATAAGTCATTATTAGCATTTAGTCGTTTTTTGTGGCGTCATGTTGATCAGCGTTTTATTGACCGATTTGGTCCTGATGGTGTTTCATATTTATGTTTAGGGATGTCACGGGCCAATCGTTACCTGCAAACAGGGTATGTGTATCATTATGCCTTGATTATTATGATTGGGGTTATTGCCCTTAGTGCTACTTTATTTCTTTCTTTGCGTTAATGGGAGTCGTTTTTTCGTGCGTGTACCACTTTTAAGTTTGCTCACTTTTTTGCCGCTTACGGGTGTGCTTTTTTTGATGCTTGTAAAAACAACAGCTGAGCGTAATGCAAAGGCAGTGGCACTTTGGGTTTCGTGCCTTAATGTTTTGTTGGTCGTGGTTTTATTGGTTCGTTTTGATACGGCAAATGCTGATTTTCAATTTGTTGAAAAACGCATGTGGATTGAAAGTATGCGTTGTTTTTATCATTTAGGTGTGGATGGACTTTCGGTGTATTTTGTAGCGCTCGCAGCATTTTTAACCCCTATTTGTATTCGTTTGAGTTTTGATAAAATTACACATCGTGTACGCGAATATATGATGGCTTTTTTATTACTCGAAACATTCATGATTGGCGTTTTTTGCGCCCTTGATTCCATTCTTTTTTATCTGTTTTTTGAAGGCGTCCTTATTCCTATGTTTCTTATTATTGGACTCTGGGGTGGGGAGAGACGAATTTACGCGTGCTTTAAATTCTTTTTGTATACCTTCTTGGGTTCTGTTTTTATGCTGATTGCTTTGATCAAGCTATTTGATGACACAGGAACAACGTGTTTGATTGAAATGGGGGCGGTAAGTATTCCTTTTGTGACGCAAAAATGGCTTTTTTGGGCTTTTATTGCTGCATTTGCTGTTAAGATACCGATGTGGCCTGTGCATACATGGTTGCCTGATGCGCATGTGGAGGCGCCAACAGCAGGTTCGGTATTATTGGCGGGTGTGTTGCTTAAAATGGGTGGCTATGGATTACTTCGTATTGTGCTGCCTATTGTGCCTGATGCGGCGCATTATTTTGCCCCTATTATGATTGGCTTAAGCGTGATGGGTATTGTTTATGCATCATTTGTTGCGCTCGTGCAAACTGATATTAAAAAGCTAATTGCTTATTCGTCGGTTGCTCATATGGGGTTTGTGACGCTTGGGATTTTTACATTTACAGCCCAAGGTATATCAGGATCTGTGATGCAAATGATCAGCCATGGGATTATTTCAGCAGCGCTTTTCTTATGTGTTGGGGTGATTTATGATCGTTATCACACACGGGAAATTGCACATTATTCGGGGCTGATTAGTTTGATGCCCCGTTATGCGACCGTATTTTTTGTGTTGCTGTTAGGGGCAATTGGGGTGCCAGGAACCAGTGGTTTTATTGGGGAATTTCTTGTGCTGATGGCAACTTTTCGGGTAAATATTAGTGTAGCTGCTGTTGCGTGTTTAGGGATGGTTTTGGGGGCTGTCTATATGTTATGGCTTTATCGACGCCTCTTTACAGGTAAATTAGCTGCACACTTTGCAAATAGTGTTGCAGGGGCTTCTGTGTTGCCGTATAAATTGTCAACAGATTTAAATGGTATTGAACGATCTGTTTTTGTTGTTTTGATCGCAGGTATGTTGCTTTTGGGGATTTACCCAGCTTGTGTGTTGACAAGTATCAATCAGGCAGCGGCAAAAATATTGAACGTGAAGATCCTTAAAAAATAAAATGTTTCATGAAGAAAAAAAGATATGCGTAAATCATCGACAGCTGGAACGATTGCCCTTATTTTAGGTTATGCCTTTCTTTATTTGCCGATTGTTTTTCTGATTACATTCTCATTTAATGAATCACGTATGCCTGGTGTGTGGTCAGGTTTTTCCTTTCGTTGGTATGTCCGTTTATTTGAAAACGATGCATTGGTTCGATCTGTCTTGACAAGCTTTGAAATTGCTGCAATGACAGCAACTTTTTCTGTAATATTAGGTACATTTGCTGCCGTTGCGATGTTGCGTTTTGGCAATTTCAAAGGTAGAACGCTGTTTAGTGGCTTAATATCAGCGCCTTTGGTCATGCCAGAGGTTATTACAGGGCTTGCGTTATTGTTGATGTTTGTGACGTTGGAACGTTTGATTGGATGGCCGTCGGAACGTGGGATGATGACCATTACAATTGCGCACACGACGCTTGCCATCAGTTATGTGTATCTTGTGGTGCGATCGCGTTTGATGGATTTTGATCGTTCGATCGAGGAAGCCGCGCAGGATTTAGGCGCGCGCCCTATTACTGTTTTTGTATCCATTACATTACCATTGATTGCACCCGCCTTATTAGCAGGGTGGCTTTTGGCATTCGCCTTGTCATTGGATGATGTTGTGTTGGCTAGTTTTTTATCAGGACCAGGTGCAACGACGTTGCCGATCTTAATTTTTTCGAGTGTTCGTTTGGGTGTAACGCCTGAAATTAATGCGCTGGCAACCCTTATTATTGCTGTTGTGAGTGTTTTTGTATTGATTGCTGGAGTGGTCACATTGCGTTCGCAAAAGCGTGGGTGAATCATGTTTTATTGTTGGAATAGCCGTATTATTGTCACTTATAATTGTGTTATATGCGGCAATAAGTACTTTGATGATTGAGTTATTGCCGCTTATAATCATGCTATAAACGGCAATAAATAGATAGACACACGAGTTATTGCCACTTATAATCATATTATATGCGGCAATAACTTCCCTGGTCATTCATTAAATGCAAGAAATAATAGGTAGAAAAAAAGAAATTATATTTCTAAAAAATATTATAGCGGCTAAGCAAGCACAGTTTGTCGCGTTCTATGGGCGACGAAGAATTGGTAAAACATTTTTAATTCAAAACTGTTGTTCCAAGGTTGATGTTTATTTTGAAATAACAGGTATTAAAGATGGGCATTTGAAGGATCAATTGCATAATTTTATTCGAAAATTTGAATCTATTTTTTACCCGAGTATGCCTTTTTCACTTAAAACGCCAGCAACATGGAATGATGCTTTTCGATTGCTAACTGACCATATCAAAAAAATTCAGAAATCAAAGAAGATTATTTTATTTTTTGATGAATTACCATGGTTATCGTCAAGAAAATCGAGTTTTATGCAAAATCTTGATTATTTTTGGAATACAGAATGGAGTCATTTATCAAACTTAAAGTTAATTGTTTGCGGCTCTGCTGCGTCGTGGATGTTGAATAACCTTATTAATGCAAAGGGCGGCTTACACAATCGTCTTACAAAATCATTATTGCTTAAACCTTTTACATTATCGGAAACAAAATTATTTTTAAAACATAAAGGTTTCGCCTTGTCACATGCACATGTTTTAGAAATTTATATGGTTATGGGCGGGGTTCCTTATTATTTAAACGCATTAGATCCATCAAAGTCGGTTGTGCAGAATATTAATGATATGTGTTTTCAAGAGGATGGTTTGCTTTATAACGAATTTACACGTTTGTTTCAATCTTTGTTTGATGCGTCTCATGTAAATTTATTAATTGTTAAAGAAATGGCTAAAGTACGATATGGAATATCGCTTGCTCAATTAGCTGAAAAAATAGATAAAAAAGTAGGTGGAAGATTTCATGAACGTTTGGAGGAACTTGAATCCACAGGATTTATTCAAAAATTTATACCATATGGTCGATCAAAAAGAGATTCTTTTTACAAAGTTATTGATGAATACAGTTTATTTTATCTGAAATGGATACAAGAATTAAACGATGGTGTACGTGTAACAAATAAAGAAAATTATTATAACCATATGATGAATTCAGCATCTTGGCATGCATGGTCGGGTTATTCTTTTGAGAATATTTGCTATAAGCATATTGATCGTATTATGAAGGCATTGGATTTATCACATGTGCCTTGTCGATTGAGTCATTGGAAATATCAACCAAATCCTTTAGATATAAAAGATAGTGGTGCTGAAATTGATTTGTTGATTGACAGAGGTGATAATGCCGTTACGCTGTGTGAAATAAAATATACAATGAAACCATTTGTTGTTGATAAGAGTTTTGCGAAAAACATTATGCAAAAAACAGATGTATTCCAGGTGCAAACTAAAATAAAAAAGCAGGTATTCACGGCTCTCATTTCAGCATCAGGTGTGGCAAAATCTGCATGGACAGATGAAATTATTCAGAAAATTGTAACATTGGATGACTTGTTTGAGTGATCATTGGTCTTATGTTTTGATGAGAAAAGGTATTACATATCTTTTGGATTAAAAGCAAATATAAGCTCTTTCCATTCATTATATTTTTTAGCGGGAAGGGGAAGCGGGCTGCAATTAGGGTCTAACACTGCGCGTTTGGCACTTTCAGCCGCTGTTCTAAAGATAGGATCGCGTGCCATGCGTGATTTATCAACGATTTCAGCGTGCTTAACGGTACCATCTGGGTCAAGTTTCATTTCGATGTCGACAATAATATCCTTGGCTCCTTGGGATCCTGCATGGAATGTCCAGCATTTGCTAATTGTTTGACGAACAGCATCAATTTCATTGGCAGTGATTGTGTTGGCGATCGTTTCAGCAGGTGATCCTTGTTGTTCAGCGCCATCCACATCTGCCAATTTGCTCGTTAAATCATCAATCGTTTTTGGCGATGACTTTGCCTTGGGATCAATTTTCTTCTTTGGATCTGATGTTTTTGACTTATGAAGGTTTACAAGTGCTTTATCATCGGATTTTTTGTCTTTCTTTTTTTCATTATCCTTTTTGAGATCAGTCTTTTTAGATGTATCTTTCTTCTTTTCTTCTTTTTTTTGTTCAGGTTTTTTATCTAATTTCTTAGGTGGTTCCTTTTTCTTAGCTTCTTTTTTTAAGATAGGCATTGCGTCGGGATCATGCTTTGGATCTGGTTTTTTTTCAGGTTTGGGCAGAGGCTTATCTTCTTCTTTTTTTTCAGGTTCTTTTGTTTCAAGCGTTTTTGTTGGCATTGGCGGCGGCGTTGTTTCAACAGGTTTGATTTCAGGTGTAGGTTTTAGGGCATCTTGTTTTTTTTGATTCATTGCTGATAGTTTAGGCGCAGCAGAAACATCGGCGACATTGATAAAGTCAATGACCATTGGGCGGTTGTCTTTTATGAGATTGTCAAGGGGATTAGATAATCCAAGTAACAAAACTAGAAAAAGACTCATATGAATGATAAGAGAAACAATTGCTGCACGTTTCATCAATGTTACCTTGTTCGTTGTTTTGATGGAGGCGATAATGTTGTTTGAAGGGGAGAGGTTGGGTGTTGTTGCGGTTTTGTATGTATTCGCTGAGGTACCGCAGGTGTTGGTGTAGGTAATTCTGCCATCAGTGATACGCGTTGAAAACCAGCGGAGGCGATACTGCCCATTATTTCCATAATTTGTCCATAGGGCAGTTTTTTGTCACCTCTTACGTAAATCTTGGTATCTGGCTTGCCTTCTGTCAATGTGATCAGTTTTTGAATAATATCTTGGATGGGAAGCTCGTTCTCTTGGAAATATGTCTTGCCATTGACATCCATTGATACGACTAAAGGTTCAGCCTGGTCATTGCTTTGTGCGGCGTTTGTTTTTGGGAGATCAACAGGCACGCTAACGGTTAGCATTGGAGCCGTTACCATAAAAATGATCAGTAAAACTAACATAACATCAACAAGTGGTGTGACGTTGATATCACTGGATGGTCGAAAATTACGACGTCTGCGATTGCGACTATGTGAATTTGGTGAAAGATTGCCAGCCATAGGTTTACGCACTTTCTTCAAGTTGACGTGAAATAATAGCGACAAATTCGCTTGAAAAGGCATCTAAACGATTCGCATAACGGTTAAGGTCACTTGAAATTTTGTTGTAGGCGATTGCTGCTGGTATAGCAGCAACAAGACCAATTGCGGTTGCAAAAAGTGCCTCTGCAATGCCAGGGGCAACGACGGCTAAGTTAGCGCTTTGCTGCGATGCGATGGATTCAAAGCTATTCATAATACCAAGGACGGTTCCAAATAGACCAACGATCATTCCGTTAGAACCTAATGAGGCAAGAAAAGTCATATAACGTTCAAGTTGTTCCATTTCGCGGCTCACTGTGAGCTGCATCACACGATCAATACGTTGTTCAAGGGTTCCACGAAGCTCCGTCGTTCGAACTTTCCCTTTTGAAACAGTCCGGCGCCATTCACGCATGGCTGCGCAAAAAATCATGGAAACAGGATCTTGTGGGTGCTTGTGAATCCGATCATATAAATCATCAAGGGCTCCACCTGACCAGAAGGCATCTTCAAATTGATCTGCCGCTGCATTCATGCGACGAAGTCGGTAAACTTTGTGGATAATAATTGTCCATGACCACACAGAAGCGACAAGCAAGCCAATAATGACAAGTTTAATCACGGGTGTTGCGCCCATAAACATATCCCACATGCTAGGTGGTACAGGCGGCATTTGCCCCATAACGCCGCCTACGGTTTGCATGCCCTGGCTTATAGAATGAGAAAATTGGTTCATATTTGATGTCATTGCTTGAGGATCCATAAAGTCTCTGTGTCCTGTTTGGTGTTAAAAGATAAAAATTAATGTATATGTTGTTTAATTGATTCGGGTATGCGAAGGGGAACGCCTGTTTCAGGATGAATAAAAGCAAGGGTTACTGTTGCCTCTGCTAATTTTTCCCCCATGTGCATAATGTTTTGTTTGCATACGATAGACGCACCTCGTATTTCGGTGAGATTCGTGTGTATAGATAGCTGATTACCTAGTTTGGCTGGCTTTATATAACGAATATCAATATGTGTTACAACGAAATTTCCTGTTTTTGATGCAATAAGCTGTCCATGATTCACACCTTTGTGATAAAAGAATGTTGTACGCGCACGTTCCATAAAATTAAGATAGCGCGCATGGTAGACTATTCCACCTGCATCGGTATCTTCAAGGAAAACAGTGATATCGTATGTATTCATAAAAGGAAATTTGAAAAAATGTTGCGTGCGTTAATCGATATTACCATTTGTATCGTATTTTTTGGTCACATTACTAGTGCTTTTTCAACAAATGAGCCTTCAAATTTTCGTATTGTAACGAGTTTCTCATTACTTAAAAATTGGGTTGATGTTTTGACAAAGGGGATACCTTCTGATCGTGTTGTGATAACGCATGTCACGTTAGTTCCATGTGATGTTGATCCTCATGCCTATCAGCCAACGCCGATGGATTCAAAAGCGCTTGTGCATGCGGATGTAGTGATTAAGCTTGGGTTGTTGTTTGAAGGATGGCTTGATCCATTGATTGCGGCATCGGCAACAAAGGCTGAATGTATTGTCGCGTCTGACGGGATTACGCACCGTGATCAACCCGCACCCGATCCTCATATATGGCATGATGTACAAAAGGCACGTCAGATCGTGCGCCGTGTAGCAATGGTTTTATGTCGTTTATTGCCAAGCGAGGTTGCAATTATTCAACATAATGCAAATGTTTATGATGATAAGTTAGCACTTTTAGAGGTGTGGGTGCGTGCTGAAATTGGGCGTATTCCCGTTGATAAGCGAAAAATTATTACAACACACGATGCCTTTTATTATTATGGCGCAGCCTATGGTGTGACGTTTATTGCGCCTGTGGGACTGAGCACAGAGACAGAGGTGGATTCAAAAACACTTGCAACGATCATTCGCCAAATAAAAGATGAACGAATAACGGCGGTATTTTTTGAGAACTTAGCGAATCGAAATGTGATGCGGCAAATTGCGGAAGAAACGGGCATAGCGATTAATGAAGATGCAACGCTTTATGCTGATTCACTTGTTCAAAAGGTAGGGGACTGTGATGCTTATGAAGCAACGATTCGTCATAATACAACGCTGATTGTTGGGGCGTTGGCGCCTGCTTCGTGTGTGAAAGATTGATTGGGGACTGTTGGTGCAAAATACCAGAAAAGCATACTTGATCTATTAATCGAAATGTTTAAGAAGTAATAAATCTTAACCATTTTTTAAGGCATTATATGGCATGATAGATTAGTTTTTTTAAAAGAGAAAATAGATCATGTATGCATCTTATTTAATGTGGGGTTCATTTTTCACAGTTGTTATTGTTTTGTTGGTTCTTGATTTATGTGTGATTAATCGGGAAAACCAAGAAGTTTCCGTTAAAAAGAATATGTACACAAGTGCCTTTTATATTGCGATTGGTGTTTTGTTTGGTTTTTGGATATGGGCACATCTTGGGGAACAAAGTGCTAAAGAATATTGGACGGGGTTTATTCTTGAAAAATCCCTTTCGTTTGACAATATTTTTATTATGTCTGTTGTGTTTACGTTTTTCTCAGTACCCCACGCATTTCAGCATCGTGTGCTATTTTGGGGGATTCTTGGTGTTATTGTTTTGCGTGGTATAATGATTGGGCTTGGGGCGACGCTTCTTCATTCATTTAGCTATAGCTTGTGGTTTTTCTCTGTTTTTTTGATTTACACAGGTATTAAGATGTTAGCAATGGCTGACAAATCAGATGATCTTGGTGACCACAAAATTGTGAGATTTCTTCAGACATATATGCGTGTAACACCTGAATTTCACGGGAAGAAATTTTTTATTAAGAAAAAAGATCCTATCACACACCGTGTTAAAGTGTGGTGTACACCTCTTTTCCTTGCATTAGCTGTTATTGAATTTATGGATCTTATTTTTGCGATTGATAGTATTCCTGCAATTTTTTCAATCACGACGAACCCATATATTGTGTACACAAGTAATATTTTCTCAATTCTTGGTCTTCGATCACTTTATTCGTCGCTCGCGATTATGGTTCATCGGTTTGAATATTTAAAATATTCACTGGCACTAATTTTGATTTTTATAGGTGTCAAATTCTTTCTTGTTAAACTTTTTGGCTTTGAAATTTTTTCGGTTACGACGTCTTTA
Source organism: Alphaproteobacteria bacterium (assembly GCA_947488275.1). Taxonomy (GTDB): domain Bacteria; phylum Pseudomonadota; class Alphaproteobacteria; order Paracaedibacterales; family CAIOTO01; genus CAIOTO01. Next base: position 17,949 of record CANKZX010000011.1, on the reverse strand, counting down.
TCGTTTGTTGCACTCTTTTTATTGGGTGGAATTCTTTTTTCATTGTACAAAACTCGATCTCCTTCTGTTTGAATTTATATTTTTTTAACTGTTCTTACATACACTTGAAATGTAGATGCAATCGTTTGAGATCGTAAATGGACGAACTATTAACTGAATTCCTGTTAGAGGCACATGAAGGATTGGGTAGTCTTGATCGTCAGTTGCTTGATCTTGAACGTGATCCTTATAATAAGGATATAATTAATACGATCTTTCGCGTTGTTCATACAATTAAGGGAACGTGTGGTTTTTTAGGTCTTAAGCGTTTAGAAGCTGTTTCTCATGTCACGGAAAGTGTGTTGGGTCGTTTGCGTGAAGGACGCCTTGCCGTTAATTCGATGGTGATAGGCACGTTATTTGCGGCTGTCGATCGATTAAATGCAATTGTGCGTGCCATTGGTGAAGGTGTGGATGACCCATTCCCACATGAAGATGAAGCTGTTATTAAGGCGTTAAATACATGTTTGTCATCATCTGATGTGCCTGAGATTTCTGAAGAAAACCAAGCGACACAAAAGAATGATGAACAATCGACGGTAACGCTAGAGCCTGCAGGTGTTGACCATAATAAGACACTTACTTTTCAGGATAGAGACACCGCACCCAGCCAAAAACAACAATTTATTCGGGTGAATTTAAAAGTTCTTGATAACTTGATGACATTGATTAGTGAATTGGTATTAACGCGCAATCAATTGCTGCAAATCATGCAATCTTCAGCTGATTCGTATTACAATATTCCTTTGTCACGATTGAGTTATATCACGACCGAATTGCAAGAAGAGGTTATGAAAACGCGCATGCAAACAATCGAAAATGCATGGGCAACATTTCCGCGACTCATTCATGATTTAGAACATTTCTTGGGTAAAAAAATTAAGCTTGTTCAAAAAGGCGGCGATACGGAGCTGGATCGCCAAGTATTAGAACTGATAAAAGATCCGCTCACCCATATGATTCGAAATTCGGCCGATCATGGTCTTGAATCAAGTGCAGATCGTATCAAGGCTGGAAAGCCAGAGCATGGAACAATTACATTAAATGCCTTTCATGAGGGGGGGCAGATCGTTATTGACGTTATTGATGATGGTGCAGGTATTGATCCAATTCGATTACGTGAAAAACTTGTTCAAAAAGGGCTGGCTTCGTCTGAAGATACTGAAGCAATGAGTGATTGGCATGTGATTAATCAGATTTTTAAACCTGGATTTTCAACAGCGGAATTGGTGACTCATTTGTCAGGGCGTGGCGTTGGAATGGACGTTGTTAAATCAAATATTGAAAAATTAGGTGGTGTGATTGATTTGCGATCAAATGTGGGACAAGGGACACATTTTACGATTAAAATCCCGCTGACACTGACGATTATTCCTGCTCTTATTTTTAAGATAAAAGGCGAACGTTTTGCAATTCACCAATTAATTGTGAGTGAGCTTGTGCGCATTAGTAAGCGATCGCCTCATCAAATTGAGTATATCAATAAAACACCAATCTTGCGGTTAAGAAATGGTTTGCTGCCCTTGGTTTTTCTTGATGACTTATTAAATCTTGGGTGTGATGATAAAGCTTGTGATGATAAAGCTTGTGATGATGGTTTGCATGTGCCACATGAACGTTGTGTTATTGTTGTACACATTGGTATGACTATGTTTGGTCTTGTTGTTGATCATGTGTTTGATACACAAGAAATTGTGGTAAAGCCTTTATCTCGTCTTTTGAATAACGCACGTTTTTTTTCTGGAAGCACGATATTGGGCGATGGCGGGATTGTTTTGATTATCGATCCAAATTCAATTGCTTATCAGTTTAAAGAAGTAACAGCAAAAGAAGCTGATCACATTATTGATAATTTTCATTTTAAAACAGCAAAAGATAAAACATTTTTACTTATTTTCCGTGTGAATGAGGGGCATTTTGCGGTTCCTCTTGCGCTTGTGTCACGTATTGCTGAAATCGTTTATAAGAATTTGGAATGTGTGAATGAAACATGGATGATTCATTATCAAGATCACTTGTTACCTGTCGTTAAATTTGAAGGGAATTGGATGATGGATGACGTGCACACAAATCGGGATACAAAAGCACCTATGTTGATTTTTAACGATCATGGACATGCCGTTGGTATCGTTATTGACGAAATTCTTACGATTATTGAGGAGAAAATGGATATCGAGCTGACACATCAAAAAGATGGTAGCCTTGGCACAAGTATTATTGGTGGCAAGACAACAAGTATTGTCGATTGTGAATATTATTTAAAGAAGGCTTTTCCGAAATGGTTTGAACATCGTGATTTATTAACAAAAGAAAATGTACGTAAAATGCGGGTTTTATTTGTCGATGACAGTGTGTTTTTTCGTAATCTTATTTTGCCAGTTTTAACTCTTTCAGGGTTTGACGTTATGACAGCTGTTAATGGGCGTGAAGCACTCCACATTTGTAGCGAACGGAGTGATTTTGATATCATTGTCACGGATATTGAAATGCCTGAAATGAATGGCGCTGATTTTATTAAGGAAATACGAAAACGAGATGCCTTTAAAAATATGGTTGTTGTTGCCTTAACATCCTGTGCTGAGAAAGAAGATGTTGAACGGTGTTTGTCATATGGTTTTAATTTTCATTTTGCAAAAACACAGCAAAAGGAGTTGCTGGAGGGGCTTTCGCGTATGCGTGCGCTTATTTTGCAAACAGAAATGGAGCAGTATCATGCATTCAACTGAGTTGCATCAATATGTGTCTCTAACCATAGACGGTGTTTTGTTCGGTATATCCGTTGATCATATTGAAGATGTAATTTTTACGCCTAACATGACATATGTTCCGCTTGCAGAGCCTATGATTTGTGGCTTGCTTAATTTACGTGGGCGTATTGTGACAGCGCTTGATTTTGGTATGGTTTTAAATGTATCCGCGATCGCAAATGCGAAACGGGCGATGTCGATTATTGTTGAGATTGAGGGCAGTCTTTATAGTTTATTGGTTGATTCCGTTGGAGAAGTTATGACACTAACACCGTCATTGCTTGAGAAAAATCCATCGAATGTTGAAGAACAATGGCGGCAGTATTCGTTAGGGGTTTTCTATTTTGGTGAAAAACTCTTGATTGTGCTTGATGAAAAGAAAATATTTTCCAATTTATTTGTAAATTAAAGGTGATTATATGACAAAGAAAGTATTAATTATTGAAGAATTATCGGCACATCGTCGGTTATTACGTGGTTTTTTAGAACCCCTTGGTTTTTCTGTTGATGAGGTAAATGATGCAGAGGAAGGATATGCTTATTGTATGAAACGTATACCCGATTTGATTTTTCTTGATTGGGATATGAATACATTGTCAGGGGTTGGTTTCCTTCATCTTTATAAAGATACGCTTGGGCAAACTAAGAAATTACCACCTATCGTGTTTTGCATTAAAGAAGATTTGGCGCAATCTCAACAAGAAGAATTTTGTTTGGATGTTGTTGCTTATTTGATGAAACCATTTGAAGAAAACTGTGTGCAGGAAAAATTAAAATCAATTGGTTTTTAAAATTAAGTGATTTTTCCTAAACGCGTGATAGTTCAGATTGTTTTTATTTCTCCTGTGGCAAGAGCCATAAGGATGTTTTGAATAATAATGCGTATGTCATGATAAGAAAGGCGGGTGCATATAAATTTTGCGTTTTCATTATAATATAAGTTAGGAATATGGCGGTTGTGCCGCCTGTAAGTGTTATTCCAATACAAAAACCAAAGGCAATTCCTTTGTAACGCATGGCGACAGGAAATAATGAATGAAGAAAATGATGTGTTGGCCCCACAAAGCTGCCGCAAATCAGACCAAAAAGAACTTGCCCGAATAAGACTGAAATGATGCTTGGTTGATTAAGTAGAAAAAATGTTGGTAGTGCTAAGGTGAAAGATAAAAGAAACGCGCTTTTGATGAGCTTTCGTTTGCCAAAGTAATCGCTTAATAAACCAAAAATAACACAACAAAGAGCAAAAGAAATAAGACCTGTTAGATTGCACCAAATTCCTTTTAGTGTGTGGAATCCAACAAATTTAGTCATGTAGATATTAAAAAAGCCAAATAGGCTATAACATAAGGCGCCATTGAGTGCGCCAACAGTGATTGAGACGATGAAGGGAGATATATATTTTCGATAAGAAATTACCTCTTTATTTGGTGGATGATCCTCTTTTTTAAAGCGTGAGAATTCAATGGTTTCAAAAGTGTATCGTCTGAGTAAGTAGCCTGCGATACTAACGAGTCCGCCACATATAAATGGAATACGCCAAAACCAAGTGGGCGCATCGTCATGTAGAAAGAGGCTGCCAAAAATTGTTGCTGTTAAAATACCAACAACTGAAGAACAAGAGATAATTCCACTGATAAGACCTGGATTCTTTCCTTGTGCATGTTCAAGGGCAAAGATTGCAGCGCCGTTATATTCGCCGCCAGCACATAACCCCTGTAGAAGGCGGCAAATAATTAGAATGATGGGAGCAAACATTCCGATTTGCTCATACGATGGAAGGATGCCAATAATGAATGTTGGTATTCCCATTAAAAAAACAGTGGTTGACAGTACTTTGCGCCTGCCATACTTATCCCCAAGATAGCCAAAGAGGAGTGCGCCAAAAGGACGTGAATAAAAGGCGGCCGAAAAAGCAAACATGCCTGCAAGAATTGATAATTTTGGATCGTATGCTGGAAAAAATAAAGATGACAATGTCATTATGAAAACACCGCATAGGGTGAAGTCAAAAAACTCAAGGGCGTTTCCTACAAAACTTGAAAGGATAACCTTTTTGTTCATCTCGAATTATTCTCCTGTAACACGTAATATTTTGCTAGATGAGTAAAATCGTGTGGTCGAAATAAGGTCTCGTAAATAAAAAGATTTATTTTTTTACAATTAAATCTTAAAAATTTAAATGTAAGCTTGTGTAATAAAAAAATCAATATTTTTATTCAAAATATAAATTATAAGTTTATTTAATAGAAATAATGGTAAATTTTTATTAAAATGGGTTTTTCATCTTGTCTGTTACTTTATAAACCCCAATTTGGGATTAAACATGAAGAAAACTCTATCTATGTTACGTAATCGTCATGAGGAGCATCGCTCCGTGGTGATCCAGTGGCTGCTCTTTCGGAAGTGAGTGTTTCCTCAGAAATATTGTTTTTCTGGATGCCCACACCAGCTTACGCTGGCTCGCCATGACGGAAACTATAGGTTTTTGTTTGCCGAAATCCCGAACTGGGGAAGATAAAAGCGACAGGTAGTGTGGGTGTTTTTATGATGAGTAGTAGTAATTTAATCTTTTGTTAATTCATATGAAGACTTTATTAACGATTTAACTTGTTTGTATTGAACTTTTGTTGTATAATCTTAGTGTTGAAAAAAGAAGTATATTGAGCATGCATTTGTTTGTATGGCTCTGTTCTTTATTTTTACTAAACAGTAAACGTCGTATAAATAAAGATCCATTTATTTATACATTAAGTTAATCTTAAAGGATATAAAATGACAAGCCCATCTGATACAAAACAGCCAGAATTTACAGGCATGCGCGCTGTACTTTGGCCAATACATAATTACGAATTAAAGAAATTTATTCCACTCGCTTTGATTATGTTTTGCATTCTCTTTAATTACACAATTTTACGTGATACAAAAGATACGCTTGTTGTGAATGCGGGCGGTGCTGCCGTTATTCCTTTCTTAAAAGGTATTGCCGTGACAGCAGCTGCCGTGTTGTTCGTGATATTGTATGCAAAATTATCAAATGTGCTTTCGCGTGAAAAATTGTTTTATGCAATTGTTTCTCCTTTCATTATCTTTTTTGCTGTTTTTGGATTTATTATTTATCCAATGGCTGATTTTTTGCACCCTGCCAAAGAAACAGTGAAGGCAATGCATGAGGCCGCCCCTGCGTTTTCTGGGTTTATTGATATTTATGCGTATTGGTCCTATTCCATATTTTATGTGTTTGCAGAAATTTGGGGAAGTGCGATTCTTGCTTTGGCGTTTTGGGAATTTGCAAACCATGTGGTTCGCTTTTCAGAATCAAAGCGTTTTTATGGATTATTTGCGGTGATTGCAAACTTTGCGTTGATTATATCAGGCCAAGTTGTTGTGTTTTGTTCAGAATCTATTAAAAATTATCTTCCAACAGGAACAGACGCATGGCAAGTATCAATGTACTTATTAATGAGTGTTGTTGCCGTTATGGGTTTCCTTTGTATGTATATTTATCGTTGGATGTATACAAATGTTTTAAATGATAAGCGTTTTTTTGATCCAGAAGAACAAGCAGGCGGTACGAAAAAGAAAAAGAAAAAACCATCACTTGGTGAAAGCTTCCAGATTATTATTAAATCACCTGAACTTGCACTTATCGCAACATTAATTATGGCGTATGGCGTAACGATTAATCTCGTTGAAGTTCAATGGAAAGAACAATTGAAATTCTTCTACGCAGGTGACAAAGGTGGATATAATGCCTTTATGGGGAACTTTTCTTCAATTACTGGTGTATTTACAATTTTATTTGGTTTGTTTATTGGATCTAATATTATTCGTACGTTCTCATGGTGTACGGCCGCACTTATTACGCCTGCAATTATTTTGTTGGGTGGTGGTTTGTTCTTCATTTTTACCTGTTCAGAAAATTTAGTAGCGCCGATGCTTGTTTTCCTTAAATCAACACCTGTTGCTGTTGCAGCCTTTTTGGGTGCAGGAATTGTGATTATTTCAAAATCTGTGAAATATACATTGTTTGATCCAACAAAAGAAATGGCGTATATTCCACTTGATCCAGAATTGAAATCAAAAGGTAAAGCAGCTGTTGACGTTATTGGTGGTCGTGCAGGTAAAGCAGGCGGTGGATATGTTCAAATGGGTCTGCTTATGGCTTTTGCAACGAAAGATGTTGTTGCGATTGCGCCTTATGCTTTTGCAACCTTTGCTGTTGTTTGTGTTGCTTGGCTTTATGCTGTAAAGGCATTGTCACGTAAGGTGGATACGGCTGTTAAAATGCGTGCTGATGAACGTGCTGCAGCGGCTGCGTAAAAGAATTTTTTTACGTTATTTTTGATCTATAAGAAAAAAGACAGTTTAGATTTCTCTAAGCTGTCTTTTTTTATCTCGAAACATAAGGTCGATAAGCCGAGTTCTGTTCCAGAATGGACGAACCATTCCTTTGGCAATCATTCATCTAGAATGTGTGTTACCACACATCTCAAGCGACCTACCCGAATTACTCAGATGACAAACAATCTGTCCAAGACGCCTTTCGGCACAACGGAACGTAATTCCTATTTGGTCTTGCTCCTGGTGGGGTTTACCCTGCCACGCCTGTTACCAGTCGCGCGGTGCGCTCTTACCGCACCATTTCACCCTTACCCTATCTAGCCAGAATATGGCATGAACAAGGCGGTATAATTTCTGTGGCACTTTCCCTAAATGGGTTTCGAGAACCACCCGCCGGACGTTATCCGGCACCATAGTTTGTCAGGAGCTCGGACTTTCCTCTCGTTATTACTAACCAGCGATTGCCTAACCTCGCTATCTGTATAACATATTTTCGCATCGACGCAAACCTAAAGAGTTGCGTGCTATGACTCGTAATACTGGCGGACAACTTTGATGTTTGATGGATTTATAGGTGTGCTTTTATTCCGATGACGGATGCTTGATTGCCAAAAGTTGAATCACCGTTATGCGTGGATCGACGATAGCTGAAATAGTCTGTTGGATTGGTATAGGTATTAATAGGGGAGGGGCTGATATTACGAATACCTGCTTGTTTAAGGGTTAGATAGGCAGCCATGGGCATGTCAAAAGCAAATGTTTCTTTGTGTGCTGTTGTTTTGCTGACTGTTGTGCCAATAATTTTATTTGTCCAGGGAGTAAACAGTTCAGGAAATTGTGGGTATGCGGCTTTTACATCGTCACCGACTTCATAGCTATCGGCGTGAATGCAAGGGCCAATGGCTGCAATGATATGTGTTCGGTTCGCGCCAAGACTCTCCATAGCGATAAGCGTATTTTGAAGGATTCCATCGGCAAGACCTTTCCACCCTGCATGGGCAGCTGCAATGACACGCGTTGTTTCGTCAATAAATAAAACGGGTACGCAGTCAGCTGTTTGCACGCCAATAAGAAGGCCAGGCGTGTTTGTGACAAGGGCATCGGCAATAGGACGTTCACCCTCAAACGGTTTATCAACAATAAGGGCGATTGTTGTATGTTTTTGATGGGCAAAAATAACGGGTGCGCGTTCTATGTTAAGGGCGTTTGCGACGCGCAATCGGTTTTCGGTGATGCAATCGGGTTGGTCACCCCTTTCAGCAAAGCCTACATTTAGGCTGTTAAAAACGCCTGTACTTACCCCGCCTTTGCGTCCAAAGAAACCGTGGGCAAGCCATGGGTGTTTGTCCGTTTGAAATGATGCAGCGGTTAGAAATGGTAGAGACATTATCGATTTCATACTTAATGATTTTATATTATTCTAAACAGAAGTTTGTTTGTTGCGCACTATTAAATTTGACGTGTGCGTACTATTTTTATTATGATGACGTAAGCTTTTTAGTATTACGTTGGATTGAAAAGCAAATAAAATTTATAAGCGTAAATAAGAGATGAATATGTTGATAAAAGTTGAAAAAATTATTGATGCCGTTTTTGATTTGGATATGTCATTTATTGTTAATAAAGATGATATAAAACCTCAGATTGAAGAATTTATTAGAGTCGCTGTGAATGGTGATACAATTAAGACCTATTTGCCGATAAAAGCGAATTTGCAGCCACAAAAACTAGGGATTCTTCTTTATGTTTTAACAAACGTACGTTTGATAAAATTTGAAATTGATAAGGATGGCAAGATTAACTCTTCGAGTTTTTTCCTAAAAACAATGACAAATATAGAAAGAAAATCGATTGATAAAGATAATGTATCTGTTGATATTGTTTTTCAAAATGCAGTTGTTGGGTTGCGTTATGCTATTGCTAATAAAAAAATAACTGAATTTTTCCAAATGGTTGAAACAGCGCAGGCAGGAATGTAGTATGGCAGATAATATGGATAATAATGTGCCAACGCAGCAATCATCTTCATCTCATTGCTGTGATGACAAAGTTTCCAACAAAAGATTTGATGATTATGTGAAGTGGGTAGCTGGTATTTTAATTACTTGTATTGGTGGGACGTTTTGGTATTTAAGTAATAAGATTGATTGTCTTGAAAGTAAGTATTTAAATGATCATGATCATTTGTCAAGGTTAAGCCGTATAGAGTCAACTTATCAGTCAGATCATGATAAATTGATTGTTCTTGAGACAAGAATAAACAGTAAATTTCAGAAATAAAGAATTAAGTGAAGCAGATACATGATGGATAAAATGCAGCCCGTACGGGGAACGCGTGATTTACGGGATGATGTCTTGCGTCGTTATCGGGCGATTCAAGCGATTGCCGATGAAAAGGCGAGGGTATATGGGTATAACCCTATCGAAACGCCTATTTTTGAATATACATCGGTTTTTACAAAGCCTCTTGGCGAGACATCCGATATCGTTGGTAAGGAAATGTATACTTTTTCGGATCGGGGAGGGGAATCGATAACGCTTCGCCCCGAAGGCACGGCGCCCGTTGTTCGTGCGATGATGAGCGAAGGGTTGACGCAAACACTCCCCCAACGTCGTATTTTGCAAGGACCAATGTTTCGTTATGAACGCCCGCAAAAGGGACGTTATCGCCAATTTTATCAGATCAGTATTGAATGTTTGGGTGTTAAAACGTATCACGCAGATGTTGAAGTCATTGCCTTTGCCTATGATGTGTTAATGGCGCTTGGTATTCAGGATGTTGTACTGCATCTCAATACACTTGGTGATATGGAAAGTCGCAAGGCGTATCGTGCCGCGCTTGTTTCGTATTTTGAGGCACATCGGGCGTTATTGTCTGAGGATAGTCTGGTGCGACTTGAAAAAAATCCATTGCGTATTTTGGATTCAAAGGATCCACGTGACCAGGTGGTGTCAGCGGAGGCGCCAAAGTTAACTGATTATTTGAATGTAGAATCCGCACAGTTTTTTGATTCTGTCTGCAAGGCGTTAGCAGCACTTCAGATTCCTTATAAACTGGATTCAACGTTAGTGCGTGGAATGGATTATTATTGTCACACGGTGTTTGAATTTAAAACAGCAAATCTTGGGGCGCAAGATACGATACTGGGTGGTGGTCGGTATGATGGATTGATGGAGCAAATGGGTGGACCGTCGATGCCAGCGGTTGGCTGGGCGTGTGGAATGGATCGTTTGGAATTGCTTGCAGAGTCTATTACTGTGTCAGAGGCTGTGCCTATTGCGTGTATTTTGCCTTTTGGTGAGGCTGAGGAACTGCCAGCATTGGCATTGGCACATAAATTAAGGAAGGCGAATTGCTATGTGGACGTTTTGCCAATAGGTAATATTGGCAAACGGTTAAAGCAGGTTGCCAAAAAGGGAGCAACGTACGCCATTTTAATTGGTGAGGATGAAATTAAGGCTCGTATTTATAAGGTTAAAAACCTTGCAGCAACAGAAGATGCTACGGATAAAGAGCAATGCTTGACGGAAGAGCAAGTGCTTGTATTGCTAATAACCCCAATTCGGGATTAAACATAAAGAAAACCCGACATCTGCCGTCATAGCGAACCTGCGAAGCAGGTGTGGCTATCCAGAAAAATAATCTTTCTAAGTGAAACAGCCACTGGATCACCACAAAAGCCTTCGGCTTTTTCGTGATGACGATAAGAGACATATAGGGTTTTCTGTTACCTAATCCCGAATTGGGGTTAATAGATTCTTTCTGATTGAGATTGATTGGCGATTGAAAAGGTGAAACGAATTTATTTTTTTAAAAAAGAGATATTTTGTGGAAAAATGTTTTGCCAATCTTAAAAAAATCTGATATCACTATATAACATAATTCCCCGGTAGCTCAGTCGGTAGAGCAAGTGGCTGTTAACCACTGGGTCGGCGGTTCGAGTCCGTCCCGGGGAGCCATATTTTTTGGCACTTTTCCTTCATTCTTCCCTTGAGTCTTTTTAAAACTATCGCTAAACTAGATTTACTTTTATAAAAATCATGTCGAAAGTTAGCGCAGTTATGTTTTTAAAGAAAATGCACGGTCAATCACAACGTTGGTTTGTAAAAATTTTTCTTGGTATTTTAGGTTCCAGTTTTGCTTTGTGGGGTATTGGTGATATTGTTCGAAATTGGACAACACATCGCCCAATTGCAACCATTGATAAGGCAAATGTATCGTACGAAGAGCTTGCACATATGATTAATCAGGAAAGCAATCGTATTATTCAGTTGTCAAAAGGAAAACTTGACCCTGCTGCGCTCAAACAAATGGGATTGCATGAACAAGTCTTGCAACGTCTTATTAATGAAAAAGCATTGATTATGTTTTTTAAGAAAATGAATATGACAGCGTCTGATGCATTGATTCGTGATACGATTCGTACAAACCCAGCCTTTCAACGCGATGGGATTTATATGGGGGAAATGCTACGTGAGAGATTAAAAGAGAATGGTATTAGTGAAGCAAAGTTTTTTGCTGAAATTAAACAAATGATTTTCATGCAACAAATGGGTGGAGCGTTCGCGCCATCAATGGCTTTACCACGTGTTTATATGGATACCCTTATTAATGCATTGACTGAAAAACATACCTGTGTAGCGGCAACATTTCCGATCGCATCTGTTATGCTAACAAAGCCTGTTTCGGATGACGATGTAAAAATGCATTTTGAGAAGAGCAAAGAATCGTACCGTGTTCCTGAATATCGTGCGGCGCAGATTTTGGTTTTCGATCAAAAAGTATTGAGTGCATCAATTCCTTTGACAGAAATGGAAGTAAGTGATCGTTATCAATCATCTCTTGCGGATTTTACACAACCTGAACGTCGTGTCGTTGCTAAACTTACGTATACAAATCGCAATTCCGCCTTTGATGCGTTGGCTCATCTTCGAAAAGGTCGTCTCATGACAGCGGTTGCGCGTGATACAGGTGGTTCTTATGATGATGTTGGATTGGTTGAAAAAGAACATTTGCCAGAGGCAGTGCAAAAGACTGTTTTTGAAACAGACGCATCTAAATATACAGATGTGATTGAAAATGGGGGGATGTTCACTATTTATCATGTGAAACGTGTTGATGCATCGAAAGTTCAGCCCCTTGCCGAGGTGCGCACAAAAGTAGAAGATGAATTGCGACTTCAAAAATATGCAGATCATTTTCAAGAGATTCGTAATAACGTTGAAGATGCATTGGCCGCAGGTAAGAAGCTAACGGAGGTTGCGCAGTCATTAAAATTGACAGCTGTTCTTTTGCCTGCATTTGATCAAATGGGGATGACACGTGATGGGGGTGACGCACTCGCATCCTTGCCGAAAGCGGTTAAGGCAGCATTGATTGAACAGACGTTTGCTCTTAATGAAGGTGCTGATAGTCGAATTATTGATGCATCGCAAAAGTATGCTTTTATTGTGCATGTTGATCGGGTGGCGCCGTCGGTAATTCCTGTATTTGAAGCAGTTAAAGATACCGTTAAAAAAGATTTTGAATTGGTTCAAAAGCGTCAGGTTGCTTTAAAGCTTGCCTCTCAGATGGTATCTGATGCAAAGACAGAAAAAGAACTTGCTCAGCAATTAAAGACAGTTGATGCAACCTTGTCAAAATCGTATACACTTCGTCGTATTGATATGGATTTGAAGGAATTTAAGGAATCAGAGACAGGCGTTTTCTTTAAGCAAGTGCCTATGCCGTTGCTTCAAAAAATCTTTACGTTGACGCCTGGTAAAGCGGTTTATGGTGAGGTTTTGGATAACCAAGTGATGGTTATTATGCTTCAAAAAACAGAGGCTGATACGACGGATAAGAAAATTAAGGAAAAGCTAAAGGCTAATCTAACAAAGATGTCAGAAAGCGATATTATGCCATTATTGACGCTGATTGCTCGTAATCGTGCTGATGTTTGGGTGAATCAAGAAGAAATTATTCGTTTGGTGAACCGTGGTGTTAATGAGGGTGATTAGTTCTATGTGAAGGATTATACTCAATACCGATGATTTTACATAACTTCCTTTGTCATGGTGAATCGGTGAAGCCGATGTGGACGTCCAGAAAAAAAACTGGATCACCACGCTGTTGCTAGCAGCTCGTGATGACGGCAATTTGTGAATCGTGTTACTTATTTTTCCACAAATCCGTAAGCTAGGTTTTTATTTATGAAGGTAATTGATGTAAAGACGGCTGCTTCCCTAAAAGGAAAGTATGTTTTTTTGCGTGTGGATTGGAATGTGCCATGTCATGAAAAAGGGTCGATTCCTTTGATTGCGGAATCCACGCGTATTATCAATACAAAAGAAACCTTGGATTTTTTGCGTTTGCATGGGGCGCGTGTGATTGTTCTCTCCCATTTTGGAAGACCCTCAGTTGCCAAAAAAACATTGAAAGAGGCCGTCGTTGTTGGCAACATGTTGCCACCTGATTTTTTTAGTTATGAGGATGCTTACTCATTTAAGCCCCTTGTTCTTGAGATTGGGGCAATTCTTGACATCCCTATTCGTTATGTTGAGAATATTCTTACCTCAGAAGGGCGTCATGTGTTAAGTCAGATGAGCGACGGTGATGTTGTTTTGTGTGATAATGTACGCTTTTTTGCAGGTGAAGAAGTAAATGATGACGCGTTTGCCAAAGAATTGGCGGCGTGTGCTGATGCCTTTGTTAATGAAGCCTTTTCATGTTGTCATCGTGCCCATGCATCGGTGGAGGCGATCACGCACCATTTGCCATCTTATGCGGGATTGGCACTTTTCCGTGAAGTTTCTTATTTGGAACAGGTTTTTGTAAGTCCGAAACGTCCTGTTTGGGTAATTGTCGGGGGGGCGAAAGTTTCAAGCAAAATTGATTTATTGATGCATGTATCGCAAAAGGTTGATGGATTAATTATTGGCGGTGCTATGGCTAATACATTTTTAAAAGCAAAAGGGTTTAATGTTGGTCAATCATTGGTGGAAGATGATCACATTAAGACGGCTGAGGCAATTCTAGCGAATGCGATAGCAGAAATAGTTTTGCCTTGTGATGGTATAGCAGCGACCTGTTTTGAAGACACTGCGCTGATAACAGTTGATTACGCTGCCATCCCTGAAACGCATTCGGTGTTTGATGTGGGTGAGAAATCTTGTGCCTTATTTGCCGAGAAGCTATCTGGTGCACGCACGATCATTTGGAATGGTCCTGTTGGTGTGTTTGAGAATGATCGATATGCGGGCGGTAGTATGGCGTTGGCGCAATTGCTTGCCCAGTTAACGACAAAGGGTGTATTGACGTTGGCTGGCGGCGGGGATACATTAGCGGCACTCGCAAAAGCTGATGCATTGGATAAGTTGTCTTATTATTCAACGGCTGGTGGGGCTTTTTTAGAGTCTTTGGAAGGAAAAGTTCTGCCAGGGGTGAAGGCGCTAATCAACACGTGTTAATTGACTTTTGTTTCTTCACTATGCCCACGAGAATTTATTATTTTGCTGAAAAAGTTTATGATTATTCGGTCGATAGTCCAATATTCTTGTCTTTTTTGTTCAAGGACATCGCATAACGGAACAACATTTGTTTTTCGGTAGTAATCTCTTAATGCTTGAGTGACATCTTTGTTTACCCGTTGGTCATTTTCATTTAAGAACGTATCCATTTGCTCAGAGGATAAATGAAGAGTCTCTGCTAATATGCTTAGCAATAATGGGTCACGTTGCGTTATTGTATATATAAAATTTCTGATTTTTTCTTTATTTTTAAATTTCTTAGGTAGTAAATAATATTTATTTGAATCGATATAATCTTTTTCTGTTATATTTCCTTTGCTGATTATGGAATCATCATATATTTTCTTTAATTTAGAAATGGGAAATTTAGCAGACCCATAGTACCATTCTAATTGATCGTATAGCCTAGGGCAATCTTTTCCTTCAATAAGATGTTGCACAGTCGATGTGTTGATACGTAATATCTCTGCTATTTCCTCTGGTGTTAATAGTTTGTTTTCCACAAGTAGGGAAACATAAGTTTGTGCATCTGTTGGTTCTATATGTTGTCTTGTCGTGAATTGAGTTTCGAAATCTTCATATGACATTGCTTTTGCTTCACTTGCTGGTTCGCTTGCAAAGGTGATGGAAACATATGAAATACATATGATAATTTTTATGTAATTAAGCATTACCATGACGGGGTTCCTTCCAATTTTTATATTGAGTTAGAAAATATTTGAAATTCTTTTTGTTAAAAACACCGCGTTTTTGACTGGTGTCAACATATCCACCCCAAGCATATTCTAGATAGTCATTGAACGTTGTTTCGTTTAAATCAACTTTATCGATTAATGTTGGCAAAGTTTGATTGACCATACTTTCAAAAGTTTCGTTGAAAGAACATTGGTGATAACCTGAACTTATCAGATCAATTATTCCAGATGCAAAGAAAGCTATTCCAAAGCCTAAGCTTGCGTTGAATGCAAAGTCATTTGGCTCTTGTGACGATACTCCGTATATTTGATAGTGCGTTGGAATAGTGTTATTGCGTGAATCAAAATAATCAGAAGAATGTATCGAAATAATTTGATTGCCCATTACGCTATGTATATCAAATAATGTTGTATTATCTGGAAATTTTCTTCCAATCTGATCCTGTTGCAGTGTTGTGCGCGCCACGTCTAGTGAAGCGAAATAGATTAAGCTGATTCCAGCGATTAGTTTGGGTAAGGCAGTTGTGGTTGTAGCTCCTAATACGCCAAAAATTTCTCTTCTGCTAATAGTTTTCATTGACCACGGCAGAGTTTGTGTATATTTTTCTAGTTGGTTTCGCGCGTTTTCAAGTGTGAGAGGGGCTTCTGGCTGGATTGATGATCCAATTTGTAAATTTGTGTCATCGTCGTCATCTGCTACTGCCACTTTTGAGCTACAATATACATAACTGTTTATTGATAAAATGAACGATATTATAAAACAAGTAAATGTGTTAATCATTTTTTTCACCACTTTTATACATTTATTACTATTAGATAAGCATGCCATATACAAAAGTCAAGGTTGTATTATGTTGTTTATTTAAAATAAATTATTTTGTCTTGATTTTATGGTTTAAAAAGTTAAAAAATTTTTATTTTTTAGGATTTAACTGGCGCGCCCAAGAAGAGTCGAACTCCTAACCTTCAGATCCGTAGTCTGACGCTCTATCCAATTGAGCTATGGGCGCTGAACCATATGTTGTTTATAGTTGAAAACACGCGTTTTGGCAAGCTTTTTTTGATGAAATTTGGAAATTATGCACGCTTTTAATCGGTATGACTCCCAAGCGACTTATGATTGGTTGCAAATAATTGATTAAGGAATGCTTCGAAAGGTTGGTTATCAAGATTCATTGAGGCTATTTCATCCCACGTATAGCGCCATTTGGGTGTTTTGTCTTTATCGATGATCAGGGCGCGTATGCCTTCCATAAATTCACCATGTTGTACAAAATGCATGGCGAGTTTGAGATCGTGTACGATAATTTCTTTTAATGATAGATTTTGCGCGTGCTTCATATAAAAGTATGTCACATAGACACTCAAGGGAGATTTTTTTAAAAGATCGCAGCGTATGTCTTCAGGCAATGTCTCTATAATCGCGGGAAGTGTTGTTTTGTTAAATGCGTTATTGATCACCGTATTTTGTCTATATGGTTTTGTTTCAGCTTTGTTATATATGCATGTATCAAGCATTTTTCCAGATGCGAGTTGTTTTAAAAGTGATTCCCATTCAGATGTATCAATGGCATGGGTTGCAATGCCATTTTGAATAGCTTGATCACGTCCAAATTTTGCCCCAGTTAGGGCAAGATACATGCCTTCTGCATTGGTTGCGTTCGTATTGTTGAGATGATTATAAAAATACGCCGCCCCAACATCTGGGAAAAAGCCAATTGTTGTTTCAGGCATGCCAAAAATAGCGTTCTCGCCCGCAATGCGTGCATGACAATGAATGGAAATGCCCATTCCCCCGCCAAGGGTAAGTCCATTAATGAAGGCATAAATTGGCTTTGGAAACGTAGCGAGACGATTGGTTAAATCATACTCGGCTCTGAAATAGCTTTCACACAAATGAAAGTCATTCTTTTGGATTACATAATACGCGGCACGAATATCACCACCAGCACAAAAGGCACGTTCACAATTAGATAGAATAGCAATATGAAGAATTTCGGGGGTGGATGAAAAAATAGTCAACGCATCATTAATGGCGCCGACCATTTCCATGTTTGTTGCATTAAGGGCGGCTTGGCGATTAAGAATAATACACCCAAGTGTACCTCGTTGTTCCGCTCTAATAAATGGCGTATGTGTGTTATTCAATACCAAGGAGTTCAACATCAAATTCGAGTGTTGCATTCGGTGGAATCACGCCACCAGCGCCACGTGCGCCATAACCAAGTTCTGGTGGAATGATAAGGGTGCGTGTGCCGCCAATTTTCATCGTTGCCACACCTTCATCCCAACCTTTAATGACTTGCTGAACGCCAATTTGGAATTTAAAGGGTGCATTTCGTTTGTGTGAACTATCAAAGACTTGACCATTCGTTAAACGACCTGTGTAGTGCACAATAACCGTCTGTCCCATTTTAGGGCTGACACCGTCACCAACTTTGGTGTCTTTGAATTGAAGTCCTGTTGATGTTTTTGTGTAATCAATATGTGTAGACATTAAAAAGTACGCTCCTATAAGAATCAGTATTGCACCCACCAGGGTAATAAGGCTAGTTTTAGATGGCATAAGGGCTCCTTGCAAGAACTTTTTGATGTGTATACTGTCTTCATGTTAGGTG
>CANKZX010000010.1 GCA_947488275.1 Alphaproteobacteria bacterium | reverse complement strand
CGTGATGATCATGGTAATTTGGTCAGTCTTTACGATCAAAATGGCGCGCTACGTGCACAACCGATTATCGTTTATTACCAGGCGGAATTCCAGGTGTTCGAACATGCCTTTACGCAGTTAATGAAACATGAATTTGAAGACCAACGTGGCCTGAAGTACTAAGAGATTGTCCTTCAAACATTTACGCCGCCTCATTCACGACAAGGCAAACACCGCGATCACATGCGATTTCTTTGAATTGAATATGTGGGTTTTCTTCCCTAAGGCGCGCTAATCCATCACGTCGTGCGAAAATCCAAAAGCGTGTTTTCTCATGCGTAAGTTTCTGTTTAAAATGATCATTACTGATCATCCAGGCGGTTGTATCTTCGACCTCCGTACCAAATAAAAGCTCATCTTTTGCCTCAACAACCATAACGCGTTCACGTGCGTATAGGGGGAGATCTTGAAAATATTTCATATAGGCAACAAGGGGTTCATGTGGTTGTCTTTGTTGACGTGCGACATTAACAAGAGGTTGCAAAGATGGCCTGATGATGTGCGGTGCTGCAGGGATTAAGAATAATAAAATAATAAAATTGACAAGTCCGATGCCACACAAACGAACGGCAAGTGGATTAGTAAGTGATAACCGTTTAAGGATTTTTATGTTGGCGGTATAATCACGATAGAGAGGAATAGGAATGGCGCATAAAGCGGTTGCAAAAAAGCAAAATGATAAAATATTAACGTACGGTTTTAACAAAATCTTATCTGTATGGATCTCTGGAAAGAAAAGATGCACTTGAGAAGCGGCAATCCCTAAGAGAAGACAAAGAATAAACAGATAAATTAAACGCCGTTCAGGGGGTTTTGTAAATGCATCACATTGATTTGTTGTTGTGTCAGATGTTGATTGTGACAACCAATCATTGAACAGGCAACCGATGAGCAATGCCATTGGCGGAAAAAGGGGCAGTATATAGGGAATAAGTTTTGAATGCGATATCGAGAAAAATACAAAAACAAAAAGAATCCATATCAAAAGGAAGAGATAATGTGACGTTGCGCGATTACGAAATGCTTTTAGAAGGGCTGGTGCAAAAAAAGCGCTCCACGGGAAAAAGCCACCAATTAAAATAGGAATGAAAAACCATATCGGCTGGTAGCGTGCGTGAATTGTTGTGGTGTATCGCAGAACGTGTTCAACAATAAAATATTTGTAGGCAAATTCTGGGTTTTTAAGAGATGCCAATATATGCCAAGGCGCGGCGATGGTAAAGAATAGCAGTATGTTCGTTGGCAGAAATGTTGGGAAAATAGATTTCCATGAACCTGATAGTGTTGCCCATAGCACAATGACGCATCCCGTGATGGCAATTGCCATAATTCCTTTTGTCAGAACAGCAAGGGCACAAAATGTTGTAAATAAAGCATAATAAAAACGGCGCTTTTGTTGATTGTTTTCTAAATGGGCGACGTAAAATGAAAAGAGGCTAAGTGTTATAAGAATGCTGACGGCCATATCGAGAATGATAAGACGTGATAACGCAAAGTAAAGACCTGATGAACCAAGGATAAATGCGGATAACAGGCCTGTGCGGCGATTAAAAATGCGTTGTCCAAAAAGGTAAGTTCCTAAAATGCCTGACAGACCAAATAAAACAATAGGTAGGCGCATTGCCCATTCTTTAATACCAAAGATTGATTGAAATATGGCTTCTATCCAGTAAAGAAGTGGTGGTTTTTCAAAATACTTAACGCCATTAAGACGCGGCGTCACCCAATCATGCGTTGCTAAAATTTCACGGGGGATTTCAACGTAACGGGCTTCATCTGGCGTGGCAAAAGGGCTATGCCCAAGGCACAAGAAATAGAGAGGTGCAAAAACAAGGAGCAATAAAACAAGATCCACCCAAACGCATCTGATATGTGTGTGCGTAAAACAAGATGAATGACGGGTATTGGACATATAAGGCGCGTTCAAATCCTTGTTTTCTTATGGCTTTTCATCAATAGCTGATAGTATCAGCCTCATGTTGATTTAAGCAAATCTTTTTTATACTCAAACAGCAGGTGGCACATACACGATCGTCACTTTCGTCTTCCTGGGGCAAGCCTATGAGGTCAAGCCCAGGTAAGACATGAAATAGGGTGATTTCTAAAAGTGACGCGTAGGATAGACACGTTACCATTTATTGGGTTATACGCGTGCTTTTTCAATTGTTTTCTGAATTAATGCAGCGGCCTCGTGTTCATCGCCCCAACGCATGATTTTGACCCATTTATTTTTTTCCAAGTCCTTATAATGAGTAAAGAAATGATCAATTTGACGGCGTAAGATTTCAGGTAATTCAGTATATGTTTTTACATGATCATAATACGGATTTAGTGATGATACAGGAATCATGATGAGTTTTTCATCCATTCCGCTTTCATCTTCCATGTGTAAAACACCAACAGGACGTGCACGAATAACAGCGCCTGGCATAACGGGATAATCGCCCACAACAAGCGCATCGAGAGGGTCGCCATCATCCGCCAATGTATGTGGAATAAAGCCATAGTTTGCAGGATAAAACATCGCTGTATTCATATAGCGATCAACAAATAGTGCGCCTGAATCTTTATCAATTTCATATTTTATAGGTGCGCCACCTTGAGGGATTTCAATGACGACATTTACATCCCATGGGGCGTTTTTTCCAACAGGAATTTTAGTTAAATCCATTTAAGTACTCCGATTATTAAATCTGTTTTATTTTTTAGTTAATACGTAATAACGCGGCGTGCGCCCTTCACGTAAGGCTTTTTCTTCGTATTTTGTTGATTGCCATCTATCCCATGATATGGTCATTGTCTTTTGATTCGACCAATCAAACAGTGCTGATGCGTAAGTGCTGCTAATGCAATTTTCAATCCAATTTTGATACGTATCATGATCGCTCGCGATATAAAGAGCACCATCTTTTTTAAGCAAACGATGGGCTGTATTTAGAAATTCTTGTGTAACAAGACGGCGTTTCCAATGACGTTTTTTAGGCCATGGATCAGGATATAGTAGATAAATCTGTGAAAAAAGACCATTTGGCATTTCAGGAATAAGATGCCGAATATCACCATTATGAATACGGATGTTGCGTATTTCTTTTGAATCAATATGTTCAAGCACCGAGACAACGCCATTTAAAAATGGTTCACACCCAATGAATAATGTTTTTGGTGATTTTTGAGCTAAAGCAACCATGTGACTACCATTGCCAAAGCCAATTTCAAGAACTGCATCTGAACTTTTATCAATTTCTTGAATATCAACATCAAGATTTGGCAGGAGCTGATCCATTAATTCATGTTGTGCATGATTAATAGGACCAGATTTCTGGCGACCATAGAGCCTAAAACTTTGCTTTTTCATTTGCTTTTCTCTTTCGGCATAAATGTTAATTTTCTTCATGATTTGACGTTAAAAGAAGACGATGCGATTGTCCACTTTTTTAATTATTAATAGACAAAATTGTCTTAAAAAATTATATGATTTCGTTTTTCTGCAGGAATATGATGTTCTTTTATTAAATTTCCTTTTTATTAACGTTTTATTAAATCCCGTATGATTAAGATTAACTATAAACATATAAGTTTCTACGTTCTTTTTTTATGATTCGATTTCTATTTGTCTTATGTCTGTTGTTCGTATTAAATCACCCTATTATTATGGGAGGGGCTATTTTTTCAGACAATAACGCAATTGAGAATGAATGTAAGGAAATGGGGGCTCCGCGCTGTGTTTTTGCCCATGTATGGTTGATTGGCGGCAGAGGCGATAAATGCATTGTTGATTTTAATGCCGCCGAAGAGTCAACATGTACCGTCAAGTGTTCAAATATTACCGCACGCATTCGGTGTAATATGGAAAATGATAAATGCGAATGGGTTGAGCCTAAATCAGCAGAGGGGCAATCTGATGCAAAAAAAGATAAGAACGACGATGGTTTTTGTAAACGAAAATCTGAAATGAAAAGTTTTTTAACGCCCGTTACAACGCCACCTGCAGCGGCTGTGGTGCCAGCATCACCGCCTGTTGTTGCGCAGCCTGATTTAGCAGCCATGCAGCAACAAATGATGCAACAGCAAATGCTTATGATGCAGCAGCAACAGGCGAGTGGAATGGCAATGACTGGTTAGAATTGTCTTCCACACCCCCTTCATCTGTTTCCATGCAGTTATGGCTTCATGTGATGCTTCAAAACCAAGTTTTTTATAAAATGTTTTGGCATGCACACGTTTTATATGAGCCATTATAGAGATAACGTCCACTTATAAAATTCGCCAGTACAGTTGCGATACTGGCGGGTATGTCTCCCGATCAGGTGCAAACGGCGATCCCGCCACAACCGCTGTGGAGAGTAACTTTTCTAAGTCATCGATTCAACAACGTCAATTCATGCTTCAGTGCAACATCTCTCCCCTATAATAATTGCCCGAAATTGAAAAAATAGAAATAGAATGCGCCCCTCATGAATGGTGGAAAGATCCAAAAAATTGGGAATAGTCATACGCAAAATAACACATGAATTGAGGGGTGGACTGTGGTATACTTAAGGCGACTTCGCTTAACGGAGATAGCCTTGTGTCAGTGACCCATAAATTATTAGACCCTAAAAATGATGTGGCCTTTAAGCGGCTTTTTGGTACCGTAAAAAATAAGGATATTTTGATTAATTTCCTCAACGATATGCTTGTGTTTAATGGTAAACCGACCATAACAAACGTTGAGTTTATACCAACCCTTCAAGACCCTGAGTTGATTTTTAAAAAAACGAGTATTGTCGATGTCATGTGCACCGATGAGCGTCAAAATAAATATATCGTTGAAATGCAAGTGGCCAAATCATCTGGATTTGAAAAACGTGCTCAATATTATGCCGCCAAAGCATATAGCGCACAGGCCAATGTGGGATCTATTTATAAAGATTTAAAGGAAGTTGTGTTTTTGGCCATTGCAGACTATATCATGTTTCCAAAAAAGAAGGCGATTAAGTCTGATCACGTGATTTTAGACAAAGAAACCTATGAACAGGATTTGCAGGATTTTTCTTTTACGTTTTTAGAATTACCGAAATTTAAGAAAGCGAAAGAGGCGATTGATCATCTAACCGATGATGTTGAAAAATGGTGTTATTTCTTTAGGTATGCTGATGATATCACGCCAGATGTCTTGAAACAGTTAACCGATAAAGATCATGTGATTGAAAAAGCCTATGATGAGTTGAATCGGTTCTATTGGACCGAGGATGAGCTGATGGCCTATGAAGAGGTTGAGAAACGTGAACGCGATTATGTAGCGGTTCTAGACCAAAAATTTGATGATGGGATGGAAAAAGGTGTTGAGATTGGGCTGGAGAAAGGTGTTGAGATTGGGATGGAAAAAGGTGTTGAGATTGGTAAAGCAGAAGGGCTCGTTGAGGGGGAGCGTAATGCAAAACATATAATGGCGCGAGGCATGATAAAAGATGGTATGAACGAGGCTATGATTATGAAATACACAGGCCTTACGACCGAAGAGGTAACTATCCTTAAAACGGCGCACACGACGAACGATTAGACGACAGAGGCTGTAGCATCGGAACACCACCTTTATCTGGCAAATCCGAAGCCTAGGCACTATATTATTAGCGAACACCCCTGAGCAGATTTAAAATATCATTAAAAAAATTGAAATATCAAATAATTATTTTGAAATTTCAAAAAATGTGTCATTCTATGATCATTCGTATTTTTTATTTAAGACAGTTTTTATGCTTGATCGCTCTGAATCACTTGCCGCTTTGAAAGAACTCTATCGAACACACCGAATTATTGCGTTACTTGGTTCACGTCAATGCGGAAAAACAACACTTGCTAAAATATTAGCAAAGACATGGTCTATTAATGATGGACCTATTACCATGTTCGATCTCGAGAATCCAGAGTCCTTGGTGCAACTCAAAAATCCAGTAACAGCTTTAGGACCGCTTAAGGGATTGATTATTATCGACGAAGCTCAACGTATGCCCAAACTCTTTCCCGTACTTCGTTATATTCATGATGAGTATCCTGAAAAGACGTTCTTACTTCTTGGTAGTGCATCGCGTGATCTTACGTCGTCAGAAACGCTTGCTGGACGTATTGCTTATAGTGAATTAACCCCTTTTCATCTTGGTGAAGTTGATGATGTTGATACATTATGGCTCCGTGGAGGCTATCCAAGAAGTTATTTGGCTGAAACGGATAGAGATAGCTTTGATTGGAGACGGCATTATATACGTTCTTATTTAGAGCAAGACCTTAACATGATGGGGATAAAAATTAACCCTGAATCATTACGTCGTTTTTGGAATGTATTAACGCATTATCATGGGCAAATTTTCAATGCAAATGAAATTGCTCAGAACCTTGGAATATCTCAGCCAACAGCTATGCATTATTTAAACGTATTACATCAAACATTTATGATTCGTGTTTTGCAGCCCTGGCACGCAAATATAAAAAAAAGACAGGTTAAAAGTCCTAAAATTTATTGGCGTGATAGTGGGTTATTTCACAGCTTTATAAACACAGCAACTTATTCTGATTTAGTTATGCATCCTAAAATAGGCGCTTCATTTGAAGGTTTTGCATTAGAGCAGGTTATTCAAAAACTAAAAATTGATACGCATGATTGCTATTTTTGGGGGGCGCATAGTTTTGGTGAAATTGATTTAGTCGTTCATCAAAACAATCAACTTATGGGTTTTGAGTTTAAACGTAATGATGCACCAACACTCGACAGAAGGTGG
Source organism: Alphaproteobacteria bacterium (assembly GCA_947488275.1). Taxonomy (GTDB): domain Bacteria; phylum Pseudomonadota; class Alphaproteobacteria; order Paracaedibacterales; family CAIOTO01; genus CAIOTO01. The sequence continues at coordinate 31,300 of CANKZX010000010.1, read as the reverse complement.
TCAAAGATCGTAAACGAACTTGATTTAAAGCAGTTAACGATTATTTATCCTGGAAAAACATACTACCCTTTAACTGATAAAATTGACGTAATGGGGATTTGTAGTCCGCAATTTAAGAATTTGAGAGGCATTTCTGCATAAAAGAAAATACGGACGCGTCATTGTGCGTTGCTGGGCAGTGCTGTTTCCGCGTTCTATACGGGTTTGGTGTTGGAGCCTGGTTTAAATGACCTAATGGCGGAGGGGGTGAATCAATTAAGCCACATCGCCGCGGAACATTTGGGGGATACGGTCGCAGAAAAAGCTGCCATTAAACAGTTGACCCGTGATACAGTAATGGCAGGTGGTGTGATTCTTGGGGGGAAATATCTTAGCAGTCGTATGGCGAGTGCAGCGGCTCAGAAGGTGGCGCAAGGAGCGACTCGGGGTTTTGCCAACCAAGCAAAGGGACTGAGTAAGGGCGCTGGTGCAACTGAAGGTTTTTCACGTGCAGGTGCCGTCAGTTCAGCAGATGCACTTCGACTGCGAACACAATTGACATTCCAAGAGGCGGGCTTGTTAAACCAAGAGGGGAAATTGACGGAGAGCGCGTTATCTCGATCCATCTTTATAGATGTGAAAAATGGTATACAAAACCAAAAAGTTATTTCTCAATTGACGAAGGATGGTTCTTCTATCGCGGATTGGGGGAAATTTAAAACTCAATCTGTAAGGGCGCCTAATGGTCAATCCCTTCAAATTCATTATTACCGAAATACGGTAACAGGCACTATTGATTATGTAACTCCTGATTTTAAGGTGAAAGGAACTGTTAATCCATGATTATACGCCATACACGAAAAAGGGAAGATCGCAAAGAAGATACTCATCTAACTTTGAATAAAAAATATTTAGTTATTGGTGTATACTATGTACCTAATCAAGGGAGTAAATTTATTATTCAATGCGACACAGATAATGAAGTTGGTTGGTTTTTGAGTAAATATTTTGATTTAGTCGACGCACATGTGCCTCCTGATTTTTCGTATACTTTTTATGAAAGTGGTCGAAGTGAACTTGAACCGACTGTCTTTGACGGTGATTTTTGGGATCGTTTTCATGAAGGTGATCCAGACGCTGAAAAAATATTTGATCAAGAAGTTAAGCGAATCAAGGCATTTCATCACTTTGAGTCATAGCATTGTTGTGATTTTTTCGGTTGGATTTTAGATACAAACAGCGATCTTCACCGCCACAACCGCGGTGGAGAATAATTTTGCTAAATCATCAACCCAGGCAGGGCAAAGAAAAGCAAAACAGGCAGATGAGAATGGTTATGACACCAATGATGAGGCTGAGCAATCCTTCGTTGGCAAAGGTCGCCGTGCTGTTCTTAAAGCCATTGGTCTTGAAAAGGTTGGGCAAATCATCGATGACTTTAGGCAAAAGTTAGGGGTTGATCGCACCCTGACACCCATTGCCGCCTACCCAACCGATATTTCTGTAGGGGAAGATGCCTATATTGACGCGTGTTTGGATTGGACACGTGATCATGTTTATGAACGCCCAATGACGACCGATGAAACGCAGGTGTATCGTTCTGTTTGCAAACATGCGTATATGAAGATGCGGGAAAATGGTGCAGGTCAAAGCCCATTATCAGCAGCGGCGGCGATTGCCACCATGATTGGCAATGGGGTTGAAGCCGTTTTGCGCTATACAGGGATGACCGATAGAGGCAATGCCCGTGCGATTGGGCAATCGATAAATGATGGACTTGCGTTGGGTCTTGCTAGTATTGGGAAAGTAGGGGTGCAAGGGCTTGCCAGGCAGGCAAAGGGACTGGGTAAGGGCGCTGGGGTGGTGGAGGTTGAGGGAATCAGCCAAAGTATATACACACAGTCATCTCAATTGCCTTCAAATTATGAAAGAATCGTTTCGCAAATACCTGGTCGTGTTACGAGTCATGCTGATGCTTTAAATCCTGGCATTTTATCTCTTAGTGCACAAGAAACATTTTCAGGTGGACGTTATGCCATTATGACATTAGAAGAACCACTCATAGTATACCGCACATGGTCGCCTGGGCAATCGAGCTCTAAAGAAAGGGATTAGATATGGTAAAATTGATTTTGAGAAACAGGTCATTACGCTGTTGCTTAAAAAATTATGAATTGGAATAACAAAATGAGGCGCCAGGCATTCCTGGGGCGAGACACGTTCGAATGTACTGTGAGTGCTTAAATCAGAATTTTATTTTCTGTTACTTATGTGATGCTTAGGCTTTTTTCAAACATGCTAAAACCCCGAAGAACCCTCAGTTTCACTGGTGCTGAAGAGAGGAATCGAACCTCCGACCTACTGATTACGAATCAGTTGCTCTACCAACTGAGCTACTTCAGCACAAAAACGATGTCACGTATGAAATTAAGCGTTTGTTGATTTTTCGTCAAGAATTATTTGGATTTGTATATGATCGTAAATACGTTACGATCGGTTCATGTTTTTTGTGTATTTTTCAATGATTGACAATAATAGATTGATTTAGTATTTTTATTGCTTAAATACATCCAATAAAAGAAACATGCATGCTATCAATCGGTCTTATGAGTGGCACATCCATGGATGGCATCGATGCAGCACTTCTAGGTGTTGATGGTGATTATGATACGATAAAAGATTTAGGACATGTATCTTTATCCTATGATGCGGAAACGAAAATGCTTCTGAAAGGGGCTGAATACAGTATTAGACGGGCAAAAGGGAATATGGCAGTTGCCCATCATCACTTTTCAACAGACCTTTTTACTTATATAACACACGAAATTCAGCTGCCTGATCCAACCAAAGTTATAAATGCCCTTATGCACTATCTGTATGGTGCCGAACAGGTAATTGCACTGCATGATGTTATCCAATTATCGACTCATTTGCATATTGAATGCGTCAAACGGCTTCTTGTTCAAACGGGTTGCTCCGTAAGTCAAATCGCTATTATCGGTTATCATGGACAAACGGTTTATCATCAACCATCCGCGTGTCTTTCGATTTCCCTTGGCAATCCACAGCATATGGCGAATGAATTGGGTGTTACGGTTGTGCATGATTTCAGACGTCAGGATGTTGAGGCAGGTGGGCAGGGGGCACCATTTGCGCCTCTTTATCATCATGCAATTGCACAGCGTGATCGCATCGTCCCTGTTGGTGTTATTAATTGTGGAGGAATTTCAAATATCACGCTTATTCAAAGTTCATCTGAACTCGATATTATTAGCTACGATTCTGGCCCTGGTAATGCGCTGATCGATCTGTTTGTTCGAAAAAAAACAATGGGTGCTGAATGCATGGATATGGATGGTGCATACGGTCGCAAGGGAAAGCCCCATAAAACGACGTTAGATGCATTGCGGGCAAAGGCTCTCTTTAAAAATGGGATAAACTATCTTAACGTGCCACCGCCAAAGGCGCTTGATATCGGTGATATTATGCTTATACCAGAGGTAATGGATTTATCAATTAATGATGGATGTGCAACATTAGAAGTTTTTACCGCGCAAACAATTGTGCAAAGTTTGGCTCTTATTCAACATCATCACACATGTACAACGTTACTTCCACAGCGATGGATTTTATGTGGAGGAGGGTGGAAAAACCCAGTCATCAAATATAATTTTGAAGAAGAATTAAAGATCTATTTATCAGGTAAACTTAGTGTTGAGACAGCTGATGAAGCAGGTTGGAATTCGGCCGCAATGGAGGCGCAAATTTTTGCCTACCTTGCTGTTCGATCGCTATCCCGTCAACCGTTAAGCCTGCCAAATACAACAGGTGTTTCAAAACCTATGCCTGGCGGCATGCATTATCAACCAAATAATAGAAGAAATTAACTCAGTATTAATCATAGAATAGTTATAATAGTAAAAACAAATATGATTAAGAGATTGTAATGAGGAATTTTTCTGTTTCACATAAAATTAAATATGCTGCTTTGAGAAAAATTCTCATGATAAGCACAATTATATGCGGCGTTATGGTGTCTTCATCTGGGTATGCGGGCTATACGGTGAGTACTCTTGCTGGTGGAGGGGCGGCTGCCGTCGGTGTAACACCTGTTGATGGTAAAACATTAACGCTTAATTTGGCAGGTACATTAACAGGATCAACAAACACGACAAAGCGCCTTGCAGGCATTGTCGTTGATGCATCAAATACCACTTATGTAACTTATTTAAATGGTGTTATAAGAATTACGGCGAGTGGATTAACATCAATTCATGCGGGGTCAGCAATTGCGGGTGCAGCGGATAACGCAGTTGCAACAACCGCAACGTTTAATATGCCAGCTGGAATTTCATTAAATACAGGCGCACTGACCATTATTGATAGTAAAAATAATTGCATTCGTAAAATGAGTGATGGAGGTGTTACGCGTATTGCTGGCACATGCAGTACGGCAACTGGATCAACAGAAGGCGCTGCGACAACTGCTGCCAAATTTAAGGGTCCAAATGGTATTTTTATTGAGAGCGATGGCACAACTTATATCAGTGATTTTGTGAATTATCGTATACGTATGATAAAAAATGGCACTGTATCAACCTATGCTGGCAATGGATCGCGGGATATATCAAATAATACCACAGCAACAAGTGCTAAATTCAAGTCACCATCGGGTATTGTTATGGATTCAGCCCGGAATTTATATGTTGCTGATACGGATGGGCATTGTATCCGTAAAATAGCGACTCCAGGATCAACAGGGACGGCAGGCGCTGTTACAACACTGGCAGGTGTTTGTAATACGTCAGGTGCAACGAATGCTAAAGGAACATCCGCTAAATTTAATAGTCCAATTGGGCTTGCCACAGATAATACATATTTGTATGTAACGGATACGGCAAACCACTGCATTCGTGCTGTTAAATTATCAGATGCATCGGTTACAACAATTGCAGGTGTATGTGGAAGTCCAGGCACAGCGGATGGTGCGCTGGGTGCAGCAAAGTTTTACAGCCCAACAGGGATTACTTTGGACAGTGCTGGGAATATTTATGTTGTTGATTCCGACTCAAACAGTCAACGTGTGCGAAAGTTGATAAAGTCGTAAGATCAACCCTTAGGTGATTCTAACTGTAATGCACTTTTTTCTTGAATTTACCTTTGTTTGCGTTCATGTTTTAGAGATGTGTTTTGAATGTATAATGTGCCTTTAAAAAGGATTTATATGTTGAAAAACAATGTCTCAAAATAGTGTCGCAAGATAATGTCAAAGGGTTACGATAAATGAATTGCTATATACGGTTATTGATAGCCATGTGTGTTGGATTTGTGCTTTATTTTCTGCCAATTCCAGATGGTGTTGATCCGAAAGGCTGGCATTTATTTTCTATTTTTGTCGGTACAATTGTTGCGATTATTTTAAAGCCTTTTCCTATGGGGCCTGTTGCCTTCATGGGGCTTTTAGCGTGTACGTTAACAGGTGTTTTAACCTTTGAAGAAGGCTTGGCTGGTTTCAGTAAATCAATTATTTGGTTGGTTGTGATTGTCTTTTTCATCGCACGTGGTTTTATCAAAACTAATCTTGGCACGCGTGTGGCTTATTGGTTTGTGCGTTTACTCGGTAAGCGAACCCTTGGTTTAGGCTACGGTGTTGTCTTTACGGAGCTGGTTATCGCTCCTTTCATGCCAAGTAATGCCGCCCGTACAGGCGGTGTGATGCTCCCTATCATAAAAGCCATTTCGGAGGCCTTAGGTAGCTCGCCTAAAGATAATACGGAAAAAAAATTAGGTAGTTTCCTTAGTCAAGTTTGTTTCCAAGGCAATTTAATTACCAGTGCAATGTTTTTAACAGCAATGGCAGCTAATCCGTTGGCGCAAGCTTTGGCTATTAAACAGGGTGTTGAAATTACCTGGATGACATGGTTCACAGGGGCAATTGTTCCAGGACTTGTTAGCATTATTGTTATTCCTTTTTTATTGTACATAATCTATCCACCGCAAATTAAGTACCTGCCAGAGGCTGTTGGTCTTGCTAAAGAGAGACTTAAAGAAATGGGGCCAATGAGCACAAAAGAATGGACGATGGTTGGTATCTTCGGGGTTCTTTTGGTTTTGTGGATGATTGGCGATAATTTTGGTATCAATGCTGCGACGGCGGCATTATTAGGGCTATGTATGCTCTTTATCCTTGGTGTCATTGACTGGAAAGACGTTTTACAAGAAAGTGAAGCATGGCATACACTTGTATGGCTTGCTATTTTGGTGACCATGTCAATTTATCTTGAGAAATTTGGTTTTATTGGTTGGTTTAGCGGATCAATGGGGAAACTTGTTGAAGGGTGGTCGTGGCATGCTGCCTTTTTGACTTTAATTATGGCGTATTTTTACAGTCACTATTTCTTTGCCAGCAATACAGCGCATGTGAGTTCGATGTATGCGGCATTTCTGGCGGTTAGTATTTCCGTTGGAACGCCACCATTATTGGCAGCATTGGTGTTAGCCTATTTTAGCAGTCTTTTTTCAAGCATGACCCATTATGGCACATCGTCAGCTGCTGTTCTTTATGGCGCAGGCTATGTTGGTTTGCCTGCATGGTGGGGAAATGGTCTTATTGTCAGTGTTGTTAATATTATCATATGGCTTGGTATCGGTGGTGTGTGGTGGAAAATCTTGGGGATCTGGTGATCTTTTCTTATAAAGATAAATGTAATTCTTAAATAAAAATCCTATAAATATTTAATATGTACATAAAATAGTATTCTGTTAACAATTTGTTAATCGTTGCAGGTGTATCATTGTTTCATTAAATCTGATATATTAGGAACTTAGTTTTCCTTTCGGGTGTCATTATGAAATATACATCAATTATGATTGCGATACTTATTTATGTAACGAAAGTAATACAAGCCGTTGATTTAGAGGATGATAATTTATTAAAATACACTCATTTTGTGGTTATTCCTGGGCAAGATGGTTATGGAAAAAAAGCAGATAATCCACTGCAGCATATTATTGATACAACGCAATTTCCATCAGAAAATATACATTATGTAAATACGCCTATTGCTACTAAAAATAGCTTTTTTACCTATGCTGATTTTGGGCAATACAACTGTCAATATCCACTGTCTCTTCTTATGGAACAGCTGGATAGTAATGATTCTGTTAAGCGCATTATTGTATACGCTATATCGCAAGGCACGGCAACGGCAACAAATTATTTCAAATCACATCAACATCCAAAAGTAAAAGCGCTTATTTATGAAGGCGTTATGGCATCAGGAAATAGTGCTATCTCTCATTATGGGCGAAATAAAATTAACATTCGTATAGGCGGTATTAAAATCCCTGTTGGTAAATGGTTTAGTTGGACGCCTGGGTCATTTTATACGATGCCCTATATTGTATCATCCGTTGTTTATCCCTGGTACAGCATTGGTGGGCAACAGGCTATTCAGTCATTACATCAAATGCCGAATGAAACTCCATTTATTCTTGTGCATTCTAAAGAGGATCAAATATTATCACACGATGATGCGGTTGTCTTTTATACAGGTCTTAAAGACGCAGGTAATCCAAATGTGCATCTATTGACGAGCAATAAAGCAACGCACGTTGATCTGTTTAAACCAGATGAAGATCAAGATAAAGAAGCTCAAAGAAAATCATATATTCAAACGATACACCATATTTTGAGAAATAAGGGCTTAGAATTACCGCAATTGAGTCATCTGAAACATACAAGCATCATTGATTTAACAGAAACTCAACCAGAGGGAGATATGAATCTGTTAAATCATTATCTTGGAAGAGAAAATGCCGCACGGATTTTTAATCGTACCCTTATCGCACACGCTATCTTTGGTATTACGTATTATTTGTTAGGACGTGAACGCTGTTCATAAATAATAACTTGATTTTTTACGTTAGCACACCATTTGCACGGCTTGGCAAAACAACTGTTAATGCCCAATAACGCACAAGCGCATCAATGCTTTTTTGAAACACATCAAAGTCAAATGGCTTGCAAATATAGCCTGCTGCATATGTTTTATAACAAGAGATCATCTCTTGAAAATTAATACTATTTGTTAAAATAATGACAGGAATATCACTAATTTCACGGTCACGTTTAATCTCGCGCAGCACGGTTGCTCCGTCATGTTTTGGTATATTGAGGTCGAGCAAAATAATATCAGGACGTGGAAAATCAACAAGAGTACTGCGATTGCGCAAGCAATCTAAGGCGGCTACACCATCATGAACGGTAAAAATATTAACAGGTAAAGATGCTTCAGCAAACGCACGGCGGGCTAACAATTCATCGGCAGCGTCATCTTCGATTAAAAGTACATTAAGACTGCTCTGTCGATCAGGCACAATAACGTCACCATGTATACGCCCACATTTTTTTTGGAAAGCAGAGAATCCTTGAAAGAAATAGCTAGGTTCTACGCCTAATATTTCCCCCAACTGATAAAGAGTAATAGCCGAAATGCGTGATTGCGCTTGTTCATATTTTTGAATTTGTTGATGCGAAACGGCTAATTTTTCAGCAAGATCTGTCAACGTAAATCCTAATTTTTGTCGTTTCTCACGTAATCGTTTTCCAATATATTGATCGAGAACTTTACTCTCAACTGACTCTGACATAGCTTAATCCTTGCTCATTATTTTATTTTGTTTTTGGAGCGTAAATATGAATTCACAGCCTCCTGTTGGATTCGTTTGAATATAAATATCGCCACCATGGGCGTTTACATTTTTTTTAACAATTGATAGACCTACGCCTGTTCCTTCATATTCATCATTTTTGTGAAGGCGTTTAAATGCTCTAAAAATATCAACTGAATGGTCGAGGTCAATGCCGACACCATTATCCCTAACCGTGAATTTCCAAAATGCGCCATTGTCTTCGCACCGTACATCAATAACAGGGGGTCTGTGTGAATGAAATTTTAAAGAATTATCAATTAAATTTGAAAAGATTTGTTTAATTTTGATATATTCGCCTTCAATCACAGGCAATGGATCGATGTTAATGACGGCATTAAGCTGTTTGGTTTTTAGTGTTAAATCCTCAATGACTTCATTTACTACAAGCGCTATATTAACTTTCGTGTGTTCACCAGATTCGTATGAAATTTTTGAATACTCCAAAATCCCTTTAATAAGTTCATCCATACGATTAATATTTTGTACGATATGCGGAATATACATTAAAGATGTATCATCAAATACATCTGTGTTATGTCGAACGAGTAATTGTAGAAAACCAGAAATTGACCGAAGAGGACCTTTTAAATCATGCGAACAAATATGAGCAAATCTTTCCAAATCTTGGTTTGAACGCATAAGTTCATTAACCATATGACTTAAATGTTGTTCTGAATTTTTGCGTTTCGTTATAATCTCAGTTGCAATAATAACGCCGCCTCTTGTTTGTGTTTCTGTATACCATGGGTAGATACTGCCCGTAAGCCAAATGGGTTTACCTTTCGGTGTGTAGTAGCATTCTTCTCCGCCAACATAAATCTCACCGCTCAGTGCGATTTGGTGTGCCTCAATCCAATTTTGAGGTTGATTGGGAAAAACATCATAGTGTGATTTGCCAATAATATTACCTTGGTTTTCAAGATTATATACGTGAATCCATGCATCACTGGTTGCAATATAGCGCATATCCATATCTAATATTGCAATAGGAACTTGTATCTGTTTGATAAAGTTATTGTAATTATTCTCCATATTTTGTAATAAGGATATTGAGTTGTTTGGCGCAATTATATCGTTTTCAATCTTTGTGTTTTTAAGAGACATCTTCTCTTTTTCGTAAGATGTTTCACACATGCATGTTGTTAATAACCGTGTCGGCATATTATTATTATCACGACTAAGTACGATTGTTTGCGTTAATAGGGATGCATTGGAACCATTTGTATGTTTTTTAAAATGCTTTGCTGTTACATAATTTGTATCTGCTTTTTTTAAGGCTTCAATCTCTTCGATAATCGCACTTTGATCTTGTGGGTGAAAAAGATTGACCCAATCATGCCAGCACATTATTTCAATATCGTTTGGAATATCTAATATACGACGTAGGTTTGGTGAAATAATAGTTTTGTCATTCGTGATATCCCAATCAATAAAACCAAGCTCTTCCGCACCAAAGAAAAGACCTTTTGCCATCTCTTGACGTGTAGCAACGTGAAAATCATAAAATAGATCTTCATTTTTGGTGGAAGATGCGACCATCTCATAACTCACTGCTTAAAAATTATTTACTAAATGTTTAACCTGTTTTTTGATCTTCTTTCCACCACTTGATTTTTGCAATGTAAAGACGAAATCACTACCATCGGCGGCATTGCTTCTGACATAAATTTCACCGCCATGGGCATTGACTATCTTTTTAACGATAGACAAACCAACACCAGACCCTTCATACCGATCTTTGTTATAAAGTCTTTTAAATATTTCAAAAATCTCCGTACGATATTGAGGAGCTATACCCACACCATTATCTCTCACCACAAATTCCCAAATATCTCCTCTATCTTCGCAATATATATCAATTACAGGATGTTGTTTAGAACGAAATTTCAACGCATTTTCAATTAGATTGGTAAAAATTTGCTTAATTTGTATTTCATCGGCTTCAACAATGGGCATTTTTCCGATATTAATGGTTGCTTTTAATTGCCTTATTTGTGTTGAAATATTTTCTTTTATTTCAATTAATATCTGTTCAACATTGGAATAAGATGATTTACTTGATTTTACGGAAACCATTGAATACGTCAAAATGTCTTTAATGAGTGTATTCATCCGATCGATCCCCTTTAAAATATAAGGGACGTAGGTGAAGGAGATATCATCAAAATTATTTGCATTTTGTGCAAGTAGTAGCTGAACAAAGCCCGAAACGGAGCGAAGCGGTTCCTTTAAATCATGCGAACAGATGTGGGCAAAACGTTCAAGTTCTTGGTTGGATCGCGTAAGTTCTTTTACAAGTAAGTTCAAATGTTTTTCAGCATTTTTTTGTTTGGTGATAATTTCTGAGAAAATGATGATCCCCCCAATGGTTTCATTTGGTGTATACCATGGGTGTATATTGCTTTTTAACCAAACCTTATTGCCGCTGGTGTCGATATAACATTCCTCTTCGCCATAATAAATGCGTCCATTAAGTGCGTTTTTATAATTATCTTCCCATTGTTTTGGCTGTGTTGGCATCACATCCGATTGTGGTTTTCCAAGAATACATTCATATGATTCAAGATTGAACTCCTTAATCCACGCATTACTAACGGATAAATAGTTCATATTCACGTCAAAAATAGCAACAGGTGTTTGCATTTGACGAATAACGAGTTCAAAAATACTATCCTTTTCTTTTTCTTTGAAGGATAGAATGCTCATTCCAATCGCATATGTGACTGTTTTTATAAGAAAATCCAGATAGAACAACATGTATTTATCAAAAGGCTCATCCCTCTCTAGATAAATAACGCAATTATTTTCATATGGAAGGGGGATATAAATTCCTATACACGACTTGTTATTAAGCATAAGAAATTGAGTCTCACGCAGATCTACTACATGCCTTAAGAAATCAAAAATGCGTTTTGAAAGTGATGATTTATTGCTGGTTATGCATTCAATAATGGTATTAAATTCTGAGAAAATAACAATTGATACATAAGCATTATTGGTAATTTTTTGGAATGAAGCCAATATTTCTTTCAATAAAAGTTTAAGTGAAAATTCTTTAAGATAAAGATAGTGTAAATTATCGACAGCTGTATTAATGTTGCTTTTTTCAACTGTACTTTGTTCGTTTTTCTTAGGATGTGTAATATCTGTGCACATCGCTGTTGAATAAAGCGGTTTACCACTATTTGGACACCGCGTGAGCTTTCCATGTACGAGGAATTCTCGATACTCTCCTGTTGCTGTTTTTTTCTTGCGATGAACAACATAGGTGCTTTCACGCGTTAATAAGGCATTGATGCTTTCTTTTGTTTTATCGATATCCTCTTCTGGGGACAGATTGATCCAATCCTCTATTGTCATGAGATCATCGTTAAGTGGTAATCCCAAAATGGCTTTTAAGTTCTTTGTAACATACATTGTTCCATTTATAATATCCCACTCTAGGAAGCCGACAGCTTCAGCAACATCGTGATCATCAATAGACATTTTGCCAAACCCTTGTTTGTTGGTATTCATTTCTATTACGCACCATTTTTTATGTGTGAACCCTTGATCGATGTGTTGTTAATCACATACGTTCTTGCAAGAAAAATAATATCTACGACGCTATTTCCCTTATTAATCATTCGATGCATTTCTGTTGGAATACGTGAACCAGACTAAGCTGGCGCTCATCCTTCAAAATAACTGCCAGATCACGATATTTTCTTATGTAAACATGTGATGATGATAGGCGGTAAATAGGCATTTTATGATAAAAATCACTTGTAAAAGGTGTGCGATTGAATAATGTTTTACATAAAAAAGAAAAAAAATAATAAATTTACATTAATGCAAGCGCAAAGAAGATTTAGCCTCTCATGATCTTCATATAACAATGAAAAAATCACATTTCAAGATGAAAAGTAGTTATCTTTTCATCTTTATAGAAAAAAATAATGCAAGTTAGGTGTTTTTAAAATATAATAATTGATTTTTTTGATATGTTCGAACGTGATACGAACATCTCTATGGTTTAAGGTGGCATGTCATTTGGTGACGTGCAGCCAATATTTGTCTTTGAAACGTGAGAGATCCTCGTATCGAGCACGAGGAAGGCATAAGGTGAGTGCAGGGTCAAGCACGAGAGAGACGCGGTATAATACAGCTCTCCCTCTGTTTTCCGTGGATCTTGATGCTTATGTCAAATATGGATAATACATAAGACGGGGAGGGGATAACGCGTCACCTTTACCGTATATTAAAAAACAGTCAATATCCTGATATGTTTTTGTGTAACCAGTGGTGACTGCTATTTGTCTATAAAAATGATTGCTGTCCCTTATTATTATGTGTTAAATGATGAAAATAGTAGAAACTTATTTAGGAATGAAGACATTAAAATGAAAGCAAAATTTTATGTAAAATCATTATTTGTAATGATTGTGCTGACCGCAGCAACTTTTGCACGGTATGACATGATCGGCCAAGACAATCTCTGTTCAGCAGCAAAATTTATTTATGATCGGGATGATCAGCGTCAGGGTGAATTTAATAATCGTCACGATTCTGAGGTCAATGAAAGCACCTTTGTTATTAACACCAAGCTTACCAAAGGTGTTAATACAAAAAAGAAAGCCTCCATGGCAACGAAAGAGGCCGTTACGCTGGCTATGTTGGGTACGGCTATTATTGCTGCGGCAGATGACAAATCTAATGTTGTACTTAGGCAGAAATTTAATGACGTAAAAAGTGAACTTTCTTCATTACGTCCTGATACGTACAGGCATAGTCTTGTTTATCAACACTATCTTGCCCTTTGTGAAATTGAATTCTTGGCCACCGATTTGGCAGCAAATGATTGGTTTGGCGTAGTATTGGGGGAGCTTGATGTAGGCGCTTGCACGTTGCAAACAAAAACGGCTTTTGCGAATCTCAAACGATTGACAGGCATTGATAGTAAAAGGTTTATTGAACTCTATGGCATAGCAAAACAGGCGCACATAAAAGGTTTTATTTCACGTGAGGTTGAACATTATAAGAATGATTATAGAATTAATGATCGTGCGTTGGGTGGTTTCTATATAGATGTTGTAAAGGCATATGCTGAACAATCTGAACTTAATCGGGATATTTATGATGCTCTGCAATCGCTTCATAGGAAACTTGAGACGGCTTATAATGACTGCAGCTATTATACGGAGCCTTTAACAGATTTAACAGCAGCTTGTGCTGAACGTGAGGCTTTATTAAATCAAGCGCTTATTGCTGGTTCAGATCTTTTTGAAACAGGTTTTTTCACTGAAGATTTGAAAGTTGAAATGAATATTTTTATCAAGACCAAAAGAACAATAAGGGAAAATATATCAGAACGAAGTGACGCTTTGTCGATGGCAACTCAAACTTTGGATGAATCACTTAGACAGGTAATTAGCGATAAAGAAGCTGCAGCTTTATCAGGGGCTAGTGCTGCTGGTAGTGCTGAAGGTAACGTTGACGACGTGGAAATTGTTGATGCATTAAAGGCCGATGGTGATGATATTGATGGCACAAGTGCTTCGGCGAAGGCTGCTGCTGCGGTTGAAATCATTGGTCGTGGAGACTATTTTACAGCAACATACAATGTAGTGACCCCTTCAAAAACTTGGGAGGTTAAAGTTAGGAGTAAACCTTATCCAACTAACAAAAAACCTAAAGGTCATGAACCAGTGTATGTTAAAGATTTAAATGCTGAAGGTTATATAGAAACGTTAAAAAGAAAATATAATCGTGCAACTGTAACATTAGTAAAACTTAGTTATTATAATTAATTTTTAATTTTCAACAAACTCATAACCAGAGGGGACGGACTGTTTCCTCTGGTTTTTTTATGGGCATTTTTGCGGCGAACAAAAACCTATAGTTTCCGTCATGGCGAACCAGCGTAAGCTGGTGCGGCCATCCAGAAAATAATCTTTCTAAGTAAAACAGCCGCTGGATCACCACAAAAGCCTTTGGCTTTTTCGTGATGACGGTAGAAGATATATAGGGGGTTCTGTTATTTAATCCCGAACTGGGGGGTAGGTATAACGGATACAAGTCCGATCCTGACGTGGTGGTGGAAAGCTTCCCCCTTATGCAGCGGCTACGTATTAAAAATTTTTAGATAAATTTACCAAAAATTCATCGTCATGATGACGATAGAGTAAAATGAAACATCAATCTAATATCTTTATATTTCTATTTTTTAAAATATAATTATAAAAAATATTTTAATATAATCTTAATATAATGCGTGATAACCTTTTATAAAGGAGGATTTGTCAATGAAACGCTTTTCTACTCATATAAAAATGATCATTTTGTTTGTTGGATCAAATAGTGTTAATCCCCAGTTTTCGTGGGGTAGTGTGGATTTAGACGATTGGGTGGAGATTGACATTTATGGCAATATTGTTGAAAAACAAAAAGAAGTGCCTCTATTGCCTGACCACGATCAACAGCAAGATGTGATTCTTTCAGATTTGGATGTTACTTTTATTGATGATTCAAATGCTGGTTTCGATGTATCCACGTGCCATACAGAATCCTATTCATCTGAGGTCATTCCTGACTTGTTATCATCGGCAAGCACACCAACCCAGGAAGACAGAGATGCTATGGAGAATCACCTTACAGATCTTGAAATTGACAAAACGATGAGAGATCTTATGAATAGCCTCGTGGATGAAATTTGTGAGAAAGCAACGGATCCCTCTGCGCATCAGGGTTCAGTGGTTGAACTGCCATTTGATGCTCCTTTATCGGATAGCACTTCTACTACCTCTGGGATTACAAACATGACTTATAGGTGCGATCATAATTCGATAACATCCCCTCATTCAATGACGCCCTCCAGTGAATCTGTCCCTCCCCCTGCATTGGCAATCACGCCCCGTGTTAGCTATGCTATGCCCATTTTAGTAGTAGGCATGACACTATTGTATGTGTTCGCTAAGAAAACTTAAGGCTATGCCTGCATAAGCTGATCAATGCCAAGATGCGTATATGCAAAATCAGTCAATACCCGTCCGCGCGGGGTACGTTGTAACAGCCCTTGCTGGATAAGATAGGGCTCGATCACTTCTTCAACTGTATCACGTTGTTCGGATAGGGCTGCGGCAATGGTTTCAACCCCAACAGGCCCGCCTTTGTAAAAATTCACTAGTAATTTTAAGTAACGTACGTCTTGTTGATCAAGCCCTAAACGGTCAACATCCAAACGATTGAGCGCATCTTGTGCCACATGGATATCGACAATTGGCAATTGTTCAACACTTGCAAAGTCCCGCACACGCCGCAGTAAACGTCCTGCTATACGGGGGGTGCCACGTGCGCGTCGTGCAATTTCTTCAGCGCCATCCTCTGTCATGATGCAAGAAAGCAATGCGGCTGCACGCAATACGATTTTTGTTAAATCAGTTAAATCATAAAATTCAAGACGGAGGGGAATCCCAAAACGTTCCCGCAAAGGTTGTGTTAACAAACCTGATCGTGTTGTGGCGCCAACCAGAGTAAAAGGCGGTAAATCAATACGAATTGAACGGGCAGATGGTCCTTCGCCGATCATAATATCGAGTTTTAGATCTTCCATTGCAGGATATAAAATTTCCTCAACCGCAGGATTGAGTCGATGAATTTCATCAATAAAAAGCACGTCATTAGGCGCTAAATTCGTCAATACTGCTGCCAAATCGCCTGATTTCGCAATCACGGGTCCTGACGTTGCCCGAAAACCAACATTCATTTCTTTTGCGATGATTTGGGCAAGTGTTGTTTTGCCAAGACCAGGTGGACCATAGAGCAGCACGTGATCCAATGCCTCTCCCCGCGTGCGTGCAGCCTGAATGAAAATAGATAGATTTGATCGCACAACCTTTTGCCCTGTAAAATCGGCAAGTGATAGTGGGCGCAACGATGGATCTTTTAAATCCCCGATCACATCGTCTATTGTTTCAGTCCCTTCAATCAAACGTTCAGAGGCAGGTGCGCGCAGCGAATCAGTCATATCTTATCCTTGGTTTGTATTCGTCATGGCAGCAGAATGGTTAAAAATTTTTTATAATCTGTTGTCATGGCGAATCGGCGAAGCCGATGTGGCCATCCAGTAAAACGGGTATTCAATATAGCAGCCACTGGATCAACACGCTGCTGCTGGCAGCTCGTGATGGCGGTGGGTGATAAAGAATTATTTTCTGCTAAAAATAATCAGTGTTCAATATAGTATAAATCGCAGCCTTGAAAAAAGATATTTGTATTGTGTGATCGTTCAATTATGAATTTCTCTCTGGCTCTTTTTCAAATCCTTGATATAATAAACTATGCATCACGATAACATGACGATTAATGACTGCCGTTAGCCCGCTTCACCAATTCGAAATCAAAACGCTTATTCCCATTAAGTGTGCTGGTCTTGATATTTCATTCACTAATGCATCCCTATGGATGGTTATTGTTGCTGTATTTCTATGCATCCTTGGGCATGTTGTAACGCGTCAAACGACAATTATTCCTGGGCGTCTTAGCGTTGCCTTTGAATCTATCTATGATTTTATGGTTGGTCTTTTAAAGTCAAACCTTGGTCGCGAAGGACGCACCTATTTTCCATATGTATTCCCTTTATTTCTTTTTATTTTAACCGCAAATCTTGCAGGAATGCTTCCTTATAGTTTTACAATTACAAGTCATATTGTGGTAACCCTTGCCCTTGCGTTAACTGTTTTCGTCAGTGCGACCGCGATTGGTATTAAAAAGCATGGTGTTCATTTTTTGCGAACATTTTATCCAAAAGGAACCCCTCTTTTTGTTGCGCCTATTTTGGTGCCTATTGAAATTATTTCATTTCTATCACGTCCGATTAGCCTTGCCGCACGTTTATTCGCAAATATGGTAGCGGGGCACGTGATGATTAAGATTTTTGCGGGTTTTGTTGGTATGCTTTTGAAAACACCGCTTGCACTTTTTAGCGTCCTTCCCATTTTGTTGAACACAGCATTGACGGGGTTTGAAATTATGGTAGCATTGTTGCAGGCTTATGTTTTCACACTATTAGCGTGCATTTATTTAAATGATGCGCTAAGTTTACATTAATGAATTAACAGGAGTTATAAATATGGAAATCGCTGGGATGACAAAAATTGCCGCTGCAATCGCTGTTTTGCCTTTATTTGGTGTGGGTATTGCGCTTGGAAATCTCTTTTCAACCCTTATTTCATCGATCGCACGTAATCCATCTGTGAAAGATGAACTTTTTAGTCGCGGCATTTTAGCGTTTGCTTTGACCGAATCAATTGCGTTGTTTGCGCTGATTGTATCATTGCTTATTTTGTTCGGTTAATACGTAAATAATCGACACGTATGTAGGACGATTTTCATGCCTCAATTTGATACAACAACTTTTATATCGCAGTTGTTTTGGCTGTTTCTTTCATTTGGCTTTGTTGTTTTTTGCTTTGCGCGTATTTTTATTCCACGTTTTAATGCAACGCTTGAAAAGCGTTTTCTTAAAATTCGAAATGATAGTGAGCAGGCAGCGCGGATGCAGGCGGAGGCACAAGCGCTTCTTGATAAAAGCCAAGCGCGTCTTGATGAAGCTCATAAAGACGCCGATCGCATGATTAAGATGGCAATTGCAAATCTCGAATCAAATCGTGAAAAACAATTGGTTGCGATGCAATCTGAATTGCAAAAAGGGTTAAAAGTCATTGAAAAAGCGTATGATGATCAACTTGCAACGTTGCATGAACAATTTGAGCCTATTGCCCAAACGTGCGCTGCCCAAATTCTTGATCGATTGGCAATGCCAACTACTGATGCACCTCTTTTTCACTTAACTGATGAAGGCAATACGCATGCATCCCATTGATCCCTCTCATTTTGCGACGATTAGTTTTCTTATTTTTGTTGGGTTCCTTATCTGGAAGCGCTTTTTTAATGTGCATATAATCCTTGATGATCGCATTAAAGCCATTGAAATGTCCTTAAAAGAGGCAGCCCATAGGCGAAGTGAAGCTTATAATAATTTAAAGCAAATGAATGACAGGCTTAATGATATTGATATTCAGGTTGCAACCATTCTTGAAAAAGCGACAGAAACATGCACCATGCTAAGTCAGAATTTTAATGATCAAATCGCCTATGAATTAACCCGAAAACAAGAAAATAATGCCAAACAAATGGATTGCCTTCGTGTTCAATTTGACACGGTTTGTAAAGAACGATTGATTCAGATTATTATGCAGCGCACAAAAACGGTCATTAATGCGCATGGAGATGACACGATGCATAACGTTCAACTTGATCGGTCACTTGCTTTGTTAGCGCCTTTGACGATTGCCACGTAAATGATTTAAAAGGAGCATACTAACTTTTCTTTAAAAAATTGACTAAGAAAAAATAAACCTGTATCTTTTCTTTAGCGATATTTTAAAGAAAAGATAATGGTTAACAGTCGAATTGGTTTTTATAAAAATCACCCTATTGGTAATGAATCTTATCAATCGTACATACCACATAAATTACCACCTCAACCTAATATTGATTTATCAAAATTATCTTTAAAATTAGAAAAGGCTAACCAAGCAATAGGAGAGCTTAATGCTATTGCTCGAAACGTCCCTAATTCTTCACTTTTTGTTTATATGTATATTCGTGAAGAAGCCTTATTGTCATCTCGAATTGAAGGCACGCAAAGTTCATTTTCTGACCTGCTATTATTTGAAAATCATCAAAAACCAGATATTGCCATTGATGATGTCGAAGAAGTCTCTAACTATGTAAAAGCGTTGACGTATGGTTTGGATCAGATAAAAGCAACAGATGGTTTGCCTTTATCCTTACGTTTGTTATGTGATATTCATGGAATTTTGCTACAGGGCACAAGAGGTACGAGCAAACAGCCAGGAGAATTTAGAACAACTCAAAATTGGATTGGTGGTACACGACCTGGAAATGCCTTATTTGTGCCTCCTGCACCAGAGCATTTAATGGAGTATTTAGGAGATTTAGAGAACTTTATACATAATAGAGATTTGGATAATCTTATTGCCATTGGCTTAGTGCACACTCAATTTGAAACGATTCATCCATTTCTTGATGGAAATGGTCGCTTGGGAAGATTGCTTATTACACTCATGTTATGTGAACGTGATATTCTTACAGAGCCTATTTTGTATTTAAGCTTATATTTAAAAAAGAATCATCAATTATACTATGATCTGTTACAAAGAGTTAGGACAGATGGGTGTTACGAGGTCTGGTTAGAATTCTTTTTAGATGGCATTTGGTATTCCGCAAAACAAGCAGTTAGCACAATAAATCAACTTAATTTGTTGTTTGAAGAAGATCTTGCAAAAATAAAGGGTCTTGGGCGTATGCAGTATTCTTGCATTAAGATTTGGGAATATATAAAAAAATTACCACAAGTTACGGTACCTTCACTGGTTAAAGTCAATGATTTGGGTATGACGGCACCAACAATTAGGAATTGCCTGGAAATGTTAGTTAAAGAGGGAATATTAATAGAAACAACAGGATTACAACGATACAAAATATATGTTTACAAAAAATATTTAAGTGCTTTGGAAGAAGGAACGAATACGAGTATGTTTGAACAATCTCAGATCATCCAAAGAGTTGAAAAACGTGGAGGAATAAAGTTCCCTTGGAAAGTGGATTTGAGAGGTCATGTTGCAAAAATAGAAGGAATAATAGAAATAAGCTTTTATGTATTAGGTCAAAAAGAATTCTCAATTGCAAACTATCGGCGAATTGATACTGACCCAGATATAACACGAGATCAACACCTTATTGAAGAAGCAATCTTCATGATTGCAAAAGAATTAAAATTATTTAATTTATGATGATAAGACATTAATTGTATGACAAATATTACCCATTTTATACGTGCTGAACGTATGCTTGACATGCTGACCTGTGCCCTATCACCGTCCTATATCAAGCTGTATGATGAATCCGATAAACATCGGGGGCATAAAGGTGTTCAGGAATCTGTGAATGCGGGTATATCTGAAACGCATTTTATCCTTGAAATCACAGCGACAGCCTTAGATGGTATGACGCGTATCGCCCAGCATCAAATGATTTATCAAATCCTTAACGATGAATTTAAGAGTGGGCTTCATGCACTCCAAATACGAGTCATTTAAAGGTTTATGTTGCACCTAAGGCTGGGGTTAACCGAATTTGCGCCTTAAAATCATTCACAAAATCATCAATTGTCATAAGAAAGGGTTTTTGGAATCCATAATTTTCGGGATATGTGAGTGTTAATCCATGATAACGTGCAATAATTTCAACAACCCATTTTGTCATTGCTTCACTGCCACGCGTGTATGGCATTGCGTGGGTTTGAATATAAAATAGATTAGCCAAATCTTCAGCGATGCCGTTGATATCGTTGCGATCACGGAAAATCGCCTTTTCCCAATATTCCGCACAAAATTCCATCAACGCATTTACATGCATTTTCGGTGCATGTGTTACTAAGAAAAATGATTTTTCAGCAATCCGATTAAGGGACACAGTGGTAATCCCATTTGGTTTTTGTGCATCAGGTTGAAATACGCCGTAGATTGTACTAATTGGAATAATTTGATTGTTAAGGTTTAGCTTCATCTCAAATTTTAAAATATAAAGACCATTTGGTTGTCGTTGTTGAGTTCGTATGAAGCGTTCTAGGCTTGTGTTTGGAAGGGAATAGAATAATTTATCCAAACTAATTGATTCATGTTGGGCAATTTTAATAACGGCATCATCCGTCAATTCGCTCATGTTATATTTGTAATGTTGTGCTAAGATATTTCGTGTATGCGCAATATTGTTTTCATCAAGGCAAAATTCTTGATTGACCACATAAAGATTATTTTGCGAACGTGGGCTAATTAAATGAACGATATTATCAACATTTGTCGGTAGTAAATGGCTTAAAACGTTTTTAAAAAATGAACAAATATCGTCATGCCATTTTGTTCGAACAGGTGTGAATTCTAAGAATGAGTTTGCATCTTTTGTGCGTAATTGACCAAATGCTTCCTTTGACGGTGAGTTTGTTTCAAAAGCAATATCACGTCTGAATTTCCCAAGCCCATAGGTCTCTTCACCTAAAAATTGTCCATAAAATGTACGTAATGCTTTTTGATTCGATCGTGCTTGATTGATTAAATCAGTAATTGCTTGCGCTCCCCATTTAATTGCTTCAGTGGTTCGAGCGCTAAAAATTTCATGCCCTTTATCGCCACCGTATAGGGCAGGCTGCATATAGACACTTATTTTAGAGGGGGGTGTTAAGGCGGGAGCCACGGTTGGGGTAATCTGCGGTGGCAGATTTGACGGTGGCAGATCGGCATGGCTTCTTTGAGTCCAGCAAGAAGACACAGCAATAAATAAGCAGAGATATGTTTTTTTCATAAATGTGCAAACAAAAAATAATCTTATTAGAACAATTATGCATAAATTTTTAATAAAAATCTAGTAGGTATTATTTGCCTATTCTTTAATGATTTTAATGTGTAAAATATTCTTTTGTTTCAAATAGAGTAGATTTTTTCTCAAGGCATTTTGCATCTGAGAGGAGAATAAACTTAATTACTTCAAATCAAATTTTTATTGACTTTTTTGTCAATAAATGGCAATATAATTTCTGCCTTAACAATGAAAAATCAAAATAATGGAGAATTTTATTAATGAAAATTAAACTAGATGATATCGATTTGAATATTTTAAACAACATACAAGGTGAGGGGCGCATTACAAACGTTGAGCTTGCGCGTCGTGCGGGCATTTCAGCGCCACCGTGCCTTCGTCGTGTAAATGCACTTGAAGATCAGGGTGTGATCGCAAGCTATCAGGCAAATTTAGATCCACATACACTTGGTTTTACCGTTCAGATTTTCTGTGAGGTTGCCTTGACGAGTCAGAATGATTCAGATTTGCGTATTTTTGAAGAAAAAATCCAATCGTGGCCGCTTGTTCGTGAATGTTATATGGTCACAGGCGGGGCTGATTTTTTGTTGAAAATTGTGGCACAAGATTTTGATGCGTATCAAAATTTCTTATCAACAGAGTTATCAACATTTGCGCTTGTTTCACAAATTAAAACACGTATGGTTATTCGCTCCAGCAAGAAATTGCCAGGCGTGCCACTTGAATTAATTACATTGTAGTATGGTTATTATCCCCGAGTTTTAAACCGCGGGAGAGATGGGAGCTTGAGAGAATAAGGGTGGATAGCCATTTTTGCTAATTTTGCTAAACTCTCGAGTGTTTCCCATTAGAAAAGTCACAGATAATTGTTATGACGAATAAATTTTTGCGGCTTTTCAGTTTCATCTGTAACATAAAGTAATTCATAATCAGATGAATATTGATACGTGTCTGCGATAATGTAAGTTTTATTGATGATCAATTAAACGATGACTGTTTTGTCGGGTAGCATTTGCGATCTTTACTATCGACGGTGTATATACTCAACCGATGATTTTTAGCAATTCTGCTGTCATAGCGAACCTGCGTAGCAGGTGTAGCTGTCTAGAAAAACAAATATTTCCGACGTAACAGGCGTTTCCGATGTGACAGGCGTTTCCAATGTAACAGCCACTGGATCACCACAAAAGCTTTCGGCTTTTTCGTGATGACGAGGGATGATAAAATTATCTTATGCTAAAAATCATCGGTGTTGGGTATGTAATAGGGGGAATCACCATGGTATTTATAGTGAGTTTTATTCTTACATAAGAAAAATAGTTTTCTTAACGATTTTTTAACGATTATTTTTGTATAATTTATATGAAAGATATCAAACAATAATACGTTAAGGGATTTTGTTATGAAAAATAAAATAATCGTTACAGCTGCTATGTTGCTTATTACAGCAGTATCTAATTCTCATGCAATGATGTCATCATACCCAACGATGCAACAAAGTGGCATGATGATGCAGGATCCTTATATGATGCAACAGGGTGGTATGATGCAAAGTGGCATGATGTCATCACCTTATGGATCATCTTCTTATGGAATGCCATCTTACGGTGTCTCAACAATGTCTCCCTATGGAATGCCATCTTATGGCGCAACGTCATCACCATACGGTGTGCCAAGCGCAGCGCCCTACAGTATGCCAGCGGTAGCTCCTGCGGTGACGTCAGCCCCTGTATCAACGACACCAGGTGTAGCAGGTACCTCACCCGATTTTATCGCACGTGCTGTTCAAGCGTCTCTTCTTTCACAAATTCCAGCCGACCGTGTTGCGCGTATTAAAAACATTTCTGTTGATCAAGCAATTGTTTGTTTGCAAAAATTGCAAGATGGAACCATTAACCGTGCTCATACCGATGCAAAATTAGATGGTATTGTAAAAGATCAAACTGATATCACGAATTATAATACAAAATTCTTTCCCGCAAAAGAAGGTACTGAATTCACATTTCAAGTTAATAGTACAGATGTAAAAGGTGCAACATATCTTAAAACATATAGCGCTAAGATTTTGCTGAACTCTGGAAGTGATGTCTGTTTTACACGTAGATTAGCTTAAGTTCAGGTTTAGTTCTTTTTGATTTTTAAAAGAAAGTAATTGTTTCTAACCCACCGTTATCACGCGTTTGCATAAGCAAATGTAATGATTCGGTGGTTGTTTTATTGTGGGTTACGCCAGATTATTCTGGTTTGTCATGATGGAAAGATTGCTAAGAATCATTGGTAATAATTCAATCATATAAGTAATATAAGATTTATTGTTATACTATACCCACCACCGATGATTTTATGTACTTCCTTCGTCATAGCGAACCTGCGTAGCAGGTGTGGTTATGAAAAACAAACATTTTCGACGCAACAGGCATTTCCGTAATAACAGCCCTGGATCACCACAAAAGCCTTCGGCTTTTTCGTGATGACGGTGGGTGATTAAGAATTACTTTCTGCTAAAAATCATCGGTGTTGGGTATATATGGGATCTTTAAATAGCATTCATAATAGGTTTAATCCACGACATTGTATGATAGTGTTCGCCAAGTCTATTATGTATAGATTCCGTTTTATTATTAAGTGAAGGGTAAAAAACAGATCCCTGAAATAAAACATCGTATTCACCGCATGCCAGAAAAAACGCTAGAGAGAACATGAATGGACCCGTTTTAAAAAGTGTTTGAATATGTGATTTCCATTGTTTTTGTTGTGTTATGTATTGAGGCGGGATTGCCTTGGAATATTCTTTAATTAAATCTAAGCATTGATGAATAATAGGATGATTTGGTGACGTTGCAATCATTGCATTACATGCTGCGCACGAGTGAGGCTCTTCCATGCCGCTAAAAAAATTCAACGCATAACACAGCCGCCAAGGTGATCGTTTAAACACATAATCTGTATCGATATAAAATCCGCCTTTTAACAGTATAATATACCTCAAAATATCAGATGCTTCGCCATAATTCTTTGCTTGTAGCGCGACTTTAAATGGTGCACTAACATGAGATGGCATGTTAATAGTCGTTATGTCCTTTACGGTAATATAGCGCTCTAATTCTGCATTAAGTCCTGCAAGCGGTTGTAATTTCAGAAAAGGCAATGATTCGATGGGATTGACCCACAGCGTATAGGTAAAGCCTCCCTCCAGACCATATTCAGGGGTTGTTTGCGGAGGGCATACCTTCATTGTTTCAAGCAAGAGTGTATAAAACTGTTGATTGGGATAACGTGGAGAATTTATGTCAGTTAGCCAAATAATATTCATTTCTTTAGGGATGCGAGGTGTTTTTGATTCAGGTACGTTATACTCCTGAATATGAGTTAAATTTTGATCATAAGAATCCTGTATTTTTTGGTAGAAATCGACCATATTAATACCCGACTGGGGTAAAATAACATCACGAAAGTCAGATGGCGTTGTTTCCGTTGGATGAGAATAATGATGAGGATCTTCTCTAAAATCATGAAGGCGACGTGTCGCCGACCAGGCTAATCGCGGTGTTGTCATTAAGTTAATTTTTGTTTCAGATGATTCATCAACATTTACATAAATATCTAAATGATCATGAGTCGTGATAAATTTAATGGCGTAATTATCCGTGGCTTCAATTATATGCTCACCGAATGCCTGAATTGTAAATATCTCTTCGTAGGATATGTAAGCATGCCAAGGTGCAGATTTGCGATTTTTCAAAAGGATAGATTTTCCTTTTCCACGTATTTCTGGAAAGCCAGATATGTCTGTTGTTTGCCAAAAAACCAATTCTTTTGAATCATCAGGTGATTCAAATGTTTTTACTTCACCTGATTGAAGTGTATGCATTTTCGATATAATAACTGACATATTGATAGGTCTATCGCATGTATTTTGAATATGCAAAAAATGTTGCGGTGAAAGTGATAAGAATTGATTCGTATCAAAAATTGATCGCATAGGTGTGCTGGAAAAAAGGTTTTGACATAAAAGCATGTAGTGGATAATAAATATACTAATCCGTATCATGTTAATCCTTATGTGTTTAAGCAACACTTAAGGGTAATAATTTTTTTGTTAATAAATAATTAATTTGATATTTTACTTTGATCGTTTGATATTGCTCTCTAAAATGAGCTGTCCAATTTGTTGACTTTTTGACTATTTCATGTAGGATCTTGCTTGATGCAAAAACTTGCGTAGATTAAAAAGATCAATTTAAAGGGGCATAAATGATGTCAGCGCATTATCGTCACATTAATGGTACTATTGGTGCATTTACGGCTAATCTTCTGTTTCTTATTCGCCATTCGCGTGCATCGTTGCTGGGCGCTTTGTCATCTGCGTTTGAATGGTACGATTATGCTTTGTTTGGTTATTTTACCACTGTAATTGCTCATTTATTTTTTCCATCGACGGATCCGATCACAGCTCTTTTATCCAGTTTTGCAGTTTTTGCTTCTGGTTTTGCAATGCGTCCCCTTGGTGCTATTATTTTTGGCTATATTGGTGATCGTGTGGGGAGGCGGCATGCCCTTGTTTTATCACTTGCCTTGATGGCATTGCCAACGGTATTCCTTGGTTTATTGCCGACATATGAACACATCGGCATTTGGGCAACCTATGCCCTTGTTTTGCTGCGACTTTTACAAGGTTTGGCCGTCGGTGGTAATTATGGTGGATCTTTTATTGTTACCATTGAAAACGCACCAAAAGGCTATCAAGCACTTGCTGGCAGCCTTGCTACATTCGGCACGTTGGGTGGATTGTTTTTAGGCTCCAGTGCCGTATTTCTTGCGACAACGTATTTAACCGAAAGCGATTTGTATCAATTTGGTTGGCGTATTCCTTTTTTATTAGGCGGTTTTTCAGGTCTTGTTGCGTACATGATTCGTCATTTTATTCCAGATGAGCCGTCATCATCAGCGGTGGACGTCAATACACATCATGTCTTGCAACATGATCACATACCAATCAGGCAGATTTGGCAGCATCATCGTAATAGTGTTCTAAAAGCTATTGGGATTATTTTAATTGATGGCGTTGGTATTTATTTAGCGCTCGTCTTTATGGCAACTTATGCCACTGTGTTTCTCAAATTGCCAGCATCTTATGTGTTGGCGATTAGTGCCGCTGCGATGGCTCTACTGGTTGTCTGTATTCCTTTTTTTGGTTATTTAGGTGACATGAAAGGGGCACGGAGAATTTTACGTTATGTATCGATTGGCTTTTTGATTTTATCGTTACCACTCTATCTAATGTTGATCCAAAACCCAACGATTGGTGTTTTCGCCATTTTGCAAATTGTATTTGCTATTTTAATTGCTGCTGCCTATGGCGTATTACCTGTCACAGTTGTTGGTTTATTTCCAAAGAATATACGTTATACAGCAACGGGGTTGGCGTTTAATATAAGCGTTGCTGCCTTTGGCGGAACAGCGCCTTTAATTATCACGAAACTGATTGATACAACGGGTGCGCTTTGGATCCCTGGTGCAGCACTTATGCTTGTTGGTATGATTAGTTTTTTTTGTCTCATACGATGCAAAGAAGACTATTTATAAGAAAAAGCTATAAGCGCACAGCAAACATCCACTCATAGCCATCGTGATCTTTCAGTAAACATACGCGATCACCCCAATGTGCATCATTTGGTGTCATTAAAGATATGGCTCCAGCGGTAATGGCTTGTTCATACATATGATCGACATCATCGCAATAAAAATAGAGCGTCATCGGTGATTCTACGCCAAGGTGTGTAAACGTCTTTTTTGTGGAACCAAAAGCTCCTTCACGTGCAAACATAATAAGCATATCTTTATATGCCATTTCAACATGATCTAATGTACCATCGGTATTTATCTCATTTTCATTGAGCCATTTAAATCCAAATGCCTTTTCGTAAAATGAAACAGATGCGATTGTATTACTTACTGTTAGGTAAGGAATATGGGTTGGGCATTGTGCGCAATGTGTTGTCATCGTTAAAAATCCTTATACGATTATTAATGATCATCAGTGTAACAAAATTTACACAGCATGCCAGACAATATATCGTTAAAAGATATATGAATTTATAAAAAATTTTCGTATACAGAAGACATCGAATCCTATTAAATAGGCATATTATAAGAAACTATCCAACATAAAGAATCATCATGTTTATCTATGGTCTTCATCCATCCTTTGCCGTGCTTCAAAATCCTGAGCGGATTATTGAAAAAATTTACCTTGCCGATAAGAAAATGGTTGATCGTTTATCGCTATCCTCAGCTTTGGCTAAGGGGGCAAATCTTAAAAATATTGAGATTACTAATAAAGATAAGCTTGATGCTATTCTGCCAAAAGGTGCCGTTCATCAGGGGATAGCCCTTAAAGTACAGCCATTACAACAAATGGATTTGTCGGATTTCCTGCATTCGGATGAACCTAACCAAATTTTGGTTATCCTCGATCAGGTAAGTGACCCTCATAATATTGGTGCGATTTTACGAACGGCTGCCGTTTTTGGGGCAAAAGCCCTTGTCTTAACCGATCGTCATGCGCCAAAGGAAACGCCAATTTTGGCAAAGTCAGCCTCTGGTGCGCTTGAACATGTTCCTTTATGTTTTGTTAAAAATCTAGCACATGCTTTAAAATCAATTAAAGAAGCTGGTTTTTGGTGCGTTGCTTTTGCTGAAGAAGCCAAGAAAACACTAGCGCAGGTTGACTTAAAAGGTAAAATAGCCCTTGTTCTTGGCGCAGAAGGTGATGGTCTTCGTCGATTAACCGCTGAAAATTGTGATTTTTATGTTAAGCTACAATCAACAGCGACATTCTCAACACTTAATGTTTCAAACGCAGCTGCAATTGCTTTATATGAAACGTTTCAACAGCAAAATGCTTCATAGGCTCAATGATTAAAAAGGAAAAACTGTGACTAAAATTCTGCCAACCAAAAATGATTTTTGGTTTCTTCCCCTAGGGGGCGCCAATGAAATTGGTATGAACTTGAATGTATTTGGATACAATAAACAGTGGCTTATTGTTGATCTTGGCATCACATTTCATGATCGCCTTGGGGTAGAAGTGATCGCGCCTGATCCCAGTTTTTTGCTTCCCTATAAAGAAAACATTGTAGGACTTGTTGTAACGCATGCGCACGAAGACCATGTGGGTGCTATTCCTTATTTATGGCCATATCTTCGATGTCCTATTTATGCAACTCCTTTTACAATGCGTATTATTCGTCAAAAAATTGCCGACAAACCATGGAAACATGAAGTGCTATTGATTGAAATTCCCCTGTCAGGAACCTTTAATGTTGGCGATTTTGAGGTTGAATATATCACCCTCACCCATTCTATTTTGGAGCCAAATGCCCTTCGTATTCAAACGCCACTGGGTACGGTTTTGCATTCAGGTGATTGGAAGATTGATCCAGGCCCAATGATTGGTGAGCCTACGAATATTAATCGTCTGATCGAAATTGGGGATAAAGGGGTGGATGCCCTTATTTGTGATTCAACGAATGTGTTTAATCATGGTGTGGCTGGTTCGGAAAAAGATGTACGTGATGAATTAATGAAATTAATGGCACGTTTCCCAGAAAATCGATTGACGGTTGCGTGTTTTGCATCAAACGTGGCACGTGTTGAAACGGTTGCAAAAGTTGCAGCTGCTCTTGGGCGGCGTGTTGCTCTCGTTGGCAGATCGCTTCATCGCATGACGCAGGCAGCCAAAGACACTGGCTATTTAAAAGATTTGCCAGCATTCATTAGTGATACGGAGGCTGTTAAGCTACCCGACGATAAAGTCTGTTTTATCGCCACAGGATCACAAGGGGAATATCGTGCGGCTCTTGCACGTATCGCAACGGATGGTCATCCGATTGTAAAATATACAGAAAACGATGTGATTTTATTTTCATCACGCATGATTCCTGGAAATGAAAAAAATATTTCCCTAATGCAAAATAATCTTATTCATAAAGGTGCACGCGTTATTACGGCAAGCGATGAAGATATTCATGTGTCAGGGCATCCTGCACGTGATGAGCTTCGCCAAATGTACGAATGGGTGCGGCCAACGGTTTTAATCCCTGTACATGGTGACGCCCGTCATTTGGATGAACATGCTCGCTTTGGTCTTGAATGTGGCATTGAAACAGTTGTTGTGCCTGAAAATGGGTCGCTTATTCAGATTAATAAAGAAGATACGTGTGAAATTGATCTGCTGCCATCAGGGCGCTGGGTATTTGATGGTAAACGTATGATTGGGATGAATAGTCAGATTTTGAAAGATCGTCAAAAACTGTCAACAGAAGGACTTATTGTTGCCACACTCGTTATTGATGAAAATGGTATCCTCATGCAATCCCCACAACTAACAATTAAGGGATTATGCGACACAGATGCCGAGCATGATGAATTATCGTCTGAGATATATCTGGCACTTACTGATTCATTGGAATCTGCGTATGGATCACCTGAGCAACGCATTGAAAAATTGCAAGCGATCATTCGAAAGGCAGCCCATCGCTGTTTGGACAAAAAGCCAGTTGTCGATGTGCATCTTATTGTTGGGGCGCGTTAGATCATCATTTAAAACAAGGTACCCAGCACATGCAGATTACATTCATATCAAGTATCGTTGTTTTTTTTATGATGTGGTGGGTGGTCTTTTTTATGATTTTACCAATTGGTATTACCCGAGATCCTACTCCTGTAAAGGGATGTGATGCTGGGGCGCCAAAAACGCCAAATATGCGCGTTAAAATGACGCTCGTAACAGGTATAACAACAGTCCTATTTTTTGTCTATTTAGGGCTTATGCTATGGTTTGGAAAGCATCTATGATGTTTTTAATGCAACAATTTCATCGTGGCTTAATCCTGAAAGCTCAGCAATAAGCGCATCATCTATGCCTTTAGTAAACATCTTCATTGCCATTTCATGCCTTTCTTCTATGCGACCTTCCGCCTTACCTTCTGCTTTACCTTCTGCTTTACCTTCTATCTTCCCCTGATTCAGACCATCTTCGTATTTTTGATCCAGAACGGCTTCATAGTCTTTTTCGCGTTTAATGACGGTGTCATACCGCATCAATTCATCTTCTGTCCAATAAAAGCTATTTAATTCATCATATGCTTTTTTAATGACGCGA
>CANKZX010000009.1 GCA_947488275.1 Alphaproteobacteria bacterium | reverse complement strand
TGATGAAACACGAAAAGGTGCCCGAGAATTATCATTCTCCCTACATGCAGCAAGTATCGGATAAGCTGAGAATTCTTCGCATGACGGAGAAAGAACGCAGTGCCTATACGTTCTACATGAAGAAAGTCTATAATGACCGCGATGAGTTAGAAGCCGCCATTATGAAGGGGGAGGCTAAAGGATTGGCGAAGGGAAAAGCCGAGGGGAGAGCGGAAGGGAGAGCGGAAGGATTAGCCGAAGGGAAAGCGGAAGGTGAATTGCAAGCTAAGCGAGCAATTGCCCTTAACATGATTAACCGAAACATGGATGACGCATCCATCATGGAGCTCTCGGGATTAACGTCCGCCGAATTTACTGCACTTAAGCAATCAATCATCAAAGAGCAGACGTAATCCAGTAACTACATTGTCGGCATTTCAATTTCAGCACATATACGAGCAAAAAATGTATCAAATGCCTCAACTATTTGATCAGGCGACCCTAACGTTCGAACAGATACAGTACCTTCATCAGCCTCGCGCTTGCCAACGGCTAAAATATAAGGCACCTTTTGTAAGGAATGCTCACGAACTTTATAACTGATTTTCTCGTTTCGATCATCAAGTTCAGCAATAACGCCAGCATCTGCCAAACGTTTCTTAAGGGTTTCCGCATATGGATTTGCCTCCGTCGTGACACTCGCAACAACGACATGAACTGGCGCAAGCCAAAATGGGAATTTACCCGCATAATGTTCAATCAACACCCCTATAAAACGTTCAAACGAACCCAAAACAGCACGATGCAACATAACAGGGCGATGACGTTTACCATCTTCACCAACATACGTTGCATCAAGGCGTTCGGGTAAGACAAAATCAACTTGAAGGGTTCCACATTGCCAATCACGACCAATGGCATCGCGTAATACAAATTCTAATTTCGGACCATAAAAGGCACCTTCGCCTGGGTTTAATGTATAGGTAAGCCCTGCGGCATTTGCGGCTTCTGTCAATGCCTGTTCCGCCTGATCCCAAACCGCGTCCGTTCCAGCACGTTTTTCTGGACGATCAGAAAACTTTACTCGAACATCTGTAAAACCAAGATCTTTATAAATACTTTGCAGCAAATCGCAAAAAGCTTTTGTTTCGGTAACAATTTGCTCTGGCGTGCAGAAAATATGGGCATCGTCCTGGGTAAAAGCGCGCACACGCATAATCCCATGAAGTGATCCCGATGGTTCATTTCGGTGGCAACTACCAAATTCGGCCATACGCAAAGGCAAGTCACGATAACTTTTGAGACCTTGTTTAAAAATTTGCACATGACACGGACAATTCATTGGCTTTACGGCTAATGTGCGATCCTCTGCCTCGGCAGTAAACATCACCTCGCGGAATTTTTCCCAATGCCCTGAAGCCTCCCAAAGGCTGCGATCAACTAGTTGTGGCGTTTTAACCTCAACATAATCATGTCTATCAAGGCGACTTCGAACAAATTTTTCAAGATTACGGTAAAGACGCCATCCCTTTGGGTGCCAAAAGACACTACCAACAGCCTCTTCTTGAATATGAAACAACCCAAGTTCTGCACCAAGACGACGATGATCACGCTTTTCAGCTTCCTCCAACTGATGCAAATAATCCTTTAATTGCACATCGGTCGCCCACGCCGTTCCATAAATACGTTGCAACATCGGATTTCGATGATCGCCACGCCAGTAGGCACCTGCTAATTTCATCAGTTTAAACGCACTACCGATAGAGCCCGTAGATGGTAAATGGGGTCCACGACAAAGGTCGATAAAATTCCCCTGACGGTACAATGTGATGGTATCACCTGCAGGGATGCCTTCGATGATCTCCGCCTTAAAATGTTCACCAATTGATTTAAAAAACGCAATGGCATCATCACGTTTCCATTCTTCACGCACAAATGGCTCATCACGCTTCACAATTTCGTGCATTTTTGCTTCAATGGCAATAAGATCATCCCCTGTAAACGGCTTTTCACTGAATATGTCATAGTAAAAACCATTATCAATGGAAGGTCCAATTGTGATTTGTACGGATGGGTAAAGCTCTTTAACAGCCTCAGCCAATGCATGTGCCGCATCGTGTCGAATAATCTCAAGACCTTCGGGATCCGTCCGTTTAATAATATCAACCGTTGCACCATTGGGTAATGTTCGTGTCAAGTCCCATAATTCACCATTTACACGCGCGCACGCAGCGACTGATGCAAGACGCGGCGATATATTGTGAGCAACCTCAAGCACCGTAACGGGTTTGTCAAAAGAACGTATAGATCCGTCTTTAAGGGCGATTTGAAACATAAAAATTTACCTATCGATTGGTGGTACAAATTACGCATTTATCCTTGTAAATCTAACATCAAATGTTAAATTTGCAAGGATAAAACGTTATAGGGATGTGGTTCACACATTAGGTTACACTATATGAAACTTACTGTGGAGTTGATATCCACTGATCAAAATTATATTTTATAGCCAAAGAACACTTTCTGTTAATTAAATATTAATAATACAATAATACAATAATACAATAATAAGAAGATTGTATTGTTAATTATGATTTTATTGAAAGGGATTTTTTATGCTTAAGAAAATATTATTATTGTCCGTTGTATCCGTTATGACCAGTCATGTGGTTTTTTCTAGTGAATTTGCTACCGTTGATCGAGCTACAGAGCTAGCTGCAAGACTCCATCAACGTTCAGTCCAGGATCAGATTCTTTCAGACTTACTTAAAGAATTAGAGGATACCTATAGAGCCAAAAACAAAGAAAAACTCATTGAACTTTTAAATGAAAAAAAGAAATGTTTTTATCACTTATACATGAAGGCAGAGTAAGTAAACACATAGTTAATCTTTTTGTAAGAACTACATCCTATTGCGGTTTATTAGATTACCTTAAAAGCATTATAACAACAGAGCCAAGCGAAGACCAAATTAACATATGCGCAATATCTGCTGCTAAGGGGGGGGGCAGCTTGACGTTTTAGATTTTGCCCTTGCTGAGGCGCAACGACGTAATACCATAATAAACATGCATAACCTATATACAATGACCAGTGCAGAAGGGCATCTCCATGTTATACAGTATCTTGTAAGACGCCCACATGGTCTTCCTGCCCCAACACAACGCGATATAAATGATGCATTTTATTGGGCTGCTGCGGATAATTATAAACATATTATGATGTATTTGTTAAATCCTTCGAATGGACTGCCATTACCAAACCAAGATGCAGCTAACGACGCATTTGCTGCTGCAGCTATGCACGATCGAAGCACAATCATGTATCTTTTAAATGAATCTGATAAAATTGGACTGCCAAATGAATTAGGCATAAACACAGCGTTTGTGGAAGCTTTATCGCATGCACGTCTTGATAATCTCCGTTATATTTTAGGGCGACCAAAAGGCATTCCATTACCAAAACAATCTTTAATTAATGACTGTTATAAAGGAATTGTTGATAATTCAGATCGTGTACTACCCCCAGAGGATAGAGCCGAAGCAATCAGCATCCTCCGTCCGTATGTTTCACCTGAAGTTGTTCGTCAATATGAACCTGATTTTATCCCCCCACAAAAGAAAAAGAAATCCTTTTTAGGCAACGCCTTGTGGGGTTCTAATCAACCTGTAGCGGTAAGATAAGCACTGGGGCGGGGTGGCAGCTCTCCACCCCTCTCCCCCTTTATAAGGTCTTTTGCGGTTTATCCATAACACGCCGCAGCATCGCAATCTCTATTAACAACACCCCCAAACACAGCCAAAGCAACCCATTTTTTTCATGAAATGTAATGGCCATCGTATGTTCTGTCAACGGTTCAATACTGGTAATTAGCACTATTTTCCCTCTATCAATGAGACCAAAATCAGCCTTTGAACGCTGCAATTGGGAGGCATGAAAATACTGCTTTGCTGGCTGCAAAACAAGACGTTTTGGGAAATCCCTTTCTGTTACATAAATATGCGCACGCAATAGGCTGGTAAAATCCCCATCTTCCCGTGTTGTTTCGCTAAACGTCAATGTATACACACCATGGGTTAAAGGCATACCACGATTTAAAACCAACGTTGTTTCAGGTGAATTACCGCTATAACTTGCAAGACCAATCAAACAAAACCCAACCCCCATATGTGCAAACGCTAAACACATCCGTTTTCGCACAAAAGGCATCATTGCCCCAGCGCATAACGCACCACACGCACCCAACACGATATAGGGAAACAGTAAATCCCGATACAGAATCAAATACAGAAAAACGGACAGCAAAGCGGTTGTATATTTTAAATATTCATTACCGATGATTTTGCACAATCTTGCCGTCATGGCGAGCCAGCGTAAGCTGGTGTGGCCATCCAGTAAAACAGGCATTTCCACAATAGCAGCTGCTGAATCACTCACTGGATCACCCGCTGAATCATCATGTTTGCTTACACAAACTCGGGATGATGGTGAATGATAAAGGGGTGGCTTTGGCGCCAGTGCCATAAGCAAAGCAATGACTGCCCATAGCGGCAACAACACAGTATTAAAAAAAGAAGGTGCCAAGGTGACATTAAACACAAACGGAATAAAAAGCCCCAAACAAATAATCAATAAGGTTCCACCCAGCAACCACGATCCAAAAGTTAAAAGCCATACACGGAAACTTCTTTCGTGCGCATTGATTGGTTGCAATTGTCTAAAAGATTGCTTGGATTGATGCGCGCATAAAACCACAAATAACCCTACAAAACAGGCAAAAGCACCCAGCAACCAAAACGCCATCGCATCTTTAGCAAAACTATGCACCGAAACCAAAATGCCTGACCGAATAATCCACAAACTTATGCACACACACACAAATGGCATTGCCGCCAGCCATGGACGTTTTAACAGAACATGCTGCGGCACGTGAAACACAATAAGCGCCGCCAACCATGGAAGAAGCGATGCCGTTTCAACAGGATCCCAAAACCAAAAACCACCCCACCCCAGTTGGGTAAACGCCCAAAAACTACCAAGGGCAATCGCAATTGTCAGAACGCCAAAACCGATTTTTGTATGATAAAGAATCCAATCAAGCGCCACATCACGATGCCGCACCGCATATAGCGCCAAAGCATATGGCACAAAAAGCCAGACCTGCCCCAAATAGAGGAGCGGCGGATGCCAGACCATATTTAAATCATACAGCAATGGATTTAAACCATGACTTTCCTGATGAAGCAACGCTAATGGCGTTGATGCAAATGGATTAGCCGCCACACACATATAAAGCGCCAAGCATATGTTTATAAAGGCAAGCAATCGCCGTTTAAAACACACCATATTATCAGGCAGTATCACCCACGAAGAAACACAATTCAAAAGGCATAACCACACAAACAAAGACGTTTCATGATGGCTCCACAAACTGGCCAAACGATAATGAAGGGCTTGTGCAGGGTGATTATGGTGCATGACGCATAAATAGCGAACATCTACCGTTAGATGGGCAATAAGCGTAATCGCAAACAAAGCCCCTAAGATCATAAAACCGAAATCGAGCGATTTTATTGTCTTGCTGATGCGTTGATTGCCGTCTTTCCTTAACAATTGAATCGCTTCAACACCAATAAAAAAGGCAAGCAAAGCCTCAGCAATAAAAGGATGCATTAGGCTGCCATCATCAGCTTAATCAAATCGTCTTCTGTCAATTTTGTCACGTGTTGGCTGCCATCAAGAAGATCATCTGCCAAATCACGTTTATCTTTATGAAGGGCTAAAATACGCTCCTCAATACTATCCTTCATAACAAGACGATAGATCGTAACGGGGCGCTGCTGCCCCATACGGTGCGCACGATCCGATGCTTGATCTTCAACGGCTGGGTTCCACCATGGATCCATATGAATCACATAGTCAGCTGCTGTTAGATTCAGCCCAGCGCCACCTGCCTTTAGGCTTAACAGGAAAAGGGAACTTTTCCCTTCTTGGAAGGCATTCACCCGTTTCTGACGTTCTGCAGCGGCGGTACTTCCATCCAAATATTGATAATCTATTCCTTTTTTATCAAGTTCTGCACGGACAAGATCTAAATAGCTTACATATTGACTGAAAATCAATGCTTTGTGATTATTCTGCAAAAGTTCATCAACCAATTCTAAGAATACTTTCAGTTTGCTGCTTGGGATATCGATATTATTATCAACAAGTTTGGGGTGGCAACAAGCCCTGCGCAGGCGGGTAATTTCAGCCAAAATATGAATCTTGCGTTGTCCACCTTTTTGATCATTATTCGTAATATTATCAATCGCTGTTTGACGAACGGCTTCGTAAAAGGCTTTTTCTTCAGGTTCCATATCAATGTGAATGGTTTGTTCTGTTTTAGGGGGCAATTCTTGCAAAACATTTGTTTTCGTACGCCGCAAGATAAACGCCTTGATAAGATTCTTAAGCGCCTGCCTACGTGCCTGATCTTTTTCTTTATCAAGTGGTGTCATGAATTTCTTTTGGAATGATTCTTTACTGCCCAATAAACCAGGGGCGATAAATCGAAACAAACTCCATAATTCATCAAGCCCATTTTCAATGGGTGTTCCCGAAAGGGCTAATTTGAAATTTCCATTTAACTGAATCGCTGCCTGAAAACGTTTAGTTGTGGCATTTTTAATGGCTTGTGCTTCATCTAAAACAATCACTTCAAATTTTTTATCTTTAAGGAGCTCCGCCTCCTGTTGCAAAAGTGTATAGCTACAGATCAAAATATCCATTGGCTTTAGACTCGCAATCAACGCAGCTCTGTTATCAATTTCCATCGCATACGAATGAAGTGTTGGTGCAAATTTAGCAATTTCTTCATGCCAGTTATGACAAACAGACGTTGGCGCCACCACCAAACACGGTCCATTTGGCGCGTGGTTAAGTAAGACCGCAAGGGCTTGCACTGTTTTTCCAAGCCCCATATCATCGGCCAAACACGCCCCCATCCCAAGGTGTGCAAGACGTGACATCCAATCAAACCCCTCGCATTGATATTCACGTAACGTTGCCTGCAATGTTGAAGGTAATACAGGTGTAAACGCATCAGCGCTTTCAAACGTCTTCAACCTTTTTTTCCATTCCGCATCGGCAGCAACTTCTTTTGTTTGGTCAGCAAAATTCTTTAACGCATGCCCACCAAGATTATGAACACGGTAATTGCCATTTTTATCACTTTCCCCAAAGAAAGTTAATTCTTGCAATTGTTTTTTAAGACCGTTTGTAAGAGCAATAAACTTACGATCATCCAGTTGAATAAAACGCCCCCTTGACTGATCAAGCAGCGATAAAATTTGCTTTAAATCAAGCACCGTATTTTCATCAACCTGAACGGTACCACCAACTGAAAACCAATCACGTTCACTTTTTATCGATAGTTTTAAACTGTTAAATGACACTGGTTCAGATAAATTAATTTTACGCCCTTGTGGCCATTCAATTTTAACACGGGGAGGGGTGTCTGGTTCATTTTTCTCTTCGTATTCTTTAAGTTCTGCCAGTGTTTCCAAACAATCATACGGATCGTCAAGTTCCCATTCATCGCTGCCATCATTCATCTGCGCAAGTATTTTGCAATGTTGCAGCACGTCAGCAACATATGCACGTTCTTTATCAAAATCACGTTTGGCGCGACAGGGCAGCATATTATCAATCATTTGAACGGATGTTCGCCCGTGTGCAGGACGGAAATAAGGACCTTTATCACCAAATGGACGCACCAATAACTGAACATGCAATCCCATTTCACCAAGAGGTTGCAATTGCAAACAAGGCGTTGCATCACCATCTTGGGCTTGGATATCAATTTCAGCAACATCCGAATGAATGGGGAGCATTAAACCTGCTTTTTGAACAATCGAAATAATATGATCTTTTGCGTGTGTTGGAACCTTAATGCCCTTTTTTCCTAAAATCTCAGCCAATGGCAATAAAGACTCATCAACATGCACCAATCGAAAGCGATTAGCACTCTCTTTATCGGTAAAAAGATGCTCCTCTGTACTATGATGAGATAGCGATAAATGAAAATGTTTTTCATCAAGCTGCTTAATCATTAATTCAGGATGACCAACATAGAATTCAAGCGTCTGTTCAGGGATATGATGATTATAAATACGAGGGTGACCAACAAATGCGAGATGCATTTTGATCTTATCCCATTCAAAATAATATTGTGCACCCCAGTTACTATACCGTTCACGTTTCAGAGCCTTTATAAGACGCTGATCCTCAGGGGTAATAAATGGTAACTTGTCATGTTCATAGAGACGTTTAAGGGTGACAGCACGCCCTTTGCTCCACTTTGTTTTCGTTAAGCTTTGTTCAAGAACTTCCGTAATCTCACGTTTTTTAATATCGTAAAGCCAGGCAAGACGCTTCTCTTTAGACTCAGACTCAAGCTTAGCGCTGCCAAAAAATGTATCGAGGTTTTCAAGTGCAAGTTCCCATCCCTCTGCAATAGCAATAAGTTTGGAAAAAATAATCGTATCAGAAAAATGTGCTTGCTCACGATAATGTGCACATGGTTTATGAGTAGGATTCAATTCCAAAATCACATCCGCAAAAATTTTAGCAACAAGAGGAAATTTATCCGCATACCGATCGAATTCAAGTTCACAAATCTTTAACGATACTTTTTCAACATCAAGCCAATACATGCAAAGCGTTAAAATCGCACGATCAAATGGTGGCAAATCACCATAATCAATCGTCTTTGGTATCACAATTCGTGACCGCAAGCCCTGCAGCATATAAGATGCATTTTGAATCGCATCAAAAACAGCAGGCGATCGTTTTGCGGCTATTTCAGCATCTAAAATATCCTGTAATTTCTTAAAAGATTCTTTTGTTCGTTGCGCCAGTAGAATCAAACAATTAATAAAAGTTAACGGCAGCGGAATAAAATTTTTACGTTTTCCTGTTTGCTTTTGCATAACCTTAAATGCATCTTGAAACAGGGCACTGCTTTTCTCATACGATCCTTGCATTAAAAACGTAGCAACCGCTTCAACACACTTATTAAGTGCTAAATCTTTATTGTCATCATAATTCGCGTTTATTAAATAATCTTTATGGCAATGAAATATATCATGCAAATAAAAAGCTGGATTAATATAGCTATGATCAGCCTGATGACGACGTGCCTCAAAATACGATAATAATTCACTTGTTTTATTCGATTCGATACCTTTTGTGTATAAATCATCAAGTAACAACCGCAATAAAGATGTTAAAAAAACATGGGGGCGCGTTAATAGCCACGCTGTTGGTATAGCTTCATCCAAGAAGTAGTGCGTGAGACAATGAGCATAAACAGTATGTGGTAATTCTCGAACATAATTCTCATAATGAATCGCATTATTGGCATAAACAGCATGTCTTAGACGAACATCTTCCGTACCTTCTAAACGATAAGACCACTTTTCAAGTACCTGATTCACACTATCAATATGTGTTTTAATGGCAGGTGATTCAAATGCCAAACACGTTAAGACATGGAGTAATTGAGGCTGAATAACATGCTCTGCATTTAAAAACCCTTTTCGTTTTAGGGAACGTTGCACCTGATTTACTTCAGGCTGAATTTCATACGAAAAACGATAATTATCAAAATTAATCGGACTATTAGGATTTAGGATTTTTCGATAACCCCACCCAAGGGCTTGCCAGCTTGAACAAGAGGGTAGCAAAGATACAAGTGTCAAATATGCTTTTTCATTATCCGAAAGAGAAGCATACGCCTGATTAAGTTGTGTTAAATCCATATGAGAAACAGGCGCCTAATTATTTATAAATTATCCCTTATATACACAAAAATATCATAAAAATCAAAAGGATAATTTTATTGATCTTTTTAATGGGTTTTCTGCAATCAACGATTTATTCGTAATGCGTCCACATTCTTAGAATCTTAACATATTTCTCGTGCTCATTCACCTGATATACAAGTCGGTGTTGGATATTAATGCGACGAGAATAGGCGCCTTCAAGGTCTCCTATAAGTTTTTCATAAGAAGGTGGTATTTGATATGGATTTTGCTCAAGAAGAATTAGCAATTTACATGTTTTATCTTTAAAACCAGCTTCTTTGATTTTCAATGAATCTTTAAGAGCTTTTTTTGTAAAATAAAGCGTATAAACCATTACCAATCGATCTTCTGTTCACATGAAGTCAAAGACTCCTTCATCCCCTCAATAATAGATTCACGCATACCTGGAAAACTAAGCAAATACATTGTTTCATTAACTGAATTCCAATCTGATTCACTCATGAGAACGGCGTTCCCTTTTTTTCCAATAATCAGTGTTGGCTGATGATCCTCTCCAACCTTCTCAATGAGCTTATAAAGATTTGTACGCGCTTCAGTTACAGTAAGTGTATCCATATCGATCCTCATGTGTAGGACAACTACATTGAGACCACAATAACGTACGTTTTAACGTACGTCAATAAGAATTTTTAAGCATCGTTAAAAGGATAATTTTATTGATGTTCTTCTTCGTCACGGTCAGCAGCAACAAATGGCAACAATAAAAGCCACGTCGCCCACCACCATGTTTGCCAAAATCCAATACTAACAAGGATAATCATCATATTTGTCGCAAAAAAAGCAAACGTTATGCGGCGCGCACGCAAAGGAAGACATCTTATTTTTTCAACAATAAACACAAGAAGCGCACACCACCACAAAACACCAACGAGCCCTGTTTCAAGCCACCATTGCAAAATGGCGTTATGGGGATGAAAGTTTATCTGACGACTAATAAATTCAGTCTTGACAAGATCTTTTTCATTATGACGATGCTCAAAAAATTCCCATTTCGCATGTCCACCGCCAACATCTGGTTTAAGAGCCGCATTAATACCAAAACCAATAAACGGTCTTTCCATAATCTTTTGACTTGTAAATTGCCATATATACAAACGATGAATATAGCTAAAAATAGGCGCTGAGTGATTAATATCTAAAATCATTTCTTTTGTCATAAACGTATTAAAAAAGAATGGAAGGGCTATACAAATAATAACAATTTTCGCCTGTATAAAACGCCAAAATAATTTAGTCTGCATAGCACCCAAACCATAACACATCAAACCCAACATAACCCCGACAACCGCTGTATCACAATCCAAAATAGGCATTAAAACAATAATCAACAGACTAAAAAGAGCCGTTTTCCAAAAAGACTGCCGTGCCATAATTGGCCAAATAACCGTAGATATTGTCATTGCAACAATCGAAAATAAGGCGGCGGGGCTTTTATCAGGATGCAGCGAAAGCCATACACTGCCACAAAAATAATCCACAAAAATAATAATACTTGCAACAACCACACCACAAAACAAGGCCGCACGTAAATAAGATATAGCCTTTAAATAAACAACTGACTGCCACCATATAAAACCAGCTATTAACAACAAAAACATTCTCAATTCAATAACATGATCACTATAGGGACGAAATAAATCAAAAAAACCCACAACAACCAGACCATAATTTAAATAACGTTCCATTTTATCGGTTGGCGCTATCTGCCTTTGCAAAATCGAAAACACAGCAGAAGGCGTCCATGTTTTTCTAAGATAAAAGCACGCCCATATAAAGGAAATTGATAGAATAATAGTCGCATAACGTGAGTAAAAAATAACAATTGGGCATAACACAAACAATAAAACGAAGGGCACGCGTGCATCCTTTGGCATCGTTTTAAAAAATTGGCATGGATTTTGCATAAGAACTCGTTAGAAGTATATTTCAGACGTGATATTGCCATGATTAAAGAAGTAAGTAAACCTAAAGTTTCTGTTCAAAAGCCGAATGTTATTCTTTTGTCTCTTCAGAAAACGCAAGAAGATCAATTGAATGTCTGTTCACAGAATTTAGCAAATGCCATGCATGCTGGCTTTAAGGGTTTTATTATGTCACCAAAAGAAGTGGTTTATAAAACAAAAGATGGCAAAAGGATTTCTTATGTAAAATCCGAAGGAATGACCCGTGATTTAACCAATGGATCATTAAATATGACGCGAAATTCACTTGATCTTGGATTGGCTGGATCTGGTTACTTTATGATTAAAACGGAAAAGGGAATACAATATACCCGAAATGGTCGATTCTCATTGGATCAATCGGGACGCCTTGTAACCGCATCAGGAAATGCCGTTCTTAACCAGGGAGGGTCAGAAATATTCATCCCTAAAGATATTAAATACTTCAATGTCGCCGAAGATGGAACCATAACAATCGATGGCAAGGAATCAGGCAAAATTGGTGTCGTTGAATTCAAGGACGAACAAGCAATGCGCCTAGAGGGGAACAGTCTTTTATCCACAACT
Source organism: Alphaproteobacteria bacterium (assembly GCA_947488275.1). Taxonomy (GTDB): domain Bacteria; phylum Pseudomonadota; class Alphaproteobacteria; order Paracaedibacterales; family CAIOTO01; genus CAIOTO01. The sequence continues at coordinate 26,202 of CANKZX010000009.1, read as the reverse complement.
GACGAAAGCACTCCAGTCAAGCACACAAAAGTGGTTCAAGGAAGTTTTGAAGAATCAAACGTATCTGTTATGGACATCAGCATTAAACTCATTAACATCATGCATCGATTTGAAGAAGCCCAAAAAATGATTCAGAAATACGATGAATTACAAAAACAGACCATGAATGCCTCCGCTAAGAATGCAACATAAATATACGCGACATAATCATAAAGGAATAACAGTATGTCAGGACTCAACAATGCATTTCATGTGGCTCGTACAGGGCTGCAAGTAACTGAACAAGCTCTAGGAATCAAAGCGATGAACATCGCTGGTCAAGGTGTGGATAGCTATAAAAAACAATATGGTATCATTTTGGATTTAGCCTATATCGACCAAGGCGGCGTAGGTACAGCAACATCTAATAATAATACGGTATCACCAACAGGAACACAAGTAGGGCTTGGTGTGCAGTCGGGTGGTATTTACCGCGATTTCAGTCAAGGGGAATCCATTCAAACATCCAATGCACTCGACGTTATGATTGAAGGTGAAGGTTTTTTTGAAATTACTCTGCCTGATGGATCAATTGGTTATACACGTCTTGGTGCGTTTCAAACGAATGCCAACAATGAAATTGTGATGCCTAAAACTGGTTATGTTATCGCTCCTGGTATTGTTTTACCAGCCGATGCAACTGAAGTTAATATCAACACCCTTGGTCAAGTGTATGTTAAAACAGCAACGAATCAAGTTGCGCAGCTGATCGGACAACTCCAATTAGCAACATTTTTCAATCCATCTGGATTAAAAGCCGTCGGCGATTCTATTTATCTTGAAACAGCGGCATCGGGTTCACCTGACAAAGGTGCGCCAGGTTCAAGACGTCGTGGACGCATTAAACAAGGATGGCGTGAAGGGGCGAACGTTAATGCAGTTGAAGAAATGACCGATCTTATTCGTATTGAAAAAATATACGATATGTTAACCAAAATCTTAAAAACAGGCGATGCGATGATGACCGCTGCCACACAAGTAGGACGATAATCATGCGGCAATTTTTACGTTTTATTTGTTTTTCACTCTGCTATTTCGCGGAAGTTGAGATTGATGTTGAGGCTGAACCGTTCACCAAAATTCAGCTGGAAAAATCAATAGGAGCAGAAATTCGTCAAAAAGTGAATTTCAATGATTTTGAATCAACGATTAATACCTGGGAAACATCTTGGGCAAAAACAGATGATAAACCATTAATTGTTACAGAATTGACGATCACCCCCGATCAAAAGGGATTTGATGCCACCGTTATGTGGGGCGATGCACCGACAAAAATAAAAGGGAAAATCCAAAAATTCACGACACTTCCCGTTTTAGCCGCAACCGTTTCAGATAAAGATATTATTCAAGAATCCCATTTATCTTATGTGCGTTTTCCAGATACGCAAGTCAATATGGGGATCGCTCTAAAAAAAGAAGATATCATTGGTAAAAGCCCACGAAAGGGTCGCGCGTTAAAAATTGAAGAGCCCCTGCGTCTCACCGATTTTGAACGCCCAATTGTCGTACACAAAGGGGATAGAGTAAATTTAAGCTATGTTGATCCATCGTTTGAAGTCACAACCATTGCAACTGCGCGTAATAACGGAAGCGTTGGCGACAAAATTATTTTTGAGGTGGGATCCAAAAAAACAGTTCAAGCAACGGTAACCCGTGAAGGACAAGCGGAGATTCGGGCAAACCTATGATTATGAAACAAAAAAACATATATGGAATCTTAGGATTGTTCAGCATGATGTGCCTAACAGGATGCAATCTTGCGGAAAAACTATCGACTATTGGCGAGGCACCAGAGCTCAGCCAAATCCAAGACCCAACACAAATCAAAGGATATCAACCCATCACAATGCCCATGCCAACAGCCTATGCTGTTAAATCAGAACGTAATCCATCCTTATGGGAAACAGGTGCACGCGCGTTTTTCAAAGATCAACGTGCTGGTAAGGTGGGTGATGTTATGACCGTTGTCGTCAGCATTGATCAATCAGAATCCATTGAAATGACACCATCAATTAATCGCAACAACAAAAGCACAGTGAATGTGCCAAGTGCCCTTGGGTTTGAAAGAAAGGCTGAAAAATTCTTTCCAAAAAAACAAAATAATGGGATTGATGCAACGTCAAAATGGCTAGATGTTAATTCAAACCCTAGTTTATCAGGTTCGGCAAAATACAATGTGAGTGATAAAATTAATTTCAAAATTGCCGCAACCGTTATTCAGGTGCTGCCAAATGGGAATATGGTTGTTCACGGTCGCCAGGAAATACGACTGGTTAATGAAGTTCGCGAAGTACAGGTAAAAGGGATTGTACGACGTGAAGATGTATCAGCATCCAACGTCATTAATTGGGATAAAATATCAGAATTGCGCATTTCTTACGGCGGTCGCGGGGAATTAACCGATATGCAGGCTTTCCCATGGGGACAACAAATTATGAATAAAGTTTTACCGTTTTAAGCAAGGGTATTAACCGTTCATTAATGGATTTCATGATAGACTGACATCATAAAATGTTAATTTATGAAAGGCATACTTTATGCGTATTCTCTCTAAATGGAATCTATTGGTCATATTAAGTTTGATCCTGATGGCAGGGGATATCCTGCATGCGGCGTCATGTATAAAAAAAATAAAAGAACATTGTCAATTTAATACATGCGCTGAATATTGCAAATTATCAGGTATTGAAAAAGCTGATTGTGATTGCCGTCGTTTATGTTCGCCTGAAGACGATACGATGTTAACACGCCTTAATCAAAAACAACTGGATGAATGCGAAACAGATTCAACGGATTGGAAACAAGCAAAAACAGAGGAATGGCTTGAAAGAACGCGAACAGATCGTGGAAATCCGCTTTATAATGTGTGTTTAGGGGAAATGACCGTAAAGGAAGCAACGGCTTTTTGTGAACCCGTCGTTCTTAATCACTGTAAACAGGTAACCGCACCAAAATATTGTGAAATAAAAAATATGGATCGCTGTGATGTTGATGCTCTTTGTGTACTTGATTTAGATTCAGCGCGTTTGGCTGCAAAAAAGCGCAATAGCGATAATGAAAGACCCACTGAAGAAAGTGAAGACTTAAGCGAAGAAGACAGAGCGGCTAATAATAATGCTCGCAGAGAAGAAGACGCCCTTCTTGAACGCAATACAGATAAAGCTGCCCTTGATGCTCAAAATAGTGCTCAACTTATGGCATGTATCGCGGAAAAACGTGACCCCTTCAACAAAAAAACAGGACGCCCAATGGTTGGTTGTGATGGACGTGATAAGCTCATTCCATGGTGTAAAATTGTTGCCCCTAGCTGGCGCGATACCGTTGAAACACCAGCTGACAAAACCGACCGCAAAGCATCAATTTGTTCAGGTGATGGGATAAATGCATGCAGCAGCGCTGAAGAAGGCATGGATGTTCCTGCAGGTATTCAAAAACGACGGGGCGGTGATGAATGCGCGGCAACGGGACGTGAAGATGCCGCACGAAGAATCTTTAATAAAAAAAGCAGGGATGATGATTCAGGGGATCTAAACTAATCCAAATAAAGACCCCTCTCACAAAAAGGTTCCTGTCACAAATAGATGGGAACCTTTGTTTATTGTTGATATGTTACACCCACTTGATTTAAATGAGAGCCACTTTCTTTTCCGTATACGTGATAATCATGCGCCTGATCGATGGAAACGTTTGTTTTTCATTGAAGAGCCATTTATGCCAAAAATGCTCCATTACACGAAAACCATTCAAAATATCATGCCATTGGGGAATTGAATTTTTTTCATAATTCATATGTGTTAACCAAAAGGGTGGTAATGGTAGCAACTGATTAATATAGGCATGCGCCTCCCCTTCGGTGGCGGCCTTCATGGATATGGCGCGTCCTGTTTTGGGAGAGATATAGGCAAGGTGTTCTGTTGTTTGGTTAAGACAACACATAGATAAATCAATACCAAATCCCAATTCTGCAAGAGTTATTTTCTCAAAACAGCTCATATGTGCAAAAGCCGTATAATCAGAATCCATCGTTATATGAAGAAGTAAATCCATTAAATGCGTATAAAGCTGGGGGTAAGAATGACGTTCAGGCAAAGTAGTCATTAAACCACACGCATGTTGGAGCAACCATAATTTCCAAGGATCGTTAAACATCCGTGAGGCAAGGCTTATCTTACGTTCAACCACAAATCGCCCAAGGTGTTCGGACAAACGGGCATTCCATGTGACGACAACCATATCCCCTATATGAAGCGATGGTTGTCGTTTTGATAATCGATATAACCCTGATTGGCGACCATTATTCTGTGTTAGCACTGACAAACGCGCTTCATTTTCGGAAAAAGGGACAACTGATAAAATAATCCCTTCATCTGACCATTTCATATGGATGTCTTTTCAGGACGCGCCCATTGATGTCGATGGGGTACATTAAATACAAAAACAATCATCATTCCTTGCAAAATCGCATAAATCGCGAGGAGCCCAATAAAGCTAAGCCATTCTTTATGGCACATGTACGTCAAACATCCCATAATACATGTACAAGTAGCATACAGCAACGTAACAAAAATATGACCATAACCTTTATCATACAAAATATGAATCATATGATCACGATGTGCCTCTGTCAAACGGCATCCCCGCACAGCACGACGACATAACGTAAAGGCGACATCAAACCAAAGAAATGCCATAGGAAGCAGAGTGAATACGAATCCTTTATTAAAAATAGCCGTCTCTGGAGCAAAAATACGTGGATAATGAGGCTGTGCAAAAAGGGCTAGAAACCCAAGGGTAAATCCCAAAAATGTACTGCCTGTATCCCCCATAAAAAGGCGTCCCTTTGGAAAGTTAAAGACAAAAAAACCTAAAATAGCAGCAATCAACACGCTATGCATCGTCACAAGTGGCGGGCAAAAATTCACCCATATTGGTGCAAATGCAAGTGTAATCATCACGCATAAACTAAGAAGACCATTTAACCCGTCAATAAAGTTTGCGGCATTAATAAGGCATAAGAATGTAAAAAGGGTTAAAATCTTTTGAAAAAAAAGAACGCTAGTTGAATGCGTTTCAATAACAGGGGATTCAATCACGCCATCTCCCAGCACAATAAGAAAGGCGCACACAAATTGCGCAATAAGGCGACGGCGATAAGAAAGCGGGCTGCAATCATCGTGCAGACCAACAATAATTAAAATACTAACAGCGATAAAATAATGACAAATTAAACCATGTTGAGGTGGGATCATACGAGCCAGTCGATCATCGAGCAAATACATGAACGCTAAATTACCAAAAAAAATAAGAAAAAAGACAAGACCACCTGCCGTTGGTGTTGGCGCATCATGCGAACAACGCTGTGTCGGCGTCGCACTAATATTAAAGCGCATCATAAAGGCGCATAACACAACGGATACAATAAACAGTAAAATCGTAAGTGTATAATTCATTGAAAACCAAATTGTTAATTATTCTATATGATTCGCACATAAAAATGGCTGGGGGACCTGGATTCGAACCAGAGTTGCCCGGTCCAGAGCCGGGAGTTCTACCGCTAAACTATCCCCCAACGTGCAAAACAATTATGCCAATTTTTGCAATCATTGTTATGCACTTCTTATTATCAATACAAAATAGCAAAAAACATAGTGAAAAAAAAGAGATTTATTAATTTAATCGTGTTACGATGGCAACAGATGAAAAGGAAATATTTTGTTGACTGAAGACGTAAACGATTTAAAAGAATGGAATTCTTATGAGGCAGGGCATTGTGACGCACACCATCCGGTGATTGCGGCGATTGACCTTGGCACAAATTCGTGTCGTTTACTCGTTGCATCTGTGAATGTAGCATCCCTCAAAAAAACCTTTTTTCGCACACGCCCAAATCCACAAGGGTGGAAAATTATTGACTCGTTCGCTAAAATTGTGCGCTTAGGCGAAGGTTTACATAAAGACGATTTATTGTCTGAAGAAGCCATTGATCGTGCAATTGAAGCGTTACGTATTTGCAAAAAGAAAATTGATTTAAGTCATGTTTCACGTATGCGTGCCGTTGCGACAGAGGCATGCCGTCGTGCAACAAATGGGCATGAACTGATTACACGTGCAAAAACTGAACTTGATCTTGATATTGATATTGTGACCGCAGCAGAAGAAGCCCGACTTGCCCTCACGGGATGTGCAGGCGTTTTAAATGCTAAAATTCCTTATGCTGTCGTTTTTGATATTGGTGGCGGTAGCACAGAAATTATTTTCCTAAAAATTGATCCCGAAGGACGTCAACGCCCTGGCTATCCTATTTTATTCGACGTTATTGATTCAATATCAATCCCCTATGGGGTCGTAACAGTGAGCGAACTTTATGCGCAATTTGCAGCGTCTCCCGAAATTCATAATGATGTACGAAATATGGTGCATGAAGCAATTGCGAAATTCATTGAAAAAAATAACATATTGCCACTTATTCAAACCGATAAACTTCAAATGGTTGGATCATCAGGAACCGTTACAACCTTAGCAGCTGTTAAAATGGGACTGCCCAGGTATGAACGCAAGCGTGTTGATGGTACATTTTTACAACTCAACGAGGTGCATGAAATTAGTCAATCGCTCCTCAATATGGGACCTGACTCACGTATGCATCACCCGTGTATTGGCGGTGGTCGTGCGGACTTGGTTGTTGTTGGCTCTGCCATTTTGGAAGGTATTTGCGATGCAATTCCAACAAAATATTTGCGCGTGGCCGATCGAGGTGTGCGCGAAGGCATACTGTCTGAATTACTGATGGCAATCAGTCGATAATACCCACAATGGAAAATAACTGTGGCACGTTATATTATAAAATTTGGTGGAACGTCCGTTGCAAACATAGACCGTATTAAACACGTTGCTGACCTTGTAGCGTGCATCACATGTGAAGGTCATCAAATTGTTGTCGTTGTTTCAGCAATGGCTGGCATGACAAATCAATTAGTTGGCTATACAAAATCATTATGCCCTCTGCTAACAACACCTGAACACGATGTTGTCACAGCAAGCGGGGAGCAAATTACCGTCGGTCTAATGGCACTTGCTTTGCAGCAACTCAATCTTAAATCAATATCATATCTTGGATTTCAAGTTGCGATCAAAACAGATGCAACATATACCAATGCAAAAATTGATCACATAGCAACACATATCCTCGAAGAATCACTCGCACAAGGCATAATACCTGTTGTAGCTGGATTCCAAGGGATTTCGGATCACAATCGCATTACAACACTTGGACGTGGTGGCTCGGATACAACAGCAGTTGCATTAGCAGCTGCCCTTAATGCGGATCGCTGTGATATCTACACAGATGTAGAAGGTGTATATACTGCTGACCCGCGCGTTGTTTTCAATGCCCGTAAAATTGACACAATTAGTCATGTTGAAATGCTGGAATTAGCCGCACAAGGGGCAAAAGTATTGCATCCTAGATGTGTGGAACTTAGCCTACGTTACAATGTTAATGTACGCGTTTTGTCCAGTTTTCATTTAGTATCAGGTACAACAATTGTTAATGAGGAGACCCTCGTGGAGCAGACATCAATTCGTGGGATTGCCCATAACCTTAGTGAAGCAAAAGTCACCCTTGAATCAATTCACCCAATCACAATACGAATGATGGCAGATCTTTTTAGCACACTCTCACGGGAACACATTGCCGTTGATATGATTACACACACAAACGCTGGGCATGGGCTAAAAAACGTGCTTACTTTTATTGTAAATAAAGAGGATAGCATGCGCATCCATGCTAAAATAATGGAATTAAGGTCAATAATAGGGTTTGATACACTTGCTATTGATCCGAATATCGTTAAAATATCAATTGTCGGCATTGGCATCCGAAGCAATCTTGAAATCACCTCTCTTGTTTTTCAAACATTAGCCGATCATCAAATTGACATTCAGATGGTAACAACGTCAGAAATTAAAATAAGCCTTATTGTTGCACATGATCATATGACAAAAGCAATAAATGTTTTACATGATGCATTACAATTAGAGGCGGTAACGGAATGAAGAAAATGAGCATAAAACATAACGCATTGAATAAATTATGGGAAAAAGGATGTAACTTTTTAGGGTCAGAGGTTGCCATTTTAGGCGGCGCGATGACATGGGTATCGAATGCAAATCTAGTTGCCTCCATCTCAAACGCAGGGGGATTTGGGGTTCTAGCATGCGGTGCAATGACACCCGATATTTTGGATGCTGAAATTGCAAAAACGAAAACACTAACATCTAAACCGTTTGGTGTGAATTTGATTACACTTCATCCGATGCTTGATGATTTAATTGATATTGTTGGCAAACATAAAATTGGTATTGTTGTTTTAGCGGGTGGCTTGCCGACGTCACAATCAATCACACGTTTAAAAGATCATGGTTGTAAAGTTGTTGGGTTTGCGCCTGCCCTTATTATTGCAAAGAAATTACAACGATCAAATGTTGATGCCCTTATTATTGAAGGCGCTGAGGCAGGTGGACATATAGGTCCTGTTTCAACCAGTGTGTTAGCGCAAGAAATTTTACCGCACATACGGGATATTCCTGTGTTTGTCGCAGGCGGTATTGGACGCGGTGAAGCAATTGTATCATACCTTCATATGGGGGCAGCAGGTTGCCAGCTTGGTACGCGTTTTGTGTGTGCGCATGAATCACCCGCCCATGCGAATTTTAAAAAGGCCTTTATTCGTGGTAATGCCCGTGATGCAGTTGCTTCAGTTCAGCTTGATCCAAGATTCCCTGTTATTCCTGTGCGTGCGCTTCATAATGATGCCAGCAAACGATTTATGGAACGTCAAGCTGAGATTATTGGCAGGTTTGAACGAGGCGAGGTTGAACTTAAAGATGGTCAATTAGAAATTGAACATTTTTGGGCAGGCGCTCTTCGCCGTGCGGTTATTGATGGTGATGTGGAAAATGGATCCATCATGGCAGGGCAAAGCGTTGGCATGGTAACCAAAGAGCAATCAACACAAGAAATTATTGACGAATTGGTCGAACAAGCAATAGCGCACCTTGATGGTCAAGCAGGGCTTACGTATTGACGCATTTTAGTTAATTTTTATATAATTATTTATCTCTCTACCGTCATGGCGAGCAACGAAGTTGCGTGGCCATCCAGGAGAATATTATCCACTCATCAGTATTTGTTATTTTGTGTACATTTTCTAGATGGCCGCGCCCTTCGGGCTCGCCATAACGGCGGATGTAGATTTTTGCTAGCACTTAACCCCGAATTGATATTCCTAGGGACTCTCTACCCCTGTTTCCCGCGGACATTGATCCGCGGGTCATTATAGTGACAAAGTAAACCTTCTTACTTATCTGACTTTAGGGAAATTCTTCCTCCATTAAAGTCTGTAATATCATCATAACTTATACCGACATAATCACCAAAAACGATATGTCGTTTAAGTATTGCATCACGAGGCAATGGATTAAATGGTGTTGGATTATCCACAATAAATGATTCTGGTAGCACGATTGTGCCATCTGAATTCGATTCATCAAGAATAGCTGATAATAGAATTGCATCTTCATCTTGGAAATCATCTACTCTAGGATCAACATCATCAAAACCAAGCCTTAATGACCTTAAGGCTCTTCCAATAACAGGGTCATCTTGTTTTGCTGCCAAAATATCATGAAACCCATAAAGACCTGTCATGCGATCAAAAGCACTGAATTGTTTAAGGTCATAAAGCGGAACAACATTAGGTGCCCGCATAAAACCACCCATTTCTTGCAGAATCACTAATTTCAACTCTGTAATAGAACGTGGATTTTCAGGATTTATTGTTGGCAAAATATCGACTGCATTATGATTTATAACACCTTCAATTTCCAAATCATCATCGCCAATGCCCCACACATGATATGTCCAACCGCTTTCTGGACGGCATATTTTCATTGTTTCAGTTAACCATTCTTTTTGAGAACAATAATCACCATACGAATCAAATATCGTGTGCATAATCAATGAAGTACGTGATTCGCCACTCAATAATTTAGAATAGTTTGCGTCATAAAGTGCCTGAAGTCTACGTTGTAAAAGTGACGTATCACCAAAAACAGTAGGATGTAATTGTGGGTATGATGGAACAAAGGAATCCGTCAGTATTAAAGAAACATGACCATCTGCCAATGGCTGATATCCCAAACAAACAGACGTATCTGACACAACGCGGATACCCGCTATAAATGTATACGTATTAAGTGGCACTCCATCTTCATCAATCGTGCAGTTTTTGGCTATTCGGGCTTGATAGACCTCTTCGTCTTCATCAGCCCCCTTTGGTAAATGCATATTTGCTGCTAGAATTTTTAATTTTTTACCTGCCTTAATCATACTTGTTTTTAGTAAATAGTTTGGTTCGCTTGCACCAGATCCAATGAGCGTCAATTCATCATATTTACGACCATATATTGGGTAATAATTTTCATTAAAAGAAATGCCATCAATAAACGAATAGCCATCGGGCGCGTTTGTTTGTTCTGCATGACTTACGTTGGCACAATACGGCCAACACGTAATGACTTCTATTTTTATATCCTCTGATCCTTGATTATGAACACCAATGAATGATGGTTGATAATTACGAAGGAATTGCTGAATAGCAAGCGTTTGTTCCCGCTGTGCCGTCTCTACATCCATCATTGCATTCACACTATAAATTCCTGTGACAAGCAGCAATAGATAATTAAACATATTTTTAAGTTTAGTTTTAAATTTCATATACATTCCCTTCCTGAAAAAAACGGGATCAAAGAAGGTATCTCTATCCCGCGTTATTATTACTCGATTTTTTACTAAAAGCGATACTCAAATTTTGCCATAACTGTATTGTTTGTAACATTTTTATAAAGCGTCCCTGAATAAGACACAATTAACTTCACACCCGACGCACGATCTAAAAAGGCCGTATTTAATTGAAGATAATGCTTGTTCACTTTTGGTCCAACACTCGTTGTGTATATTTCAGAAGGACTTGATGTCAGTGCATATTTAGTGCCTGACCCCCGCTTATCTATTTCAATACCATATTCGTACACACCCGTTAAACGGAAGGTTTTTTTGCCTTGCTCAATGATATAACGTAAACCCAAACCTGTGTACCATTCCATCGCATTACTTGTTGTTTCATTTTGTGTAATCGCATAGCGCCCTGCATTACGTTCATTAAATTTACCGGCTTTGGTACCTGTATAGGTCAACCCAGTGTTAATACGACCTGTTGCCTGTTTTTTCACAATATCAAACAAATAATTTAACTGTGCATTTGCAAGATCACTACTTGTCTTGTAGGTCTGCAAAGCATAATAGGGTGAATTATTCTTTGTTTTGTCAATGCCATAACGTTGTCCGTCGTTAAAGGTATTTGTGCGACTAAGCACGAGTTCATGCCCCCAGTTCTTTGTGTATTTATAGGTATTATAAGCACCCAAAATATAACCATTTGCCTTTTGAAATGAATCTGGATCCCCTAGTGTGTGGCTCCGCGCGGTTGTAAGACCTGTCATCAACCCATATGAATATGTATTTTTCAGATTACGACGTTCCACACCGATAAGTGACCCACCTGTCCATCCTTGGCTACCTGTGTCACTACTTGTACGATTAACACGCATACGACTAGCAAACGGTGTTATCCATACACGTGTTTCCTTATCGCCCATGCTCACAGGTCCCTTATCCGCAAGCGCTGTCAGAATTCGTTCAAACGATTCACTGTTGTTATGCAAAGGACCACCGTTTGTTGCACTAAATTGACGGGCACGGAAATCTTGTGTACCTGCCTCAGCAATGATGCTTGAACTATCTGATTTTGATGTTGTGCTTGCTGTAACCGCATTAATAATCTGAGACGAATTATCTGGTGCTAATGGACTGGTGTAAAGATCCGTTGGATCAATTGTGATTACCCCTGTGTTGGCACTCCCTGTAATGGTTTCTATATCAGAGGAACTAACAACCGTCCCACCTTCTGAGAAGACACCCGTTACGGAATCGACAGTTTGCCCGCCTGTAGGAATAGTAAAAGGAGTCGTTGTTGTAACTTTTAAGATCAGCTTCTTACCATCACTTGATGGACCGACATCGACGGTTAAACCTGTTTTTTTAACGTAACGGAAATTAATATTAGTACCAACAGAAAGGGTTCCACCAGCTTTTAAAAATTCATAATCACGCACAACACCTGCTGAGTAAGTCCCTGCCTGCATCACAAGATCAATATAAGAACCATTATCAAATGTTGCATTACCTGCCACATTGTAATAGGTGTTATCTTGATAGCGTCCTGATGGCTGAAGAACTAGATTTGGTGTTGTGTAATTATTAACCTCGACAACAAGGTGCGAACCACTTGCCATTGATAATGATGCAGGTGAAAAATAACCTATTGATTCACCACCTTGTATATAACCGCCGCTGCCAATTGTAGTTGCACCCACTGCACCATTACCTTTAACCATTGCACCTGAAGCAACAGCAATGGGGGCATTTGGCATGGATCCGTTAATTGAAGCAGTACCTGACGAAATACCAATTAACCCACTGTACGCTGGGCTGTCTCCATTAATTTTCATAGCGGAACCTGCACCACCCGCAACGGTCATCGGTGCAGAACCTGTAATCGTTCCCGTCAGTACGGATGTTTTTCCTGCTACAGGCTCGAATCGAGCGGCTGTCTCCATAGCAATGGGGTTAGGAAGCGTTGTCGCACCAAGCTGAACAACTGGCGCCGAACCACTTCCTACTGATTGTAATTTTAATGCCCCTGTACCAAGGTTGGCGCCATCACTGACAACAGCCGTGGCGTTTTTTAATTCAATCGCACTACTTAACCCAGGGTTTGCCACAGCAAAAGTAGCTACTTTACCATCTGAGACTTCTACTTTTGATGTATTATCCACACTAGTCATCGGTGCAGTAAATGCTGCATTACCTGTGCCTGATAGCGCAACAACAGAACCCGCTGCATTGCTAATTGATGCTGCAACAACAGTGTTACCCGTACTGGCGAATTCAACCCTAGATCCTGCTGCGTTTGTAATAGGCTGACTAACTTCAGCATTTCCTGAACCTTCAACACGAACCGTACCACCAGCAACGTTATTAATTGCCCCTTCAATTTTTGTATTACCTGCACCACCAAGGGTCAGTTTTGTATCAGCTGACGTAGCAATAGCTGCCGTAACTGTTGTTGTTACACCAGACGGCGAAGGAATATTAACATTACTCGTAAGACCGTTAATTGGGTTACTGAGGGTAGCTCTTGTTACGCCATCCGTTCCAGTTGTTGTTGGTAACGTAACCGTTTGTCCAGCAGCTTTTTCTACGGTTGTTGCTGTGCTTGGCAACCCAAAAACGATAGGTTGCGTTGTGTCTGTTGGTAAATCAGAGGCTGACACAGAGCTGCCATTTAATGTGACTGGAGCGGGAGTACTGCTGCCACCACCAGAAGAACCACCTGACGATCCACCACTGCTACCGCCTGACGATCCACCACTGCTACCGCCTGACGATCCACCACTGCTGCCACCTGACGATCCACCACTGCTGCCATATCCGTACCCGCTATATCCATACCCGCTATAACCATAGCCATATCCCGTTCCTGATGACCCGCCTGTATCCGCCTCGTCTTCTTCTGGAAAATCATCAATTGTTCCAAAAGTACTATCACCAGAGAATGCATGCTGCATCGGTAAAACAAATACAGAGGTACAAAGTGTCATCACACTAATTTTTAATATTTTTTCAAAATCTTTAATCATTACAAAAGCCTTTAAACTTTTTGAAACCTTACCTAAATGATAACGGGATCTTTTTTCGTATGTAAAGATTTTTTTAGAAAAATATTAATAAAACTTTATACATATAAAATGATAACATACATTAATAATCTGTTAACATACTCTATGCTAAATCAATTACACGATAGGATACGTAATCATGACACATACAACTATACCCACCACCGATGATTTTTAGCAGAAGATAATTTTATCATCCCCTCGTCATCACGAAAAAGCCGAAGGCTTTTGTGGTGATCCAGGGCGGTTGCGTCAGAAATGCCTGTTACGTCGAAAATGTTTGTTTTTCTGGATGACCACACCAGCTTACGCTGGTTCGCCATGACGGCAGAATTGCTAAAAATCATCGATGCTGAGTATAGTCTATGCTGTTAAGCAATTTCGTTCACGTCACCTGATATCGGTGTTCCCACCTGATGAGACCCATTCTCATCTAATGAGGGGGTAACAACAGGGGCAGAAACAACTTTACTGACACCAACCATGGCGGGACGCAATAACCGATCATGCAGCATGTAACCTGCCTGCATAACATTCATGACCGTACCAACAGGATGCTCAGCAGCTTCAATTTCAAACATCGCTTGATGAAGATTTGGATCAAATTTTTCAAGCACAGGGTAAATACGTTTAATGCGATGCCTTTCAAAGGTTGATTCAATTTCTTTATTGATCATTTCAATCCCAACGACAAGACTTTGAATATTTGATGAAAACGTGGATCGATCTTCTTTTTCACATACCTGAAGGGCACGATGCAGATTATCAGCAATCGACACAACATCACGTGCTAAGTTAACAGCACCATATTTAAGGGCGTCATCTTTTTCACGTTGTGCGCGTTTACGAATATTCTCACCTTCAGCCACAGCCCGCAACCACTGATCTTTCATTGCGGCGAGTTGCTGCTCCAGACTCGGTTCGACCGCATGTAATTCAACAACATTATCCTCTGTCGACACATCATCATCGGGTGTATCTGATGTTAAAATAATTGTATCATCGTTTTCATCGGTATATTTTACTGTGTCGTCAAACGTTTCTGTTTGCATAAAGGCGCTCCATTTTTTGTAAATACACATCATGTGATAATCTTGGCGTATAATAACATAATATCATCACAAAGTGTGATAAAGAAAATAGCAAACTCATATGAAAGAGGTGTATTTATCCTATTGCAAGTATTCTTCTTTTCTGTAGACTTATAAATGTATAATAAACTTCTGCAAAGGTTTGCACATGCGCCGCAATCGTCACGCTAAAATTGTTGCCACACTTGGCCCTGCTTCGAATAATGCAGCATGTATTGAATCGCTCTTTCGTGCAGGGGCAGATATTTTCCGTTTAAATTTCTCTCACGCGACGCACAAAGAACACGCTGAAAGAATTCAAATCATTCGCGCACTTGAACATAAACAAAACCGTCCCATCGGTATCATTGCTGACATGCAAGGACCTAAACTTCGCGTGGGAATATTTATAGATGACAAAATAACGCTTGAAACGGGACAATCCTTTAGACTTGACCTTGATACGACGCCTGGCAGCAATAGACGTGTCTGCCTTCCTCATCCTGAAATTTATAAAGCCCTTCAAGTTGGTACGGAACTATTACTCGATGATGGAAAACTTAAACTAAAAGTCACAACCTTTCAATTAGACCACGCCATCACCGAGGTTATTACAGGCGGCGAACTTTCTAACCGTAAAGGGGTAAACGTACCTGGTGTGATGCTTCCCATTTCAGCCTTAACACCAAAGGATCTTGACGATTTAGAGTTCGCCCTCAGCCAGGGTGTTGATTTTATAGCCCTTTCTTTTGTGCAGCGTCCTGAAGATATTCTTGATGCGAAAACGCTTATAAAAAACAGAGCACATATCATCACAAAACTTGAAAAACCAATGGCACTTCAACACCTTGACCAAATTATTGAACTATCGGATAGTGTGATGGTTGCACGCGGTGACCTAGGCGTCGAAATGCTTCCCGAAGAAGTCCCGTCTATCCAACGTAAAATTATTCGTAAATGCCGTGCCGCAGGAAAACCCGTTATTGTAGCAACACAAATGCTCGAATCAATGATCACAACACCAACGCCAACACGTGCTGAAACGTCTGATGTTGCAACCGCCATCTATGATGGCGTTGATGCCGTCATGCTATCGGCTGAATCAGCGTCAGGTACTTATCCCCTTGAGGCTGTAACGATGATGGATCGCATTATTGTACGCACCGAACAAGATCCATTGCAACGTACGTTTTTGAATGATTCTCATGGCATGACAACAGACACTGTGACGGATTCCATTGCAGCTGCTGCTCGTCAGGTATCACAGACAATTCAAATTGCATCAATCGTTACCTTTTCCGAAAGCGGCATGACAACGTTGCGTGTTGCACGTGAACGTCCATCACCGCCTATTGTGGCATTAACGCCAAATATTGCAACGTCACGATACCTGACCCTGGTGTGGGGTGCACATGCCATTATTGTTGAAGAAGCTTTTAGTTTCTCAGAAATGGTTGAAATGGCGTGTCACTGTGCAAAGGCAGAATCATTTGCCACACATGGACAACAAATTATTGTAACAGCAGGGGTTCCATTTGGTAAATCAGGAGGGACAAACATCCTGCGTGTTGTTCGTATTGATGATTAAAGAACATAACAATTCTCTAAATTGCTTATATTATCGTGAGCAATATATAATTTACACAACAAATAAAGTAAGAACAACAGGGTTCAGTAGCATTAAATCCAGTTTGAAATTGACATTTTTGATTTTTTTGTTATCCTAAAAGGTGAATATTTCGATTCTCAAAAAAAGGAATAAAATTATGAACTTGGAATCATTTTTACTACCATTTACAAGTATAATCGGTTCTGTAATAATAAGTTTTATTTTTATAGGAATATACAAAGAACGTATAAACAGTATGAAAGATAGATTAACAATCTTAGAAAACTATAATCTTCATACAGAAATAGCTATTCTTAAAGAGTTCAAAGAACATGCTAAAAAATTTATTGATAGTAAATTGTATACAGCAGCTAGTCCTTTAAATTTATCAGAAGAAGGACGAAAATTAATAAAAGACAGCGGATTTGAAACTATTTTTGAAAAAGTAAAAGATGAGTTGATTAAAAAATTATCAGAAAGCAGAAAATCAAAAACAAAATATGACGTTCAAGAAAACTCTCGAGGTTTTATGGATGATTTCAGCAGAGAAGAATATGAACCATTTTTACCTATTAAAACATATGCATTTGACCATGGTAAAGATTATGCTCAAATATTACGAGCTGGCTCGATTCTCTTAAGAGATTATTATCTTTTAAAGCATCCTGAAATTATTAATTAATCTTTATTCCACCTTTTGGTTCGGGTTTTCTCTTCCAGACTCTACCCAAAATTCTTAACTTAACGCAGTATACACGTTTTCATGACACACCTATTTGTCATAAGCCTCTAAAAGAACTTGCATTTTTAGTGAAATTTAATACAATAAATCATGTTTATAAAAAGGTAAATTATTGTTTTGCCTTATGTTGAGGAACTAAAACAATGTCAAAACAACCAATACGTGTTGAACTTGATGCGTCCAAAACATATTTTTGGTGCACATGTGGTCTTAGTGCAAATCAGCCTTTTTGCGACGGCGCGCACAAAGGATCAGGTTTAAAATCAATGTCTTTTCAAATTGAAGCACCAACAGACGATCAAACAATGGTCGTTAAATATTTATGCACATGCAAAAACACCAAAAACCCACCCTATTGTGATGGCAGCCATAATGGTTAAAACAAAACATCATATAGGGTTCAGCCTATTCGTTATTTTATGTTTGACGGGGTGCGAGCAACCCATCGATCTGACGCAAATCAAAGATCTTACGACACAGGGAATCAGTGCATATAAAGATGTTAATGGCAGCATTAGTGATGTAAAAGATTCAACCAACACAACATTATGCCCACAAACAGGTATTATTGGTGATGCCAATACATACAGGGTTAATGAAGGAAGATATGCCCTTGCAAGTGTAAAATGTGTAAGCCGTCAAGGGAACAATGTCGTACTTGATATCACAATCACCTATCAAAACAATACACGAGCATCGTACCAACGAAATGACCCAACGAATCTTGTCTTAGCGGCGTTGCATCAGAATGGATCAACTGAAGGATCCATCAGTTCACCTGTGCTTTTAAACCCGCGCACAAGCATACCGAATGTTACGGTATCTGCTGTTAAATTCACCTTACCAAATAGCTTTGATATTAAAGCCGATCAAATTATTTGTGGTTTTCAATCCCCTTTTCCACCGTATTAGACGTTAGAAAAATACTCCGTGCCATTCTTGTGTGCCATGAGACCCGCGGATCAGCGTCCGCGGGAAACACAAAAAGATTTTCCCCGCCCCCTTTTTATTTTCCCCGTGCACCCTCTTTGTTTTCCCCGTGCTTGACACGGGGATCTCGTCTCGCATAAACGTTCCATAAAAACACTATTGTCCTTTCTAACCTAACAGCGCTACACTTATATCAAATAGACTAAATTTTTAACGGTATTTTTATGATTAATGGTCCATCACGTATGCCAGCCTCAGGCTCTGTACGCAAGATTGTCGTTTTTCTGCATGGGTATGGTGCTAGCGGCGATGATTTAATTGATATTGCTAATGAATGGTCTGACCGTTTACCTGACACACTTTTTGTCTCTCCTCATGCTCCTGACGTTTGCGATGTATCACCTTCAGGGTATCAATGGTTTGGTCTAAAAGACTTTAACCCACTCAACATACGGCAAGGTCTTGAATCAGCCGCACCAATTGTCTGTCATTACATTGAATACTTAATGGATAAATATAACGTAACGGCAAATGATATTGCCCTCGTTGGGTTTTCACAAGGCAGTATATTAGCAATGGAAATGCTCTTTCGCATTCCTAATCTTGGCGGTATCTTGGGTTATTCAGGTGCCTTTTATCCACCAAAATCACTGGAACGCCCTTTAAATCCACCAAACATCCTGCTCGTTCACGGAACAGCCGATATGGTTGTGCCTTTTGGCGCTCTCTATCAGGCACAAATGCAGCTCCAGATGTTTGGTATTGATGTCCATACACACGTCTGCGAAGGCTTAGGACACAGCATTGACACCTCAGGATTAACAGTTGGCTATGATTATCTTTATCAATCGCTTTTTCAATCTAAACCACAAAACACATCCGAACCCTTAAGGAATAATCGATGACAACATTCCCTATAAAACGTCCCAAATTAGCGCTTGTCGGCGCTGGAAACATTGGCGGCACACTTGCGCATCTCGCATTACAAAGACACTTTGCCGATGTTGTCTTAATTGATGTGACCGAAGGTGTCCCCCAAGGAAAAGCCCTTGACTTATCACAAGGCAATGCCATCGATCATTTAGCACATCGATGCACAGGCAGTAATGATATGGCTGACTTAAAGGACGCGGATGTTGTCATTGTCACAGCAGGATTACCACGCAAACCAGGGATGAGCCGTGATGATTTACTCAGCATTAATGCGGGCATCATTCGGTCGGTTGCCACACATATAAAAACATATTGCCCTACAGCTTTTGTGATTGTTGTCACAAATCCCCTCGATGTAATGGTATGGCATATGCAAAAAACATCAGGTCTACCCACCACACATGTAGTAGGTATGGCGGGCATCTTGGATACAGGACGTTATGTTCATTTCTTGGCAGAGGCTATGAATGTATCCCCCATTGATATTCAGGCTTTTGTACTTGGCGGACATGGAGATGGGATGGTGCCAATGCCACGCTATACAACTGTGTCAGGAATACCATTAGCTGAATGGATTCGAATGGGCATGTTATCCCAGGAAAAACTGGATCATATTATTGAACGTACGCGTAATGGCGGTGCTGAAATTGTCGGTTTACTTAAGACAGGCTCTGCTTTTTATGCGCCTGCCTCTGCGGCCCTTTCAATGGCGGAAAGCTATCTGTTTGATCAACGTCGTATCTTACCCTGTGCCGTGCACCTCAATGGAGAATATGGCATCCGTAATATGTATGTCGGTGTTCCAGCTATTATTGGCAGAAGCGGTGTTGAAAAAATAATTGAATTGCCACTTGAAGCGGATGAAAAAACATCTTTTGATGCATCGGTAGAGTCGGTTCAAAAATTAATGCACGATGTTGAACGTTTGGGGTTATAAAACAAAATGAATATACATGAATATCAAGCAAAGAATATTTTAGAAGGTTTTGGCGTTCCTATTTTAAAAGGTGGCGTTGCCTATACACCAGAGGAAGCCGAAAAAGTTGCTACCGAAATCAGCAATGATGGCTTGTGGGTTGTTAAGGCACAAATTCACGCAGGTGGACGTGGAAAGGCTGGCGGTGTTATTCTCGCCCATTCCTTACCTGATGTCCGAAATGCCGCCAAATCATTAATCAATAAACGTCTTGTAACCCATCAAACAGGACCAATGGGACAAGAAGTTAAACGTGTATTTATTGAACAAGGCTGCAAAATTGCCCGTGAATTTTATATTAGCCTTGTCTTAAATCGTGCTGAGGGACGTTTATGTTTTGTTGCCTCCTGCGAAGGTGGCATGGATATTGAAGAGGTTTCTAAGAATACCCCTGAAAAAATTATCAAAGAATCCGTTGATCCTATTTTGGGTGTGCAGCCCTACCAAGGGCGTAAATTAGCCTTTTCTTTAGGTTTACCCCTTTCTACGCACAATGGATTTTATCAACTTTTAAGCAGTTTATATGATGCTTACATAGAACTTGATGCAGTGATGATTGAAATTAATCCACTTGTCCTAACGGAGGATAATGAACTCGTCGCCCTTGATGCAAAAGTCAGTTTTGATGATAACGCCCTTTATCGCCATCATGAAATTGAAGTGCTTCGTGATGAAGACGAAGAAGACCCCGCTGAATTGATCGCTAAAAAACATGATTTAAGTTATGTCAAACTCGACGGTACGATTGGCTGTATGGTAAATGGCGCAGGTCTTGCCATGGCAACAATGGATATTATTAAATTACATGGTGCTTCGCCTGCCAATTTCTTAGACGTTGGGGGCGGGGCAAGCAAAGAAAAAGTGCAAGCTGCCTTTAAACTCATTCTATCAGATTCAAATGTAGAAGCCGTTCTTATTAACATTTTTGGCGGCATTATGCGCTGCGATATTATTGCCGAAGGCATTGTTGAGGCCGCAAAAGAAGTAAGTCTTACCGTACCAATGGTTGTGCGCCTCCAAGGAACAAATCATGAGCAAGGCAAAAAAATACTTGCCGAATCTGGTTTAGCGATTATTACAGGAGATGATTTAGATGATGCCGCCATCAAAGTTGTCAAAGCCGCACGCGCAGATGCCATATAACAGGGAGCAATCATTACATGTCTATTCTTATTAACCGTCATACAAAATTAATCTGCCAAGGATTTACTGGCAAACACGGTACATTTCATTCCGAACAAGCCCTTGCTTATGGCACACAATTAATGGGCGGTGTTACGCCTGGAAAAGGCGATTCTGAACATCTTGGTTTACCCGTCTTTAATACGGTGCATGATGCGGTTGCAACAACGGGCGCAACGACAAGTATGATTTATGTGCCTGCCCCTTATGCGGCTGATGCAATATGCGAAGCTGTTGACGCCAAACTTGACCTTGTTGTCTGTATCACAGAAGGCATTCCTGTCAATGATATGATCCGTGTCAGGCGTTATATTGAAGGCAAATCCACCCGTTTAATTGGACCAAACTGCCCAGGCGTGATTACATCTGACGAATGTAAAATCGGTATTATGCCAGGATCCATCCATAAAGCAGGAAAAATTGGTGTTGTATCACGATCTGGCACATTGACCTATGAAGCTGTATTTCAAACAACATCAGAGGGTCTTGGTCAAACAACCTGCGTTGGTATTGGTGGTGACCCTGTTAAGGGAATGAATTTTGTAGATGTGCTAGAGCTTTTTTGGCAGGACAATGATACCAAAGGCGTTCTTATGATCGGTGAAATCGGTGGTCAAGATGAACAAGAAGCTGCCGATTATATTGCCCATCAGCGTAAAAAAGGAAATGAAAAACCTGTTGTTTCCTTTATTGCTGGGGTCACTGCACCTCCTGGTCGTCGCATGGGACATGCAGGAGCAATCGTGTCAGGGGCTGGAGATATGGCGCAAGATAAAATTGATTATTTTCGTAAACTCGGCATTACCGTTGCAGCTTCACCCTCTAAATTAGGATGGACAATGAAAGAAGTGATGGAAGGAAGGAATGTGGCATGACCCAAGAGATGCGTTATTTGCCTGAATCCATTTTAAATGGAGGGAACACTCTCTTTTTGCATGATTTGCTTAAAGCATATCGTTCAGACCCTGCGCAAATCGATGCATCATGGCGTGCTTTCTTTGACCAGTACGCGGGTGGAACACAACTAGATGACATGCTATCTGAAATTCCTGTTTTTCCTGAACGACAAAAGATGGCATCAAAACAAACCAAATCATCTGAAGGGGCGTCAAGTGATACGTTAAAATCCCTTCGTGCGTTGATGTTGATTCGTGCGTATCGTGTACGCGGACATTTAGCCGCCGATTTAGACCCCCTTCATTTAACAAAACCAACGTATCATCCCGAACTTGATCCAACGCGTTATGGGTTCACAACGGAAGATTTAGATACTGAGGTTTTCCTTGATCATGTGTTGGGTCTTCAATCGGCATCAGTATCGACAATTTTAGAAAAATTAAAACGTATTTATTGTAGTACAGTTGGCTTTGAATTTATGCATATCCAAGATGCCACCCAAAAAACATGGCTGCAAGAACGTATTGAAGCTGGTTTTGAACCCACATCAAATCACGATAAAAAAGAAGTACTGATTCAACTGATGCGGGCTGATGCGTTTGAACGCTTTTTGCACGTCAAATATCCTGGTGCCAAACGTTTTGGTGTTGAAGGCGGGGAAAGCGTCCTTGTTGCACTTGAAGCGATGTTACAACGACAAGTTGATTTATACCATGCCGAAGAACTTGTGTTTGGTATGGCGCACCGTGGGCGTTTGTGCGTACTCAGCAATTTTTTGGATCAACCTATGCGTTATCTATTTGCTCAATTTAAAGGGGCTGATATTTACCATAATGGTGAAGAAAATGCATCAGGGGACGTCAAATATCACCAAGGTTATTCAAGTGATCGCCATGTGAATGATCGTCGTATCCATTTATCATTACAGGCAAATCCATCACATTTAGAAGCCATTGATCCCGTTACACTTGGTAAAGTACGGTCAAAGCAACGCCTTCGAAAAGATACAGAACGATCAAAAGTCATTGGCTTACTTTTACACGGTGACGCTGCTTTTGCTGGGCAAGGATTGGTTGCAGAAACACTCGAGCTATCAGCCCTTGAAGGATACCAAACAGGTGGAACCCTTCATATTATTATCAACAATCAAATCGGGTTCACAACAGCACCACCGATGTCACGGTCATCACCCTACTCATCCGATTTGGCAAAAGTTATTCAAGCACCTATTTTCCATGTCAATGGAGATGATCCAGATGCTGTGGTTGCCGTCACGAAACTTGCCGTTGATTTTCAACAAACATTCAAACACGACGTCGTCATTGATTTAATTTGTTACAGACGATACGGTCATAATGAAATTGATGAACCTATGTTCACACAACCCATTATGTATAAAACAATCACTAATCACCCACCTGTTGCCACCTTATATCAACAAAAATTACAGAAACTTGGTATTTTAAGTGATACTGAATCAAAGGCAATGACCGATATTATTCAGCAAGTACTGAATGAAGAATTTGAAGCCTCCGACCATCTTGTTAATAATGAGAATGAACGGATTGAACCTGATTGGCTAAAAGGTGCATGGACAGGCATTCGAAGTTTTCATCGCACAAACCCTGATGAACGGGATATCGGAACAGGTGTTGATGTCAAAACGCTTTTACCGCTTATTGAACAATCTTTTGCTATTCCTGAAGGCTTTTCATTAAACACAAAACTTAAACGCTTAATTGATCAACGACTTAAAATGTTGCATGGTGAACAACCTCTTGATTGGGGAATGGGTGAAATTATGGCATTTTCATCCTTACTATGCGAGGGAACACATGTACGACTGAGTGGACAAGATAGTGGGCGTGGCACATTTTCCCACAGACATTCTGTGTGGGTTGATCAAGAAAATGAACGTTATCATATCCCTTTAAACCATTTATCAAGCACACAAAGTTATTTTGACGTTGTAGATAGCCCTTTAGCGGAAGCCTCTGTCTTGGGATTTGAATATGGTTATAGTTCTGCAGATCCTAATAGCCTTGTTATTTGGGAAGCGCAATTTGGTGATTTTGCCAACGGCGCTCAGGTAATAATTGATCAATTTATTTCATCATCAGAGGCAAAATGGCATCGTTTATCTGGATTAGTGATGCTACTGCCGCATGGCTATGAAGGGCAAGGACCAGAGCATTCTTCAGCACGATTGGAACGTTACCTACAAATGTGCGCACACAATAATTGGCGCGTAATGAATTGTACCACACCCGCTAATTTATTCCATGCTTTGCGTGGGCAAATATGTAATCCGTTTCGAAAACCACTTATTCTTATGACGCCAAAATCATTGTTACGTCATAAAGAAGCCGTTTCACCATTAGCTGATTTTAGTGAAGGAATGTCCCTTAAAAAAGTGATTGAAGACACACCTGAAATGATGAAAAAAGTCCGTCGTTTTGTCTTTTGTACAGGAAAAGTTTATTTTGATTTACTTGAAAAACGCAATGAATTAAAGCTTCAAAATGTAGCATTGATTCGTGTCGAACAACTCTACCCATTTCCATATGATGAAATTGAAGCGGCGGTGAAAAAGAATACACGTGCAGAAATTGTCTGGTGCCAAGAAGAGCCACTCAATATGGGGGCATGGACATTTATCGATCGACGTTTTGAAAAAGTATTGCAAACCGTGAAAGCCCATCACCAACGCCCCTATTATGCGGGACGAGAAGAAGCATCCGTCCCAGCATCAGGGCACCCCAAACGTCATGCGCGTGAACTTGAACAATTTACACAAGACGCACTTGTAAATCCTCTCAAGGTAACGCATTGGTTATAAATGATGATGTGCATAAAAGTTAACAAAGGAATATAAAATATGAGTCTGATTGACGTTAAAGTCCCCGCCTTAGGTGAATCCGTAACAGAAGCAACGATTGCGCGTTGGCATAAAAATGTCGGCGATACTGTTCAAATGGATGAGGTTTTGATTGAACTTGAAACAGACAAAGTAACACTGGAAATCACGGCACCATCATCAGGTGTACTCAAAGATATTAAGGTTTCAAAAGGTTCAGTTGTATCTATTGGCACCATACTGGGTGCGATTGATTCAGATGCAAAAGCAACAATGCCTACTGTAACCCCTGAAACAACGCCAACGGTTATGGCACCTGAAAAAGTGATACCTACCGTTGCGGAAAAAGACCCCCCTGCCCCTGCAACCGAAACAACAGGGCATATGTCACCTGCTGTTCGAAAGCACGTAGGCGATCACCAATTGGATGCAAGCCGTATCCCATCAACCAGTGGAGACGGACGTTTATCAAAAGCCGATGTGTTGAATTATGTGAATGAAAAAACAGCACAAGGCACGCAATCGTCAACAGTCTCCACCTCATCAACACCTTCTGCTTCATTACAGGGACAAAGCACATCATTAACCATCATGACAGATGATCGCCTTGAAAAACGTGTACCTATGTCACGGTTACGCTTGCGCGTGTCTGAACGATTGAAATATGCACAAAATACAGCAGCAATTTTAACAACATTTAATGAAATTGACATGACCGCCGTTAAACAGTTACGTGACCGTTACAAAGATGTGTTTGAAAAGAAATATGGCATCAAATTAGGCTTTATGTCCTTTTTTGTAAAGGCGTGCGTGCAGGCACTTAAAGAAATCCCAATGGTCAATAGCCGTATTGAAGGTGATGAAATTGTCACAAATAATTACTGTGATATTGGGGTTGCTGTATCCGCACCACAAGGACTAGTTGTACCAATTGTACGTGATGCAGAATTACTAGATCTAGCGGGTATTGAACGTGCCATCGCTGGATATGGCAAGAAAGCAAAAGATGGCAAATTAACGATGGAAGAAATGACAGGTGGAACCTTTACCATATCAAATGGCGGTGTATTTGGATCGCTATTTTCAACACCCATCATTAACCCCCCA
>CANKZX010000008.1 GCA_947488275.1 Alphaproteobacteria bacterium | reverse complement strand
TAGAAAAAATTAATGAATCAACGTCCTCTATCTCCACATATTTCCATCTATCGCCCTCAAATCACATCCATTTTATCGATCCTGCATCGATTTACAGGAATTAGCCTTATTATAGGCGCTATTGCTTTCTGTATGGGGTTTCTTGCCTTTGCTTTGGGCGAATCCTATTGGCGTTCTTTCTGTGATGTATGGCATATGATTGGGGGTTCATTTTGGCAGTGGTGCATTATCTTCTCTCTTCATTTTCACGCCCTTAATGGTATACGTCATTTATTTTGGGATATGGGAAAAGGATTTGATCTTACAACACTTACACGAACAGGTTATATCGTTGTTGGATTAAGCGTTTTTTTAACTGGTGTCTTACTGTTTTCTT
Organism: Alphaproteobacteria bacterium; assembly: GCA_947488275.1. Classification (GTDB taxonomy): domain Bacteria; phylum Pseudomonadota; class Alphaproteobacteria; order Paracaedibacterales; family CAIOTO01; genus CAIOTO01. Next base: position 40,110 of record CANKZX010000008.1, on the reverse strand, counting down.
CATGAACATCGATACAACACCTCATTCGTTTCATTATTATCGGGAGTATTAAATGAAAGCTTCGTCTCATTGGTTTTCTCAACGTGCTTCAGCCGTTGCTTTATGCACTCTTTTACCTGCAATATGGTGGCTTGTCCCCTTTCTTAAGCATACCCCTTATAACGATTGCTTACATACCGCAAAAGCACCGTTTCCACTCATTGGGATAACACTTCTTTTAATCGTTACCCTCTATCATGCACGCCTTGGCATGCACGTGATTATTGATGATTATTCACGAGGCATAAAACGACGTTTATTCCATTTTTGTGTAGACAGTCTTTTGACTGCAGTCGTTATATGCTTGCTATTTTCTATTCTTCTGCTTCTAAAAGGGATTTAATTCATGTCACAAACCACCTATCAAATTATCGATCATGAATATGATGTTGTTGTTTTGGGTGCAGGCGGCGCTGGTTTACGGGCAACCCTCGGGATGAGTTCATCGGGTCTAAAAACAGCATGTGTCACAAAGGTTTTTCCAACACGAAGCCACACAGTAGCAGCACAAGGCGGTGTGAGTGCCGCACTTGACAATATGAATGAAGGTGATGATTGGCGTTTCCATTTCTATGATACAATCAAGGGCTCTGACTGGCTTGGCGACCAAGATGCGATTGAATATATGTGCAAAAATGCCATTCCTGCTGTGGTTGAACTCGAACATTTTGGGGTGCCTTTTTCACGCACAGCAGAAGGGCGTATTTACCAACGCCCCTTTGGTGGGCACACATTGAACCAAGGTCAAGGGATGGCACATCGTGCCTGTGCCGCGGCTGATCGAACAGGTCATGCTATTTTACATACTCTCTATCAACAATGCCTCAAACATGATGCTGAATTCTTTATTGAATATTTTGCCCTTGACCTGATTATGGATGAATCAGGAAAATGCCGTGGATTAATGGCATGGAATTTAGCTGATGGAACCATTCATCGTTTTACAGCACATACGGTTGTTTTGGCAACAGGTGGCTATGGACGCGCCTATTTTTCATGCACATCGGCCCATACGTGCACAGGTGATGGTAATGCAATGGCACTACGTGCAGGACTCCCCCTTCAGGATATGGAGTTTATCCAATTTCACCCAACAGGTATTTATGGGTCAGGGTGTTTAATTACAGAAGGTGCCCGCGGTGAAGGTGGCTATCTAACCAATTCGGAGGGTGAACGTTTTATGGAACGCTACGCACCAAATGCCAAAGATTTGGCCTCCCGTGATGTGGTCAGCCGTGCAATGACAATTGAAATTATGGAAGGGCGTGGTGTTGGGGAAAAGAACGATCATATTCTTCTTCATCTTGAACATCTAGATGCATCCATTTTGCATCAGCGTTTACCAGGCATTTCTGAAACAGCAAAAATCTTTGCGGGTGTAGATGTCACAAAAGACCCCATCCCCGTATTGCCAACTGTGCATTACAACATGGGTGGAATTCCAACGAACATTCATGGACAAGTTGTACGTGGCGCCGCTGAAACAATCGTGCCAGGTTTAATGGCTATTGGAGAGGCTGCGTGTGTTTCTGTACATGGTGCCAATCGTTTAGGAACCAATTCATTGCTTGACCTTATCGTATTTGGGCGTGCAGCAGCCTTGCATGCGAAAGAGACCATTCAGCCAAACATGAAACATGAACCACTACCAAAAGACGCAGGTCAGGAAACGCTTGCTTGGTTTGATAGGCTTCGTCACGCAAATGGCACAACTAAAACAGGTGAAATTCGTTTAAAATTACAAGAAACAATGCAACGCCATTGCGCTGTTTTTAGAACAGGCGCACTGCTGCGGGAAGGCATTAATCTCGTCCAAGATATAGAACGGATGATGGCTGACCTTCAGGTAAATGATCGATCACTTATTTGGAATACGGATTTAGTGGAAGCAATTGAATTGAAGAATCTTTATCAACAAGCCGTTATTACCATCAACTCAGCCCACTACCGAACAGAAAGTCGCGGCGCCCATGCACGAGATGATTATCCCGAACGAGATGACGCCAATTGGATGGTACACACACAATGTACACTTACAACAAAAGGCGATATTTCATTCGAAAATCGTCCCGTTCATTTGTACACATTAACAGACGATGTTGCCGTTGTCCCCGCTAAAAAACGCACCTATTAACCTCAATTCAGAATTAAAGACGAGGTTTCTCAAACATTACCCTTTACGTCGTTCACGGGAAAATTCTTTCGCATTAAATTCAGACACAGAAGACGTATCACTTAACGATAGAGCACTCAGTGATGCTGAAATTTGTCCCGCCAACCGTGCATTACTAATCAAAAGCGCTTTATTTGCGTGTAATGTTTTCCCTTCGGACAGCGCACTTACCTTCGATAAAATAAAAGGTGTAACGGCTTTTCCTCTGATATTATTTTCATTGAGTTGATCAACCGCTTCATTAACCCAACGTTCAACAATATCATCTTGGATAGAGGCATATTCAGGCACTGGATTTGCAACAACCATTCCCGATAAACCAAGTTCCCAATGAATTTCTGCTGTTCGTGCAATATCATATGAATTATTAAGTGATTGGGTAAGTCCATGATTGCTACTATGTGTAAAAAACAAAGGAAAGCGATCTGTTTGATAACCAATAATTGGCACACCCTGCGTTTCAAGATATTCAAGTGTTTTAGGCACATCTAAGATTGATTTTACACCACTGCACACAACTAAAATAGGTGTTTTTGAAAACTCGGTTAAATCAGCGGATATATCAAAGGTTGTCTCCGCCCCACGATGGACACCACCAAGACCACCTGTTGAGAAAACACGTATACCTGCATAAGCCGCGCATATCATCGTCGCCGACACAGTTGTGGCACCCAATTGCTTTGTTGCTAAGCAGTACGCAATATCTGGACGACTAATTTTTAAAACATCTGAACGAATCGCAAACATTTCAAGCTCATCATCCGTTAAACCAATGTGAATACACCCGTCAATCAACGCAATCACCGCAGGAACAGCACCACTTTCAGTAATGGCATTCATCATATGGAGCGTAACATCCCTATTATCAGGATAAGGAAGACCATGAGAAATAACCGTTGATTCAAGTGCAACAACAGGCAGTTTATGGTGGAGAGCATTTTTTACAGTAGGACTTAATTTGATAAAAGGTAATATAGATTCAATCATTATATATTCTGCATTCTTTCATTAATTAAAGCATGTGATAACATGCCATTTGTTCTTTTTTTAACTTCAACAGCAAGACTCGAAGCCGCAAGCCCACGAGAAACAATGTCAACCATGGAATAATTGCCACGCGTAAAAGCATCAATTACAGTCGATGCAAAAGCATCCCCTGCCCCTTGAGTATCTTGAACATCGGCAGTCAAGGCTGGCATAATGCCTTTATACTCTGGCGTATTTACACAAACACCATCTGGACCCAACGTAATAAAAACATAAGTGATTCCTTGCTCTCGAAGCCAATCGGAAGCTGCCAAAATTTCAGCTTTTGTGTTTATTGTACATTTTGTCAAACAATTAAGCTCATCTAAATTAAGAAAAAGACCCTCAAAATGCGCTAGAATTGAAACAATACGATCCGCTTTTTCAGGCGTTGATATAACCCCAAAGAGTTTTGATGTTTCTGGCACTCTATGGGCAATATACGAAAGCGTATCAGCGCTCAAATCCGTATCAATAATCCATGTCTTAGATGCTTCCATCTCAGCCTGCAACGGCTTCAAATCGTATGGTGTAAATCTCTCGTATATTTGTGTGCGTTCAATATGATGGAGCAATTCACCATTATTTCCAATCATAAAAACAATTGAGGCTGTTTGCTCCCCCTTTCGTGTCAAAATATTTTGACGCGCAATTTTTTTCTCATGAAGTGCTTTTAGAATCATCTCATGATGAGGATCATCACCAACCGCACTTATAAGATGAATATCATGTTCTAAATCCGTTAAATTTGATGCAACATTGTAAATAACACCACCAACAGCAGGCGTAAAAACAAAGGAAAAAGAATCAACTGGGTAATAATTTTCTGGTGAAATCGTAGCCCAATCAATATTAATTCCACCAATACATAAAATATCATTTGTACGCATATTTTTCCCCGTCATTATTTTAAATATTCGTTTCGATATAGCTCTATGAGTAACGTTTATTTCATACGCTATCAATAGAAATAGCCAATATCCTAAGCCGCTTTTTTATAAGAAACAGCGGTGTCTGCAGGCTTTTGTGGAAAAAACGTTTTGTATAAAAAGAGTGAAAAACCACTGATAAACATCAAATAACCTGCTACCGCAATTTCTGTACCAAATGTATGATTAAGGATAGTTGCAATAAGAGGCGCTGTCCCACTTAATAAGGCAATACCAAACGTATACGATATAGCAAGACCTGAATAACGACACGATTTTGGAAAAAGACTTGCCATATAAGGGAAAGCACACCCATTAATCATTGTGCCATTTGCCATCATTAAAAAGACGAATAGCACCGCACTTTCTATCCCAACGGACGAACCTGTAAGTAACCAAAACGACGGTATAGCAAACACTACATTCGCAATACACCCACGCGTAATCATTTTATTAAAACCAACACGATCGGCAAGGTATCCAAATAAAACAAGAAAGAAGGCATTAAACACCATTGTTAATGCATTAAGTGCCATAGATGTGGAAGCTGAAAAACCAAGGTCTCCATAAATCTTGTTGACATAAACAGTGGAAAGATTAAGTGGAATCGTTGTTAAACCTGCAAAGAAAAAACAAAAGAACATTTCCTTTTTATAGGTTGTTAATAAAATCCGAACCGATTGCATATATGTTGTTTGATTCTTTGTATCCGATGGAATCAATTCCAATTTCTGACGAAGCTTAACCGCAAACAAGGCTAAAAAACCACCAAGAATAAAAGGAACACGCCAGCTCCACTCTGGGAAAATTTGATGAAAGGCAACCATACCCGCAAGTGTTGCCATAATAGCACCCAAAACACCTGATGCAATCAGTGCACCTGTATTAATCCCCAATTCCTTTTCAGGAATTGTTTCATAGATATAAACATTCACACCAGCGAATTCACCACCAAAGAAAAACCCCTGAAACATCCGACAAAGAATCAAAACGATTGGTGCCAAAATACCAACATCCTGATAACTTGGCAATAAACCAATAATAAGGGTCGGCACACCAACAAGACCAATGGATAAAACCAGCGGCAAATTACGATTTGTTGAATCCCCCAAAAGACCAAAAACAATCGCACCAAGTGGTTTTGTAATATATCCTGCAGCAAATGCACCAAACGTTGATAATGTTTGTGTAAACGGATCTGTAGTTGGAAAAAATACAGGCGCCAAAAGAACAGAAAAAAATCCATAAAGTGTATTATCAAAGCATTCAATAATATGCCCAAACGCTAGACCGTTTCGAATAAGTTTCATGGCAACATCTCCCTACCTGGTTAATTACTTGTTCAACAAGCTAGTCGATCGCACATTACTTTACAAGATTTATTATGTAAAAATTTATCACTTTTATTTGAAAAGACATTTATATATATCATAAAAAATCAAACAAATATAATTAAACTACAAAAAAAGTTAATTATATATTTTTTATTAAAAAAAATATGTCAATAATAAGATAATTCATATATTTTTCCACTTAACACCGCTAATTTTGAGCAAAAAATAGGCACCACCATTCACCATTATCACGAAAAAACCAAAGGTTTTTGTGGTGATCCAGTGGCTGTTACGTCGAAAATGGCTGTTTTTCTGGATAACCACACCTGCTAGGCAGGTTCGCTATAACGAAAAAAGCGCGTAAAATCATCGGTATTGAATATAACCACTCGATACACGTTATTGTCAATATGCTATATTTATCTAAAATTTTACAATACTCTAATACAAACTCATGAACATAGACCCTGTTGAATTAAGATACCTCTATCTTATTTTTTTGTTGAAATAAAAAAACAAAGATGCTACTGTTTCCTATGCAAGGCCCTTGTGGCGGAATTGGTAGACGCGGTAGACTCAAAATCTATTATCTTCTGATGTGGGAGTTCGAGTCTCCCCGAGGGCACCATGCATCTTCCCCAACTCCTTATTACTTTACATGTATCTTTGATCTCTCTAACATGTTTAAAGTACTGTCGTTACCTGTTTCAACCACTTGCGCGTATGACCATCCAAATACGGCGCTAGCCTTGTATAAACATGTTGATGATAACGATTGATCCAGTCTTTTTCATCATAAGTCAACAACTCAATACAGATAAGATCTTTATCAATAGGAGCGAGTGTTAACGTCTCAAACGCCAACATCTTGATCGGCTCACCTCCTCCCCCTGACTCAAGCATTGTTTCAACGACAACCACCAAATTCTCAATACGAATACCATATTCATTTGTTTTATAATAACCAGGTTCATTTGATAGAATCATGCCTGGCTGCAACGGCACCCGCGTCCCTGATTTTGCGATCCTTTGCGGCCCTTCATGCACATTCAAAAAACTACCAACACCATGCCCAGTTCCATGATTGTAATCACATCCAACTTGCCATAAAAATTGCCGTGCAAGGACATCTAATTGTTCGCCACATGTATTATGTGGAAATACAGCTTGTGCAAGGGCAATGTGTCCTTTAAGCACACGTGTAAAACGATCACGTTGTTCGGTCGTTGGTGTACCAATAGCAATTGTTCGTGTCACATCTGTCGTGCCATCTAAATACTGCGCCCCCGAATCAACCAGCAACAGCTGATTTGGTTTAATCTGTGCATTTGTTTCCTTCGTTGCTCTGTAATGCACAATCGCACCATTCGCCCCTGCCCCAGCAATTGTTGGAAAGCTAAGACTATGAAACAAAGGTTGCGCCCTTCGGCATTGCTCCAGATAATCAGCTGCTTCAATCTCGGTTACCTCACCCTTTTTGCCTTCTTGCGCAATCCATGCCAAAAATTGAGTAAGTGCCACCCCATCACGTAGATGCGCCTGTCTAAAGCCGCGTAACTCTGTTGGATTTTTAATTGCGCGCAAAAGCCCACACGGATCCGAAGCAAAACTAAGCGTATTATCATTACAATCAACATACGATACGAATGCAACAGGCGTGCGACTAGGGTCAACTAAAATGACTTTCCCCCTTACCTTCGTTTTCAAAAAGGCTTCACATGCCGATAAATCATGAAAACAAACCTCACATCCAAACGCTGACCGCACATCAGGCGACATATTTGATAAACGGCAAAAAACATCAATCGTACCGTTTTTATGAAACATCCCATACATATTGGATACAGGCGTATAAGGTAAATCATACCCACGCATATTGAGCAACCAATTCAGTGATTCCGTATTCCCAATCAAAAAGCTATCCGCTTTATGCTGTTGCAAAAAATGAACGATACCTTCACGCTTTTCTAAAAATGTTTTCCCTGCATACGCGATTGCATGCAAGAAAGCTGAATCATTATGCGTCCACGGTTTATCGACCCATACCATATCGATCAAATTAACAGGTGCCGGCATCAACGTGAACCCACTTTGATTTGCCCGCAATTGCCATTTCTTATAATCTGATATATTAAATAACAATGGATCAAATAAGACAACATCCCCTGCCTTAATGGATGATAAAACCCACGTATCACACTGTTCAATCGGCAAGGCTTCGAATAGTGTCGTGTCAATTTGATTTTGTAACTGCAGTGTATAACGACCATCAACAAATACAGCAGCCTTTTCCAATGTTACAATACCAAACCCACTAGAGCCATCAAACCCCGTTAACCAGGCTAAACGTTCATCCACGGCTGCACGATATTCATTTTGAAAGGGATCACTTGTCGGAATAAGATAGGCAAAAGCGTCCGCATTCTTAAGCGCTACACGTAATTGAGTCAGCTTTTTATTGGCATCCATCAATGCACCATTGTTCTATCATTTTGAAATCTTCTTATCACGATAGATCAAGATTAATAAAGAAGATAGAGTCTAAAAAGATCATGTGAAAAAAATAAAAATGGCGTGCTTTTAAATAGCATTTTCTCTCTTAAATATGATATCAATTATAGACACCGATTTCTGATTATTTTATATCGTGCGTTAATAACGCGTTGTCAGCTTTTGAACACTTGTTCAGTTGTGTCTTTTCTGCGTTACCGTCTTTTGCTTGATTAAAATATGATAAAATAAACATTAAAATATATATACGAGCCTTATTCATGTCATTTACCGTTAAACTCGACCGATTATTGCAGCATTTTGAAAACCTGCGAGAATCCCTTGCAACGCACACCATGTCTGATCCAGGTGATTTTGCCAAATTGTCGAAAGAATATTCCGACATGACTGATGTTGCAGAGGCAATTTTATCATTCCGAAACAAACAAAAAGAGCTTATCGAACTTGAATCAATGATGAAAGACCCAACCGCAGACGCTGAAATGCGCGACATGATGCAGCATGAAATCTATGCCTTAAAAGAAGAAATCCCCCATCTTGAACAAACAGTCAAAGTATTATTGTTGCCAAAAGATGCGAATGACGAACGTAACGTTATTTTAGAAGTTCGTGCGGGTACAGGCGGCGAGGAAGCTGGACTATTTGCAGCAAACCTCCTTCGAATGTATCAACGGTATGCGGCCATTAATGGCTGGAAGTTTGAATTATTAAACGCTGCTGACACAGGTATTGGCGGCATCAAAGAAGCCTCTGCCTCCATAACAGGAAAAGGCGTCTATGCACGCCTTAAATTTGAATCAGGCGTACATCGTGTGCAACGTGTACCTGAAACCGAATCAAGCGGTCGTATTCACACATCAGCCGCAACAGTTGCCGTCCTTCCCGAGGCCGAAGAAGTTGATATTCACATTGATGAAAAAGATCTACTGATTGATGTGTTTCGTGCCTCTGGTGCGGGCGGTCAGCATGTTAACACAACAGACAGCGCGGTTCGTATCACCCATCTTCCAACAGGTGTTGTTGTATCGCAGCAAGATGAACGATCGCAGCATAAAAACAAAGCAAAAGCGATGAAGATTTTACGCGCACGACTCTATGAAGCCGAACGCAATCGTATTGATGCCGAACGATCCGCTGACCGTAAAAACCAAGTGGGTTCTGGCGATCGGTCTGAGCGTATTCGCACCTATAACTATCCACAAGGGCGTGTCAGTGATCATCGTATTAACCTAACCCTTTATAAGATTGCTCAAATCATGGAAGGTGAAGCACTTGATGAAGTCATCAATGCACTCATCACTGAAGATCAAGCCGTTAAGCTTTCTGCTGAGGATAACGAATGACGTTAAAGATTCGCGACATTGAATTGGATATGCCTGTCATTTTAGCACCAATGTCAGGTGTTACAGACATGCCTTTTCGACGTCTTGTCAAACGTATGGGCGCGGGTCTTGTTATTTCTGAAATGATCGCCAGTCAAGCTATGATTCGTCACACACGCCAAACCATGAAAATGATTGAAAAGTCAGAAGAAGAGTTGCCGTCTGTTGTTCAAATTGCGGGGTGTGATCCTGATGTTATGGCAGAGGCTGCGAAATTAAACGAAGATATGGGCGCGCACATTATCGATATCAACATGGGGTGTCCCGTTAAAAAAATTGTTAATACGTATGCAGGTTCAGCCCTGATGCGTGATGAAGATTTGGCTGGGCGCATTATGGATGCCGTTGTAAATGCAGTTAAAATTCCTGTTACGCTTAAAATGCGTACAGGCTGGAATGATGATAATCGAAACGCACCAACTTTGGCAAAACGCGCCGAAAATGCAGGTATCCAAATGATCACAATTCATGGACGCACACGCTGTCAACTGTATACCGGGCGTTCAGATTGGTCGTTTATTCGCCAGGTAAAAGATGCCGTTGGCATTCCTGTTATCGGCAATGGCGATGTCGTCACCGAACAAGACGCTGTTACATTACTTGAGAAAAGCGGTGCCGATGGTGTTATGATTGGACGCGGCGCCTATGGACGCCCATGGTTCATCAATCAAGTTGGTCATTTCCTTAAAACAGGTGAATCCTTACCAGATCCAGATCTTAAAACACAATACGCAATCCTTGAACAACACGTTGAAGATATGTTACGACATTATGGTGAAGATGCGGGCTCTAAGATTGCCCGCAAACACATCGGATGGTATAGTAAAGGGCTCGAATGTTCCGCTGATTTCCGCGTTCGCGTCCACCAAGCTGAAACTGTGCATGCACTTAAAAACGAAATTAAAAACTTTTACGGATCTTTATGTTAGCCAGAGCCTTGCCAACAATTATATATGATGAAACAGTCGCAGAAGCCATCTCCGTTGATGATAAAAAAGGTGGGCATCAAGAAGGTCTGGGTAGTGTGGTTCATCGTTTCTTAGCGGCCTATTTTGATGAACATAAAGCCCATTTACCTGAAGGACAATTATATACATTAGTTATGGGCGAAGTTGAAAAGCCCCTTATCAAGGCAACCCTACAATTAACTGATGGCAACCAAAAAAAAGCATCTGAAATTCTTGGTATTAATCGCAATACGCTTCGCAAAAAGATAGCTGAATACGGTCTTTAAGAATGTTCCTTATGCCAGAAATCACATCAAAAGCAATGATTGGCATTATTGGATCTGGTCAAATGGGACAAGGCATTGCGGAGGTTTTTCTTCACAATGGACATCCCATCTTCATACATGATACGGACTCAAATCAATTAAATACGGCTATTGATTCGCTACACAAACGACTCCATCGTGCGTATGAGAAAGGCACACTTGATGCCAATCAAAAAATACACTTTCTAAATAACATCACCCCTTGCCATAATCTTGTTCAATTCGCATCATGCGATCTGATTATTGAGGCAATTATCGAAGACTTTGACACAAAAACCTCTCTTTTTGAAAGGCTTGGCAAACATCAAAAAAATACATGCATCTTAGCAACAAATACGTCTTCATTTTCAATCACATCCCTTGCAAAACATGTCAAGAGTCCTGAACGTTTTTTGGGTATACATTTTTTCAACCCAGCGCATCACATGCCGCTTGTTGAAATCATCCCCCATCAAACAACACACCCAGATGTAACAAGGAACATAACACAGTTCATCACAACCGTTGGAAAAACACCCGTCACTTGTCAAGACTCACCTGGATTTATTGTCAATCGATTGCTATTACCTTTAATCAATCAAGCGACAATTTTATTAGAATCTGGCACAGCAACTGCAGATGCCATTGATACAGCAATGACATTAGGGGCGAATTTTCCAATGGGGCCACTAGCACTTGCGGACTTAATAGGACTCGACACCTGTCTTTCAATTTTAGCAACCCTACATGAATCATCAAATGATTCGTCATTAAAACCATCATCTCTCCTCAAACAATATGTTGCCAATGGAAAACTGGGACGTAAATCAGGTGAAGGTTTTTTTCGTTATTCGCTATGACACAACGCACATCTTCCTTTTGGCAACGCTATGCCCTTAAAAAAACACCAAACACACAAGTTTGTGCTTTTAAAGGGTGTGGTTCTGACGGCATCTACCGCGCCCCTAAACACGACCACCCTCAAAATATTAAAGATAATAATTGTTGGCACTGGTTTTGTCTTATGCATGTGCGCGAATACAATGCAGCCTGGAACTATTATAAAGGCATGACAGAGGCTGAAATTATTGCCCTTTGGGAACGTGATATCACATGGGATCGCCCAAGCTGGCCACTTGGTAGTTGGCAAAGTGCAGCTGCCGTTAAGCCTTTTTTACGGGCAACAACGAAGCCTCATAATGGAGATTCTTCCTACAAAGATCCGTTTGGTCTATTTGAAGAATCTATTCATTATACACAATCTCCATCTCCTAAAAAAAGAACGACAACTGCCGAAGATGAAGCTATAATTCTTTTTAACTTGCCACCCCATTTCAAACCAGCCGATTTGCAAAAAGCTTATCGCAATCTTGTTAAAAAACATCATCCTGATGTAAATGGAGGCAGCCTTGAGGCAGAAGCACATATCAAAAAAATCAACATCGCTTATCAATTGTTGAAAAAATATAATCTATCCCAATGAATGGAACACACATGACAACACAATCCTGCCCTACCCCACAACCCGAATTGACTCCGCTATGGCAACTGACCGCACGTGTCCCTCTTGCTGCGGTTGATGCTGCCGTTGATTTATTGGAACAATATGGCTTCCTTGGTATCAGCTGGCTTGAATGTGACGATGCGCCTGCATCTACCGAAATTGATGATAATGGTTTTCCTATTGCCTCTGAATTCCAAATCGATGCCTACACGCGTGATAAACCTGATCTTGCGTTTATAACAGGAACCTTACACAGCCTAACAACACTTTTGAACGCAGCTGACCCAATCGTAACGATATCCCTTGTCGATAATACGGATTGGTTATCAACATGCTACAAAAGCTTACCTGCCCGTATCGCTGGTGATTTTTACATTTATGGCAGCCATATTACGGAGGCTCCGCCATCTCACGTTATTCCCGTTCGTGTGGATGCCGCAACTGCCTTTGGTAGCGGCGAACATTCAACCACGATCGGTTGTTTAACGGCACTATCTAATCTAGCAGCAACAAACACAGATGACTTATCAATAACAAATGCTCTATCAATTCTGGATATGGGTTGTGGTTCAGGTATCTTAAGCATTGCAGCTAAAAAACGTTGGCAACATGCAACAGTTATATCAGTTGACAATGACCCTGAATCGGTACGGGTGGCTGCGCAAAATGCACATAACAACACTGTACAGCTGACGGTCATTGAAAGTGAAGGCTTCGCAAATCCCAGCGTTGCAACATACGCCCCTTATGACATTGTCCTTGCTAATATTTTAGCCAAACCTGTATGCGCACTCGCCCCTCATTTTGCAACAACACTACGCATCGGGGGAATTGCCATTTTATCAGGGTTACTTAGTCGCCACCATGAAGAAGTCGCCGCCGCTTATAATGCCGCTGGCTTTATCGCTATCGATACCTATACAATTGAAGACTGGATGACACTCGTTTTTAAAAAAGCATGACCCCTATTATTAACATTTGCGCCCTGCAACACGATTATATCGCTGCAACAAAAATGCGCCCTTTATCATTTAGTATTAAGGGCGGAGAATGTGTTGTACTAAAGGGCGGAAATGGCACAGGAAAATCAACCTTATTAAGGCTAATTGCGGGAATTCTTCCAGTTGAACAAGGCACTATATCTGTTACACCCCCGTTTAGCTATTTAGGGGCTGAATTTGGACTCAAAGAATCAGCAACCGTTTTACATTACCAACGTTTTATCACGGCATTAAATGGCATTTGCGAAACAATATTGCCTCTGCATCGTCCAATTAATAATCTTTCCAGCGGGCAAAAACTAAGCCTTCGACTGCAAAGCGCTCTTCGCCCTGATCGCAAATTGTGGATACTGGACGAACCAACACGTTTTTTAGATCAAACAGCAATACAACATTTATGGAATTGTATTGGATTGCATCAAGAACAAGGTGGCGCCACACTCATAGCCTCTCATGATGATGTCCCCATCACGCATCATACAACCATTCAATTATAGCATGCCCCCCCGTCATCACGAGCTGCCAGCGGCAGCGTGGTGATCTAGTGGCTATTTACTCAGAAAGATTGTTTTTCTGAATGACCACACCAGCTTACGCTGGTTCGCCATGACGGAAACTATAGGTTTTTGTTCGTCGCAATCCCGAATTAAAATTATTAAACAAAATCCACTAAGCAGCAGGTACAGGTGTTTGATTTGCTGGGTGCTCAACAATTGGCTTACGTGTCTTTTCATCCTTTTTAGGATCAGCTACCTTCGCACCCGCAGATGCTGTTTCGTCATCTTTTTTAGCATCTTCTTTTTTAAGATCATCTTCAACCCGAAGAGATGCAAAACGAGGATCACCTTTGCGCTTAACAAGAAGAAGAACATTACGGCGTTTTGTCTTTTTAGCCTCATTAACCAAATCAATCACTTCTTGAGGTTTTTTTACCTCTTTTTGGTTAACTTCTTCAATTATTTCACCGGGCAAAAGCCCCGCATCCTCAGCCGAACTTCCTGGTTGAACTTTGACAATAAGAACGCCTTTTGTACCAACAGAAAGATCACGTTGCTTCATCAGGTCATCCGTTGCAGATGCAATTGTTAATCCCAAAATTTCTAATGTTTGGGGTGCACCAAGATCTTTTGATTTTTTTGTATCATCAAGCTGCCCGTTCTTTATTGCTTCCTCGTATTCACCGATTGTAATTTTCAGAACAACCTCTTTCCCTTTACGAAGAACTTTAATTGACACTGTTTTACCAATTTCTGTTTCACCGACAAGACGTGTGAGACGATTCTGCTCGTTAATAGGTTTACCATCATATTCTATGATAATATCACCTTCTTGAACATCTGCCTTTTTAGCAGGACCATCAGACGTCACGCCGCCCACAATAGCACCTTGAACTTTGAGTCCGAGACCCTCAGCCATGTCTTCTGTTAAATGTTGAATTCGTATGCCAAGCCAACCACGTTTTGTGCGTGCATACTCAATCAATTGATCAACCGTCTTTTTCGCAACACCTGCTGGTATAGCAAAACCAATGCCGACATTTCCCCCACTAGGCGAGAAAATAGCCGTATTAATACCGACAACTCTACCGTCCATACCCAGCAAACATCCGCCAGAGTTCCCCATATTGATTTGTGCACTATGTTGCAAGAAATCATCAACATATCCACCAACACGTCCTTTACCCGAACTGATGAAATCGCGTCCTTTTCCTGAAATAATACCAGCCGTGACTGAACTTCCTAAACCGAAGGGATTGCCAATAGCCAAAACCCAATCACCGATTTTTGCATTTTCAGCATCCCCCCAATCAAAGGCAACAATATTACGTTTACCAGCGGGTATGTCTGCTAATTTTATTTTTAACACCGCAATATCTGTTCGATCATCGGAAGCATGCACAGTTGCTTCAAGCTCCGTCTTATCATGTAAAAATACGGTAATTTTCTTAGCTTCAGCAATCACATGATTGTTCGTTACGATAAAAACATCATCCTTTGTAACTTTGATAATAAAACCAGATCCAAGTGATTGGACACGTTTTGGGGCATCCTGTTGATGCTGTGGATCGAGAAAATCACGAAAAAGCTCTTCTGGGGTAATGCCATTTGGAAAACGAGATCCACCTTCTTGCTTAGACTTCGTATCTATGATTTGAGTCGTTGCAACGTTTACAACAGAACGAAGAGCTGGTTCAGCCACCTTTGAAAAACCATGTGAAATATCAATCATTGGATTGGATAGAGACACTGGCGCTTCAACAACGGAGGCTTTTTCTCTACCCACTGCAGCTGGCACAGGCGATATAAGCTCAATTTTTGTTTGTGACTGTGCAACGTCAGGCGCACGCCCATAGCTCACCGTTGCACACAAACTTGTGCATAAATAAAGAACAGAACAATTAAGACGAATAAAACGAGACAGTTTCATAAAATGATTTCTCCTTAATGAATATGTTTAACGCTATTTGAAAAATAGCTAAAATAGGGGTGATCAGCGGACATATAAAGCATTGTGTCGCCTTTCATTGTTTCGCGATACGTTTCAAGGGAACGATAGAAATTATAAAATTCAGGATCGACACTAAACGCTGTATTTGTTATTTTCATAGCTTTGGCATCACCTTCACCACGAATACCTTGTGCTTTTTGTTTCGCTTCAGCCAATAACACAGCTCTCTCGCGTTCAGCAGATGCACGAATGCCACGCGCTTTTTCATCACCTTCAGCACGGTTCTGTTTGGCTGTTCGATCCAAAATTGAATTCATACGCTGAAAAACAGCAGGACGGTTTTCAACAGGTAATTCAGTTCGAACAATACGAACATCAACAATTTCAAGCCCTAATGGCTTTGAAAGGGTAATAACCTCATCCTGAATTTGTTTCATAATGTTAACCCGTTCGGCACTTAATAAATTACGCAACGGCACTTTACCTAATACATTTCGTATACTACTGGCAATAACAGCATCAAAACGATTACGCGCACCAAATTCATTAGCTGGTTGAACGGATCTAAAAAACGC
The DNA here is from genome assembly GCA_947488275.1 of Alphaproteobacteria bacterium. Classification (GTDB taxonomy): domain Bacteria; phylum Pseudomonadota; class Alphaproteobacteria; order Paracaedibacterales; family CAIOTO01; genus CAIOTO01. The sequence goes on along the minus strand of CANKZX010000008.1, from coordinate 23,936 downwards.
AAGCGCATCAACAATACGATACCGCACATACGCATCAACATGAAGACGTTTTTGATCAACCGTTGTGACAAGAATGGCATCTGAATCATAATCAATAATTCGCTTTTCGTAATACGTCACATCCTGAATAAACGGTACTTTGAATTTTAAGCCTGGTTCATTATGAAAAGCTTTATACTGACCAAATTGCAAAACAATTGCCTGGTTTTGTTGATTAACGATAAAAATGGATGATGCAAGCACAAATATAATGACAGCGGCACATACACCAAAAAAGAGCGGTTTTGAATTCATAAGCATCAGCCTCCGTTATTTCTTATCAGCTTTTTGGCTGGATTGTAGATTAAGATAAGGCACCATTCCTGGGGCAGCTTTTGTATCAATTATTGTCTTTTGAACATGACTCAGCACATGTTCCATCGTATCGAGGTAAAGACGTTTACGCGATATTTCAGGGCTCTTGCGGTACTCAGTATAAACAGCATTAAAACGATCTGCCTCACCTTGCGCACGCGCAATAACTTCACGGGAATACCCTTCGGCTTCTTGAACAATTTTTGACGATTCACCACGTGCTTTTGGCACAATTTCAAAATGATATGCTTCGGCCTCATTACGCATACGGTCACCATCGGTAAGGGATGCTTGCATATCGTTAAAAGCATTGATGACTTGACTTGGTGGGTCAACTTTTTGCAATTGCACACTAATCACCTGCACACCAATTTTATAATGGTTAAGTACTTTTTGTAAAAGTTCCTGCGCCTTTATTGAAATTGTATCGCGCTTTTCAGTAAGCGCTTCACGCGCCGTTGTTTGCCCCATAACTTCACGAATGATACTTTCAGCCGCCGCTAAAATCGTTTGATCTGGATTTCTTACTGAAAATAAGTAAGATGAGACATCATTGATTTTCCATAATACCGTATAGTTTATGTGAACCATGTTTTCATCACCTGTTAACACAAGTGTTTTGTCAAATGAATCAAGATTACGACTACTTTCAGCCTTGATATTGCTATCAATTTTATTTTGTACGGAAACGTTCTTTGTAATCTCCGTTTCAATAGGAGCAGGTAAATGATAACGAAGACCAGGACCTACCGTATCAACCATTTTTCCAAAGCGTAAAATAACAGCAACTTCACCTTCCTGAACACGGAAAATACCCGTCGATAACCATAAACCAAGACCAATTAAGGCAGCAATAATAACAGTGGTTTTACTGATTGGTGCGCCTGAAAATGGCGGCGGACTACCTGCCGTCTTTTTTGAACCACGGTTATTTGGTGAATCACCATTAAAACCACCACCAAACTCTGAACTACCTTTTTTTATATTTTTAATAAAAGCAGAAAAAAAGTCATCCGCATTTGATTGCTCTGGCTTACGAAAATGATGCACATCTTCATTTTGCGCCCAAGGGTTTCCAGGTTGTTCTGATTGTTCAGATTTTTTTGTCGGTTTTTTGGGGCGCCCATTCTCCTGGGCATCATCCCATGGGTTGTCATTCGGTTCTTCTGGATCTTTGTTCATAATATTACTCAGCCTTAGAAACATTTTTTTTAAAATACACCATATAAACTATAGAGCAAACCACTGAATTTAACAATGCACCATTAGTCAAATAAATAACGAAGCACGGCATTTAATAACAACAATCCTTTTGGAGTGAGTTGTAACCTTTTATGTGCGTGTGTTAGTGGCATCAACAATCCTTCTGTTTGTAACATAAGAAGACGTTCTTTTTCTTTTTCGGTAAATGAACGAACAAGTGCCGTTTGATCAATTCCAGTCTTCAGCCGAAGCCCCATCATAAATTGTTCCTGAAATTGCTCCTCAATCGTAAGGGAAATCACGGATTGATCACCTGATCCTTTTTCAGTAACAGCACGTGCCCACAGTTCTGGCGCCTTAATTTGTTGTGTTGCTACGCGAAAACCATCCTGAATCTGATGGATACGCCCATGAGCACCTGGCCCAACACCAACGTAATCACCATAATTCCAATAGGTTAAATTATGCTGGCATTCAGCGCCAATACGTGCGTGATTTGAAATCTCATAAGTTGGCAATCCCTTTTCCTGTGTCAACATATTGGTCAATTTAAACAAATGATACGCTTCATTTTCAGCGGGGATCACCAATTCCCCACGTTGATAAAGGGGAGCAAAAGCTGTACCTGGCTCAATGGTAAGTTGGTATAATGACAGATGTTCTGTGCCAAATGAAAGGGCAAAAGAAAGTTCTTTCTCCCAGGCCTCCAATGTTTGATGAGGACGCGCGTAAATTAAATCAAATGAAACACGTTTGAAAGTATTTTGCGCAATATCAAGGGCTTTTAACGCCTCCACCACACTATGTTTGCGTCCTAATGTTTTAAGATCGTCATCATTTAGCGCCTGAATACCAAGTGATAACCGATTGACCCCTGCCTGTCGATATCCTGTAAAGCGTTCAGCCTCAACTGATCCTGGATTAGCCTCCATTGATATTTCCAAATTTGGAACAACCTGCCACAACATTGTTGCAGCCGTAATAACACGTTCAACAGCACCTGGTGTCATAAGTGATGGCGTGCCACCACCAAAGAAAATACTACACAAAGTATCTGATTGCATCATGCGATGCGTGCGAGTGAGTTCTGCAATAATAGCATCAACCCATGCTTCCTCTGATACACTACGGAGTACATGACTATTAAAATCGCAATATGGACACTTAGATTCACAAAATGGCCAATGAATATAAAGAGAAAACACGAGGAGCACATATTATATAAGGATATAAAGATAGATCCTATACACTGCATCAAAAATGGTCAAGAAATGGATATTAATACAAAAAGAAATTAAAGATTTGTGCAAAAATAAGCAGCACGATTATCTTTTCTTCTTTCTTATCATGACAAGACCGAAGGACATGATCATGCAGAAACATAATCTTTCTGAGTCAAATAGCCCTGGATCATCACGCTGCCAGTGGTAGCTCGTGATGACGGCGGATTTGAATTGCGTAATTTTTTTTGCATAGCTCCTAATTAATCCAGGTGAATGATTGCGGCGTTGCAAAAAGCGCTCGCAATAGCTGATTATTCAGACCATGACCTGGGTTATGCGCTGAGAAAGTACCAACAATGGCACAGCCAGCCAAAGCTAAATCACCAATCGCATCCAAAACTTTATGGCGAACCATTTCATCATTCGATCGAAGACCATTTTCATTCATAACAGCATTGTCTTTAAGCACAACCGTATTTTCAAGCGTTGCCCCTTTTGCCAAACCAGCTTGTTGCAAACGTATAGCATCTTCAAACAAACCAAATGTGCGCGCATCTGCTATTAAATCATGAAAATTATCATGATCGAGATCAAATGAAAAACGTGTACCGTATGATGAATCTGTTAAACGACCACCAAAATCAAACGTAACATTTAATCGTCTTTCATGAGATGGCAAAAACTCAGCATAGCCTGTACTATGTGAAACACGAACAGGCGCTAATATCTTTAATGTACGTTGACGTGCACTTTGAACAGATGCACCTACACGCATCAAAGCCTCCGTAAACAAACATGAACTGCCATCCATAATGGGCACTTCAGCCCCTGAAACATCAATTTCAGCATTTGCTATACCAACACCTTGCAAAGCGGCAATAACATGTTCAATTGTTGCTATCGAAATACCATCCTTATTGGCAATCTTTGTACACATCGTTGTGTCAACAACAGCATCATACACAGCTGGAATACGTGCATTATCGAGATCTGTTCGAATAAAAACATACCCTGTATAGGGCGCCGCGGGGCGAATGGTTAACTGCACAGGCAAACCTGAATGAACCCCCACACCATCAAATAAGATATCATGCGCAACAGTTGATTGCACAAATGGCGAACAATAAGAATTAATAACAGGGGCAGACACCGAAAAAAGGGACGTCTGATGCTTGACATTAATCATCGGCTGATGCGCTGGCATATTCTTCACGAAACAACATTTATCTATACTATAACAATATAAGAATTTTTGGCATGTCTCAATTCTTGGTTTGTTACAAAGTATTACAGTCACATCATTACGTAACACCAAAATACATAACTCAAAAATTGATTAAAAATCAAGATCCATATAGCTTACAGAAGGCGTTACACCAGCAACACGATCATTTAAAAGAGACCTGAAACTAGGACGTGATTTAACACGCGCATACCAATTTTTAGCACCTTCATGCTTATCCCACGGCACATCGCCCAAATAATCCACAACTGATAAATGGGCAGCAGCAGCAATATCAGCCAGTGAAAATTCATCACCTGCCAGCCAATTACGGCGATCAACAAGCCATGAAATATAATCAAGATGCGTACTAAGCGCGGTTCGTGCCTGACGAATTAAAGGTGAATTTGGCCCTTGATTACTAAGCGCAGCTATATTTCGTTTAATTACTTTCTCAAAAACAAGTGGCAATGCAAACTCCCCTGCCCCTTTTCCATCAAACCAAGCCATAATACGTCTGACTTCGGCGCGTAATGCCAACCCTTCCCCAATCAATGGACGCTCTGGGTAAGCATCTTCAAGGTATTCACAAATTGCAACGCTATCACATAAAATTGAACCATTTAAATCAATCAAAACAGGCACTTGACTCGCTGGATTTAACGCCACAAAATCAGGATTTTTTTCCCAAAATCGTTCAAATTCAAGAGCAAAATCAAGCTTTTTCTCATGCAACGCCAACCGCACCTTACGGGAAAATGGACACAACGGAAAATGATAGAGAGTACGCATACGAAATAAACCTTTCGTATATGAGTATAAGCATTATTGGCGCGAAGTGGAATCATTAAATGACTTGGTATATACAATCACGATAGGATAAATTTTCCATTAAAACTCAAACATCACAAAATATTATAAATTCCTGATCGGTAAATTTTATTGCTTTCTATTTGCTTCTCATCTATAATTTCCTTATCGGTAATTTTATTGCAATTGAATCATGCATCATAGAACATCCCTTGAAATTGGGAAAACCATTAAAAAGGCACGAAAAATGTTAAGTTTACGACAGTGTGACGTTGCATTTGCTAGTGGTACAGGCACTCGCTTTATTGTTGATTTAGAAAAAGGTAAGGAAACATGCCAATTGGGCAAGGTTCTTCACATATGTCATATGCTAGGAATTTCTATTAATTTACAATTACCTGACGTTAAAAACATGGAAAAAATTCATGGAAAATAATAAACTAAGTATACGAATGCATGGAATACCTATTGGTATTTTGAAACAGAGTAATGGAAAACTTGAATTTCATTTAAAGCCCTGGTCAGAGAATCAGCTGCAAATATCTCAATCTTTACCAATTTCTGAAACCGAGCGTATTTTTCCAGAATCAGAATGCAAATCATTTTTTGAAGGGTTATTACCAGACAGTGAAGAGGCGCGTAAAGCCCTCGCCAAAAAATATGGTTTCAGTGAACGAAATATATTCAAATTACTTGAAGCTATTGGCGCTGAATGTGCGGGTGCCATTTCGTTCCATCATATTAATTCTATTATTAATGAAAAACAAAACGAAATTATCGAGGCTGATTATAAGACTGATCAAGAAATAGAGATCTATCTTAATGAAAAATTAACATCAAATCCTCTGTTAAATGGTATTGATGACATTCGTCTTTCTCTTGCTGGCGTACAAAATAAAATATGTATTGTTGTTGATTGTCAAAATCCAGCAACTGCGCCCATTGGTCTGCCTCATCGTGGAACGTTATCAACTCATATTTTAAAACCAGAAATAAAAAACTTTCCGAACAGTGCTTATAATGAATACTTTTGCTTAACACTCGCAAAAGAAATTGGTATCAACACAGCCAATGTTACATTTCGGAAAATTGGCTCAATACCCTGTATTATTGTTGAGCGCTATGATCGCGCAGTGATTATCGATTGGCAGATATTAGGTTCACAAAGAATCACGCGATTGCATCAAGAAGATTTTTGTCAAGCCTTAGGAAAATCACCATCACAGAAATACCAAAATGAGGGAGGTCCCTCTTTCAATGATTGTTTTGAACTTTTAAAGAATGTTTCGCCTCTTCTTGCAAGAGATTGGATTACGTTTATTGATTATATTTTATTTAATTTTATTGTTGGCAACACAGATGCACATGGAAAGAATTTTTCTCTTTTATATGATACAGCTGGGTTTATTCCAAGATTAGCACCGCTTTATGATGTACTTTGTTGCCAAATTTATCCTGAACATTCAGAAAAAATGGCTATGAAAATTGATAGCAAATATTTAGCTAAAGATGTGCATAAAAGACATTGGGAGAAATTCTATCATTCAATCAATATATCGTTTCCTCAATTTAAAAAGCGCGCAAAAGAATTCTATACTATACTCCCCCTACATTTAAATAACGTTATCGAACACGAAAAGGAAATACATCCAGAATATAAAGAATTTACTAAAGAATTACAAATTCTTATACATGAGAATATAAATCATTTTCTAAAAAAAATCGATTATACCGCTTGATTGTGTAAAGAATGTTCTGCCTTCCGTTTTGATTCAATCCACACATAAAAAAGTGGCGTGATGTACAAGGTTAACCACTGCGACACAAGTAAACCACCGATAATACAAATGCCTAAAGGTTGCCTAAATTCAGCACCAGCGCCTGTCCAAAAGGCGATCGGAACAGCCCCCATAATAGCCGCAAATGTTGTCATCATGATCGGTCTAAAACGACGATGGCATGCTTCAGTAATAGCATCACGTGCTGACATTGCCTTCTCACGCTGACACATCAAGGCATAGTCAATCATCATAATGGCGTTTTTCTTAACAATACCAATCAATAAAACAATCCCAATGATACCAATAACATCTAAATCAAACCCTAAAACAAGCAAAAAGAAAAGCGCTCCAAGACCTGCACTTGGTAATCCACTTAAAATCGTAATCGGGTGGCGATAACTTTCATATAAAATTCCTAAAATAATATAGATCGTGAAAATGGCTCCAACAATCAAAATAATCTGCCCGCCTTGTGATGATTTAAATGCCTTTGCTGTTCCCTGAAATGTCGTTGTTACCGTTGCTGGTAACTTCATGGCTTCTTCAATACGTTTAATATCAATAACAGCATCGCCTAAACTTTTTCCTGGCGCTAAATTAAACGAAATCGTTGCCGATGCTAAACGATTCAAATGATTAACCGTAAGGGGTGCGTTCTGTCGTTCAATTGTTGCAAAGGCAGCCAAGGGAATTTGCATTTTATTAGGCGCTGTCACATACAGTTTTGTCAAATCCGTAACTGTTTTAGATTCACATTTATCAATCCCAATAATAACAGGATACGTATCCGTTTCTGTATAAATTGTTGATATTTGTTGATCCGAATAAGCATATCCAATTGTGTCTGTTATTTTTTTCACACTCAACCCAAAACGCACTGCACGATCACGGTTAATATTAATTTCCGCCCGAAGGCTATTGACTTTTAGATCTGTATTCACATCCAAAAAGCCTGGCGCTTTTGACACGCCTTCTTCAAGCATTTTTGTATACGTTGCAAGTTCTTTAAAATCTTGAGACTGAATTGTATATTGATATTGACTTTTTGATAACGAGCCGCCAATACGCAAATTCTGAACGGCCTGCATTGATATTTTAGCATTTAAAATCTTAGCAAAATCTTTACGCAAATCCCGCATAACTTTTTGAATATGTGGACGATCCCCTATTGGTTTCAACACAAGAAAAAAACGCCCTTCATTACTTGCAATTGTTGAACTTGATGAACCAATAGACGCATTAAAGGATTCAATATGCTTATTCTTTGATAAAAGCTTAATAATATCTTCCTCAATAGCTTTCATGGCTTTGAATGACGTTTCTGGCAACACCTCCGTCACACCATAAATCAGCCCTGTATCCTCGTTCGGAAAAAAACCTTTTGGAATAATAATGTAGAAGAAAATATTCACGAGCAATGTACCTAGTACAAAATGAACCACATATTTCTGATACTGAAAAACCCATTCAAGACTCTTTTTATAGGCATTCTCCATTTTCTCATAAAACACCTTAAAATAAATAATAACGCCGCTTTGGTATTCATGGTGTTCTTCTTTTATATATTGACTCATCATCGGTATCAATGTCAGCGAAACAAAACCTGATGCCAAAATAGCAATTGCGATTGTCATAGCAAACTCATACAAGAAACGCCCAACAATCCCTTCCATAAAAAACACAGGTATGAAAACAGCAACCAACGATAATGTCATCGAAATAACAGTAAATGATATTTCTTTTGACCCCTTAAAGGCAGCCTCTAATGCCGATAATCCCCGTTCGCGATACGCAATTATATTCTCTAACACGACAATGGCATCATCGATAATAAATCCTGTTGAAAGAGTCAGCGCTAACAACGTTAAGTTGTTCAAACTGAACCCCATAAAATACATAACAGAAAATGTGAGTAATATTGAAATGGGCAGGCTAAGTGATGGAATCAATGTTGCCTGCATGCTCCGCAAAAACATAAAAATGACCAGCACAACAAGGACGATTGTCAACACACCCGTAATTTTGACTTCCTTAATAGACTCTTTTATCGATTCAGTTCGATCAACAACCACCTCGAGATTAATACTGCCAGGCAATTGCTTTCGTATTTCTGGCAACAATTCTTTAATGCTGTCAGCGACCTCAATGGAATTCGCACCTGGCTGCCGACTAATTGTTAAAATAATACCTCGATCGCTATTATACCAGGCTGCCGCATACAGCTTATCAACATCATCCGTCACGGTTGCAATATCTTTTAAACGTAGATTTTGCTGACTATTAAGGAGGACTTCACCAAACTCCTTCGCATTTTTAAGCTGAGAGAAAGGGGCAATCGCATAAACCTGACTATCTCCCTGCAGCACACCTGCTGCACTATTAACGTTTGATGCCATCACATCATTCACAACTTGTTCAATACCAAGACCACGTGACTTTAATTTGTCAGGATTAACGGCAATACGAACGGCGTACTTTTGACGTCCGTTGGTATCAACTTTAGCCACGTTAGGAAGCATCGATAAACGTGGCACAATGTAATTATCTGAAAACTGGTTTAATTTCCATAATGGCATTGAATCAGACCGCACCGCCAACACAATAATCGGTTGCTCAGATGGATTCACTTTTTTAAAACTAGGAGCCGTTGTCGTCTCTGCTGGCAATCGGCTCTGCGCCCCTGAAATAGAGGTTCCAACATCCTGTGCCGCTGCATTCAAATCTGTATTAAGGTTAAATTGCAACGTAATTTGAGTTGTTTCTTGTGCACTAGTTGATGTCATGACATCCAAGCCAGGAATTGTGGAAAATTGTTGTTCGAGCGGCAATGATACCGCTTGTGCCATTGTCTCGGCACTGGCACCAGGTAAACTTGCCGTCACCACAATGACAGGAAATTCAACACGCGGCAGTGCATTAACAGGTAATTTCTGGTAGGCAAAGATACTCGTTAAAACAAGCCACACCATCAATAGTGTGGTCATAATCGGTCTTTTAATGAAAATAGATGATATATTCATGAACGGCTCTTTTCGTTTATCGCATGTGCTTCTTTTGCATGTTTACCCTCTCTCGCATTCCCTTTTACAGAGGCCGAATCATCACTTATTTTTGCCTTTCCACCATCGACAAGACGAATTTTACCTTCAACAACAACCTGTTCGCCATCAACAAGCCCCGATTCAACCACAACCATTTCATTAATTGTGTCCAAAACCTTTATCACTTTGATCTTTACACGTTGTGTCATAGGGTCATAAACAAAAACGAAAGAACCCTTTTGCCCCATCTGAACAGCTTTCACGGGAATAGCAATCTGATTTTGATGTTGCCCAAATTCAATACGTCCTGTTACAGACATGCCTGGTCTTAGGGTCAATTCCTTATTATCAACTTCAGCCTTTATCGTAAGTGTTCCCGATTTTTCTTCAACAATTGAATTAAATGCCGTTATTTTGGCAATCCCTTTTATAGGGTTATTCAACAAATCAAAGAGTTCAACCTTGATCGACTCCATTTTTGCCTTCAGCAAAACAGCCGCATATCGTTCAGGCACGTCAAACAAAACCGTAATAGGATCAACCTGCCGCACAGATACAATAGGCGAACTTTCCCCTTGACGCACAAATGTTCCAGCATCAATTTTCAGAAAATCAACAAGACCCGTTAACGGACTTTTAATCCGTGTATACCCAATTTGAATATTCAATGAATCAATAAGCGCTTGATCGGCCTGAATGGAGGCACGAAGTCCTTTCGCAGTTGCCTCTGACTGGTCAAATGTTGCCTTTGATGCCATATCTCGCTTGGTAAGCTCTGTATTACGTACAAGCCCTTTTTCAGCTTGTTCGAGCAGAGCCGTATTTTTGGCAAGGGCAGCATTGGCTTGTCTTAACTGCGTTTGCAGCAATTCATCATCCAATTCAATCAGCAAATCACCCTCTTTCACCAGCTGCCCACCCTTAAAATGAATACGCTTGATATAACCATCGACACGACTTCGAATAGGAACATCCGCATACGCCGTTAACGTTGAGGGAATCAGCATATTAATGGGCAATGTCTGACGTGCTGCCGTTATAACACGAATCATCGGAATATCATCATGCTTAGGTTTTTGTTTGAGAATAACAAAAAGAAAAATAAATAAAATAATAACCGCACCAATAATACTTTTCTTGAACTGAAGTGCTATTCTTATTACATTTTTCATAATCTATATTCTCCTTATTCAATATTAATGTATTATTTATACACAAAAATAATTAATAAACAATAAACTTAGATTAACAAAAAAACTCCGTATTATCGTGACATAAACTCTCTCGAGACTACTTTACGTCATATAATCCCATACAAATTGAATTTTCTTTCTTGCATTTTCATATTAGATACGCTATAAACAAACATCAGTTGTCGCGGGGTAGAGCAGCCCGGTAGCTCGTCAGGCTCATAACCTGAAGGTCGTTGGTTCAAATCCAGCCCCCGCAACCAAATCTTAAACTGAAATTTTCCATTTTTTATGAGTATTCCAGCCTTAATTGCTTCGTTTTTTGGTCTTGGTTACCTGCCCTATATGCCAGGTACATGGGGAACGATAGGCGCTTTTGCGCTTAGTTTTATTTTTCTACCAGGTTCATTTAATATTTTAATTGGTCTCACGGTCTTGTTCACAATCCTTGGTTGGTATGTGTCCGATCTATGCCTAAAAGCAACCGCTCATAAAAACATGGATCCCAGCTGGATTGTGATTGATGAAGTCGCGGGTTATTTCTGCACAATTGCTATTGTTGCTTATTTTACTCCCCTCAAACCCCTTCACTTAATCCTTGCTTTTATCTTTTTTCGTATTTTTGATATTACAAAGCCATGGCCAATCTCTTGGGCTGATACTTATCTGGCAAAATCAAACACGACAGCCGCATTTGGGATCATGGCAGATGATTTAATTGCTGGCATTCTTGCGGCATGTTTCACACTTTTTGCGTGTCGAATCTTCTAATGCGTCAATCATAGTAGCCAAACAAAAAGGTGCAAAAAAGGATTTTTTATATAACTAAGCACAACAACTTCTTCGTGCATTTTATCCTTTATTATGATATTAATCTGAAATAAGTGAAATTAGCTACTTTATAGGTTCTTATTAAACAAGAACATACAAAACCAATTTAAATAAGTATAAATAATTAATATACACAAGGAATAACTATGACTTTTGATGTAAATGCTGAATCTCTTGCCTATCACCGCCGCAAACCTTACGGCAAATTATCTGTGACCCCCACAAAACCAATGGACGATCGCGACGATTTAGCGCTTGCCTACACACCAGGTGTTGCAGAACCATGCCGTGTCATTGCAAAAGATCCATCACAGGCGCGTGAACTCACCGCACGTGGCAACCTTATCGCCGTCATATCAAACGGCACGGCTGTTTTAGGACTTGGTAATATTGGCGCACTTGCATCAAAGCCTGTCATGGAAGGCAAAGCCGTTCTTTTCAAGAAATTTGCCAATATCGATGCTTTTGACATTGAAATCAATGAAACAGATACCGACAAATTGGTTGAAATTATTGCATCACTTGAACCAACCTTTGGTGGTATTAATCTTGAAGATATCAAGGCTCCAGAATGCTTTGAAATTGAACGTCGCCTCAAAGAACGTATGAATATCCCCGTATTTCATGATGACCAACATGGTACGGCTGTTATTGTTGGTGCGGCTATTTTAAATGGCCTTGAACTCCTTGGGAAATCAATCAAAACCGTTCGCCTTGTTGTTTCAGGCGCAGGCGCGGCAGCTCTCGCTTGCCTTGATTTACTTCGTGAATTAGGTCTTCCTCGTGAACACATTATTGTGTGTGATAGTAAAGGTGTCGTACACACAGATCGTGACGATATTAAAGACCCGTACAAAAAAGCCTATGCCGCAAAAACAAACCATCGCACGCTAAAAGATGCTATTGCAGGTGCCGATATATTTCTAGGTCTATCCGCGCCGAATGTTCTGGATGAAGAAATGATTGCCTCGCTAGCACCACGTCCATTGATCATGGGATTATCAAATCCCGATCCTGAAGTTCGCCCCGAAACCATTATGAAAGTACGTCAAGATGCCATCATAGCGACAGGTCGTTCTGACTTTCCAAACCAAGTTAACAATGCCATTTGTTTCCCATACATCTTCCGCGGCGCCCTTGATGTTGGGGCAACAACAATTAACCAGGAAATGAAAATTGCCTGCGTTCATGCGATTGCAAAACTTGCCAAAGCAGAAAGCTCAGACCTTGTATCCAACGCCTATGGTGGTGAAATTCACCGTTTTGGCAAAGACTATATTATTCCAAAGCCTTTTGACAAACGTTTGTATGTCGAACTTGCCTATGCAGTTGCTGAGAAAGCAATGGAAACAGGTGTGGCTGAACGTCCCATTGAAGATATGACTGCCTACCGCCATGAATTAGAAAACTTTATCTATCGATCCAGTTCCGTCATGCGCCCTATCTTTAAATCAGCCATGCGTCCAACGGATAAACCTGTTCGCCTTGCTTTTGCTGAAGGTGAAGATAATCGTATTTTGCAGGCCGTACAGTCGCTTGTCGATAAAAAGATTGGTCGTTGTGTTCTTATCGGCAGACCCGATGTTATTACATGGCGCATTGAACATTTAGGATTACGAATTAAAGCTGGTATTGATTTTGACATTGTCGACCCAAATCAAGATGATCGTTTCCAGCATTACTGGCGCGCATACCATGCCTTAACAGAACGCAAAGGTGTAACACCTGACGTTGCCAAAATTCAAGTACGCACAAAAAATACCATTATTGCGGGACTTCTTGTCCACCTTGGTGATGCAGATGCTGCAATTTGTGGCGCCGTTGGACGTTATGTTGAACATTTTAAACAACTAAGACGCGTTATTGGCGTACAGCCTGACAAGCCCTTATGCGCGGCTATGACAACACTTATTTTACCAAACGGCCCTCTCTTTTGTTGTGACCCCTATTTAAATGATGATCCAACATCAGCTGAATTAGCCGAAATGACAAAACTTGCCATTGAACAAGTCCGCCATTTTGGCGTTGTACCAAAAGTCGCATTGGTTTCACATTCAAATTTTGGATCGTCTCATTTAAGTTCTGCCACAAAGATGCAAGCCGTACTTCGAACATTGCAAGCAACCTACCCAGAACTTGAAATTGAAGGCGAAATGCACAGTGACCTGGCACTTGATGAAAACATTCGAAAGCACTTATTCCCGAATTCGAAATTAACAGGCGCTGCCAATTTGCTTATCTTCCCAAACATTGAATCCGCAAATATAGCTTATAATATGGTCAAATCTGTAACAAACTGCCCAACTGTAGGTCCAATTCTTATGGGACTTAATGGCGTTGCGCATATTCTTGATTCGGCAACATCTGTTCGAACGATTGTTAATATGGCTGCTATGGCTGTTGTTGAGGCGAATGAACGGCGCACCATCAACAAAGTAATCAATACGCGGGCGGCGTAAAATATACCCGCTTATTGATCTTTTCTAAGGAACTATGGAAAAATAAATTACACGATTCAAACCTGCCATCATCACAAACTGCCACTGGCAGTGTGATGATCCAGGGCTTTTTTTCCAGAATGGACACGCCCTTAAAAGGACCCGCCATGACGGAAAATAGGCATATTCATATTCATTCGGTATATCTCTACAAACTCACCATATCAATCCATTGTTCCTCGGTGAGAATCGTAAGCGCTAACTCTTGTGCTTGCTTCAACTTCTTTCCAGCATCCGCCCCCACAACGACGTAATCTGTTTTTCGGGATACAGCACTTGCAACGTGTGCACCTAATCGCTCTGCTTGTGCTTTTGCTTCTGCACGGCTCAATTTCTCCAACGTTCCTGTAAAAACAACGGTTTTTCCTGCAAATAATGAATCTTCAAACACAGGTGTTTCAAAAGGTTCAACCTCTACCTGCTCGATCAATCCATTAACAAGGACACGATTATCAAACGATGCAAAAAATTGAATGAGCTCAGTCGCCATGATCGTGCCAACGCCCTCTAACGCACACAAACGATCGAGGGTCGCTGTCATAACAGCATCAATTGTTTTTAAATGCTGCGCCAAAACGCGCGCTGTCACATGACCAACCTGCGGAATACCAAGCGCATAAATAAAACGATCCAACGTCACATGGCGACGTCTGTTAATCGCATCAAAAAGATTACGTGTCGCCTTTACGCCCCACCCTTCGCGCACCTCAAGCGGCGGTATAACATGATGATTGTTTTCCTCCATTAAAAATAAATCCAACGGCGTTCGTGCAATGCCCCAATTAAAGAAACTCTGTAAATGACGTTCGCCAAGACCTTCTATATCAAAAGCATCACGGCTTACAAAATGCCGCATACGCTCCACTGCCTGCGCCATACAGCTAAATCCACCACCGCACCGTTTTGCGACAATACCTGGCGTTTGCACCACAACAGACGCACAAACAGGACATGTTTCTGGAAAAGCAAAAGGTATTGAATCAACGGGACGCTTTGATAAAACAACATCCACAACCTGCGGTATCACATCACCTGCACGTTGCACAATAACGGTATCACCAACGCGAATATCTTTACGGCGAATTTCATCATCGTTATGCAAAGAAGCGCGGCTCACCATCACACCGCCGACCAATACAGGACGCAAATGTGCCACAGGCGTTAACACGCCCGTTCGACCAACTTGAATGTCAATTAAATCAACAATCGTTTCAGCACGTTCTGCCACAAATTTATGGGCTATTGAATGACGCGGCGCCCTGCCAACAGTACCAAGACGCGCCTGCAAATTTAAATCATTGACTTTGTACACAACGCCATCAATTTCATATGGTAGATCAGCGCGTTCAGACTGAATCACGCTGTAATGATAAATCATCGTGTTCACATCATTACATAACGCAACAAGCGGGCTCACACGGAACCCCCACTTTTTCAAAGACAACAAAATACTATCCTGGGTTTGATCAGGACGATTCGATAGTGATTCATACCCATACGCAAAAAAACGCAGTGGACGTTTTGCTGTAATGGATGGATCAAGCAAACGGAGGGAACCTGCCGCTGCATTTCGTGGATTCGCAAATAAATTCTCACCCGATTCAAGGCGACTTTGATTCAGCGCCTCAAAATCAGCTTTCGTCATGTAAACTTCACCACGAATTTCCAAACTTTCAGGAACAGCATCCCCTTGCAAGACAAGTGGAATATCACGAAGTGTGCGCAAATTGGCGGATATATTTTCCCCTTCTTGCCCATCACCACGCGTTGCCCCTAAGACAAACTGTCCATTTTGGTAATGCAAAGTCGCTGACAAACCATCAATCTTTGGCTCCACAATACATGGGATTTTGTCATCTTCGGGTACTTTCAAAAAACGCTTGATACGAATCATAAAATCCTGCACATCATCCTCTGAAAAGGCATTATCAAGCGATAACATAGGCTTACGATGTTTTACTTTTTCAAATTCAGGCGCGGGCGCCGCCCCAACGCGATGGGTTGGACTGTCAATACGACGCAAATCTGGAAATCGGCGCTCAATCGCACGATTGCGTTGGTAAAGCGCATCATACATACCGTCTGTAATTTCAGGGGCAGCTAGATGATAATAACAATGATCATGATAGGCTAATACACGGGAAAGCTGAAGCAACTCAACAGCGGCTTGCTCCCTCGTTAGGGCATCAACAGGTATTTCAGAAAGCAAATTTTTGTGCATATCGATCATCATAGGCAACGGCGTTTGGGGGGGAGGATTAAAAACCATTCTTAAATCATGCCTCTACACATCTTTATTTTTATACATTACGTCACTAAAGATTAACAAGAACAGCTTTATAAATCACTAAAATTACAGAATTTTTAAGGAGTACTTGCGTGGTCACGTCGTCTAAACAAGTGATTGCATTCAATCGCGATCAAAGAAACAATCATAAATACCAATCCTACACCCTGACACCACGTAATCCGTTCACCAAGAAAAATCATGCCAAGGGAAATCGTTGTCGCTGGCTCCAAAATTGAAACCAAAGATGCCTTAATTGATCCAATTAAATTAACCGCCTTAATAAAAAAAATAATGGGTAAAATCGTACATAAAATTGAAATCGCTGCTAACGACAATCCCGCACGCATAGGCGGAAAAACAAAGGCATTATTGAAAACACTATGCACAGCAAAAAAAACAGCAGCCCCTAAGCAAACCCATGCTGTTAAAGTGATCGCTTTTAGTCCAGTGGAACGCGTGCAAAAAATATATAATGCATACCCCATTCCACCAAAAATACCGTAAGCAAATCCAATAAAAACATCCCCTTTAATATCAAATTTAAAATCCGTTAAAAAGAGCAACGCACAAAAAGCCAGCGCCATACCTATTTTTTGCGGTGTTGGCAATGTTTCTTTCAATATAAAATAATTCATTAAGGCAAGGAAAATTGGATAGATAAAAAAGACAGTCATCGCAATGCCTGTACCAATATACCCTGTACATTCAAAAAAGAAAAAGGATGAAATAACATAACCAAAAACAGCGAGTAAAAACCCCGTAATAGCTGTCTGTTTTAACAAGAAAACAGAAGAGGGGAACAAAACAGCAAGCAAAAGAAACGAAGAAAAAAAACGCCAAAAAAGCATAGCTTCATTGGATAGACCTGCATCTGTAATTTGCAAACCAAAAAGCGGAAGGCTACCGTAAAGGACAGCCGAAATAATAGCAAGGGTAAGCCCCTTTAACTCTGTCGTCATTTTTCATATGTATAAAATTTATTGTTGCAAACATACCCTATTCTATATGAATTTTCAATCTTATTTATGATCAAAAGAATGATCGTGTTTATATAATCACGCCGCCACTTTGGGGAATGAACACTATTTCCACCTAACAAAATGAGTTATCCATAACCGTAAACGTCCAAAAACGCCTATTTGCTTTATCTCATTTCGTATCATATCATCATCTGAAACAATAAATGCATCTTTTAATTTTTTATCTTTTTCCACATCAAACCACCACGATGCCGTATAGGGTGTATGTGCATACAACACTGGTGCTTCAGGTTTTGAAAAACGATCCCAATAGGCAACGGACAACGTTCCACGATGCCAATTAGGAATCATCACATATGATGTTAACAGCACCCGATCAAGGGCACGCATCGCTACCGTTAGTGCTTCATAGTTATCGGCCTCTGCTATTTTTTCACATAAATCATCAATAACAGGGTTTTGAATACCAGCATAATTCATCCCCCCCTTAGCGTCAGCACCTTTACTGCCCCAAAATACACGTTGTTCATTACCTGGCATAATTGTTTGATTATACCCAGAACAAATCATGTCATAATTATAATCATGAACACGTTCAACGTAACTACTGACATCAACGCTCCGAATCCTCATATCAATCCCAATTGCCGCCAGTGCCCCCTTAAAATGCAGCACAATTTTTTCCATCGCAGGATCAATATTTAAAAATTCAAATGTTAATGACTTTTTGGTCTCTTTATGAATCAATTTACCATTAATCAAATGCCATCCCGCCTCAGCCAATAATGCCAATGCCTTTTTTCGACTATCACGAATATCGTTCGCATCGTGATGTTGAGGCAATGTAAAAGGCGTATCGAATAACGCAGCAGACACATGTTCTGGATAAGACTTACGATAATCCATCAACACATCACGTTCAGCCACTTCTGGCAATCCTTTTTGGGCAAATGGCGAATTGGGAAAAATACTTTCATTGCGCACGTACTGATTACTAAATATATTTTTATTAATCCACGTAAAATCAAAAACCTGCGTAATTGCCGCCCGAACCCTCCAATCCTTAAAAATAGGTCTACGCAAATTAAAGAAAAAACCTTGCGTCGGTGTTGGGTTTTTATGGGCGATCAATTCTTTCTTAACATGCCCCTTTTGAACAGCTGAAAAATCATAACTAGTCGTCCATAATTTAGCACTATTTTCATGACGAAAATCAACTTTACCAGCTTTAAACGCCTCAAACATTGCATTGGAATCACGGTAGTAATCCACAACTAAACGATCAAAATTATGCAATCCCTTTTGCGTTGAAAGGTTTTCCCCCCACCAATTCTTTACACGCTCAAAAACCAATCGTTTACCAAAATCAACCATCACAACCTTATAAGCACCACTTGCAGGCGAAGGCGTTGCTAACGGCTTTGCAAAATCATGCACGTCAAAAAATACTTTTGATAAAATTGGCAGCTGCCCCAAAATCATAGCGAGTTGACGGTTCTTTGCATCGATCACATGAAATTTAACTGTGGTTGCGTCAATTTTTTCAACATGACTAACACCTTTATAATAGGTTTTGAAAATAGGACTCCCCTTTTCACGCAACGTATTAAATGAAAAAATCACATCATCTACTGTAATACGATCACCGTTATCAAAACATGCTTTTGGGTTTAAATGAAAAATAATAAAAGACTTATCCTTCGCAATTTCAATAGATTCAGCCACATAAGCGTAACTTGACCCCGTTTCATCGAGCGCCGAATCAAACAACGTCGCATGTGTTGCCAACACACCTGACGCAGGTGTCCCCATCACAATAAACGGATTTAAACTATCAAATGTACCCATTGCCGCTGTTGTGAACGTACCTCCCTTAGGCGCTGCAGAATTCACATAATCAAAATGCGTAAAATCAGCTGAATATTTTAACGCACCAAAAACAGCTGTGCCATGCGATGGCTCAGATGCATATGTTTTCACGATCAGCAGATTAAATAAACATAAACCAACCCAGACACACACATACACTTTTTTTATCCACATCATGTTATAAGCAAACATAAAAAGTGATCTCGTTTTTCTCATATAGTAAACTTTCATTCCACGTGACAGCCCTAAATCTATAACATTTAAGATATATTTTCTACAATAGATACGACACACACCAAAAATTAAAAAAATAATACAGTTATAAGCTCTTGAAAATAAAAATGAATATGATTAAATAATAGACTAAACACCGATGATTTTTAGCAATTCCGCCGTCATGACGAATCAGCATCGCCGATGTGGTCATCCAGAAAAACAGGCATTTCCACAATAACAGCCGCTGGATCACCACAAAAACCTTCGGCTTTTTCGTGATGACGAGGGATGATAAAGTTACGTTCTGCTAAAAATGATCGGCAAGAGGTGTAACAATCAGAGAAAATTTTAAGGTATACACAATGAACAATAAATCATTTACACAACGAATCTCTTTTATTCTTTTGCTATCAATACCGACTCTCCTTGCATCGACACTTGTGCCACCACCACCCATTGAACACATCCAAATAATGAGCGGGAATCGAACCTATTATTTTAATAATGGAGAACTTCGTGAACGCTATGCAGGCATTACAAGAAAAATTGACGAAATCGTGCTTAGAAAAAGTGTTAACACAGAAAATAAAATGTCACTCCCTGATAAAAAGATTTTTATACAGTCCATTTTATCAAGGGTGATCATTCATGGAAATGAATCTAGATACGAAACTCATGGCATACAATCAACTGACCGACGATTCAAACATTTTGAAATTATTCGCCTTGCGGAATCATTTGCTGGCACTTTATTAGAACAATCTGAATGCGGTTTTATGGATTGCGGTACATTGAAGGGATATTCAAACCTCTACTCATTCAGTGGCATATCAAAAGACACATACCAAGAATGGTTTAACGAAATGCTTGAAACCCATAACGGTGGTTTATATAAACGTATGATTTCACGTATTGACGGACTACGTGACCTTCCCACACGATCAGCACATAATGATAGCCAAAATGTAATTTTTGGGAATATTCCTGTTCATGGCATTGCTCACCGTCAAATTCCGTTTATATCAACCTATAATATGATGACATATTCTGGAAAAGCGGGATACAGAGTAGGATCTCTAGGGATTCTTATAAAGTTTGGATCAACAACAGATCATGGTCGTTACATTCACATAGAACCTCCCTATTTTGCAGAAGACAATGCATCCCCTTACACCTTACGCTTACACCCAGTTGTACACCCTGATGCGAATCAAAGTACAGATATTGACACTCGCGTCGATAGCCAAATTATCGCTGGGGAAAACGAAACAACAACTATTAATATCGATGATCATAACAAATCTGTATATACACATGGCAGCACATTTTCACCAAACAATAAACACTTAACAGGTCTTCCAAGAAGATCTCTCCGTGATGATGAGACATTTTCTTTCGTGTCAAAAAACACATGGGGAAGAAAACGTGCAGATGTCTTTCATTTACTAACAAGCAGCTTTCACTATATGAGTCTCTTTAACAATTCACGTAATCAGTACTCTGACTTTTACATGTTTCTAAAGAGTCTAACAAGATATACTTACACACAATCTGACTGGGTATACTACAAACCCCACCTTCATAAAATGGTGGCATTTATCGAAGGGCGTTTTGATTAAAACACCCCCCCCTCTTATGACCGCCAATGAAAGGCATGCTGAATAAGAACCACCGTTACTCCACATTGGAAACACAATAAACCAATAAGAGGTAATGATGTGGTTGCGTCATCAACAGAGCCAATGACATACAAAAAACTAGGCACCCAAAAAGGAACACATAAAAAAAGACTTGTTATTTTTGTGGCAGATTGTGCTGTCAAACACAGCATAATCTGAACCCCAATGACACTTACAAGCCCATGGAAGTGATTAATCAATAAATGCCAAAACACACAATCAACAGACATAGCATAACACCCGATCACCTGCATCAAAAGGATCGGCACACTAAATAGCACACAAAAAACCAGCAATCGCGCCAAAGCATACCCTTGAATGCGATATCCCTCACTCACAACATAATCAAATGTGCCATCACGAAAGTCATCGGTTATGCTGTTAGCGAGCGCGGGCAGTTGAATAAAACTCCATAAAGTAAAAAAGGCTATCATTCCCTGTGCAGGCAATGGGTGCTGTGCATGAACAATCGCTATCAAAAGAATACCAATGGCAAAAAGAAAAAAAATGAGACCACACTGATGTTTTTCATGACTGACAAGATATAAAAACAGCGCCCATATACGTCGAATTGTTATCAAAACCCAAACACCTTAATTTTACTTAAAAACGCCTTTATCAAAAAGAGTATGCCTTAACTTTTGTCAAAGTCGCCGTCATCGCGAGCAAAGCGTAGCGATCCAGAAAAAACCATCATTTCTGTAGTTACACACACACTGGATGGCCACATCGACTTCGCCGATTCGCCATGACAAAAAATCAGCACACTCATTCCATTATGAACCTGTCAAAAAGAGTATGCCTTATTTTTCATACACGAAAAAGTTTTTTCGAATAACAATCAATACATTTAAGTATGTTTCTTCCATCATAAATGGTATCAATGAGATGGACGCATATTAACATTAGGAAAAGACTAAATGTTGTCTCGGCAATCAAACTCAAAACAACACGAAAATCTCCTGTTCCTAAAGCAATTGTTAAAAAATCCAAAAGCCTTGGGGGCTATTGCACCTAGTTCAAAAGCACTTACTGAAATGATTGCCCATCACGTAAAGATCGATGATAACAGCTACGTTGTTGAAGTTGGCGCTGGCACAGGTCGTTTTACGCGCGGGCTTTTAAAAACAGGTATCGATCCAACACGTCTTATTGTTGTTGAACTGGACGCTGAGTTATGCGCCTACCTCAAGCAGCATTTTCCAGACATAAAAATCATCCAAGGTGATGCAACACTCTTGCACGACTTATTACCACCCGATGTCGTCAACAATGTGCACACGATTATTTCAGGTATACCCCTTATTAATTTAAATAAACATGAACAATCAGCACTGGTTTCTGCTTTTAAAAATACGTTAAGTCCCATCGGACAAATTCTACAATTCACCTACGGTCCTATCTCACCTCTATCCCATAAAAAATTGGGTTTAACGGCGACACGCCTCGGGCATGTTTTTTTTAATGTGCCTCCAGCAACCGTGTGGTCATACACATTCCATGAACAGGCTATCCCAAAAACGAAACGTCATCAATTTCGTATTTATGTAAAAGCCGCCAAACGAAAAGCAAGCAACACCTTTCGCCGCGTTAAGAAAACAGCCCCTCCAACTAAAGATAACTAATAATGTATCAACGCAAAAAAGTAGCCCTTATTGGCATCAGCGGACGTGTTGGAAAAAGTCTCGCCCAACGCATCGAAGCGTCATCCTTATGGAACCTTGTTATGGGGCTCAAACGTGACCTATCAGACCTCGATAATCTCAAATCAAGTAACACTTTGCCCCACATCATCATTGATTTTTCACATGCTGAAACAACCCACCAGCTAGCTAAAATGATGATTGACAGCCCAATACCCCTTTTAATTGGCACAACAGGTCTTAAGGCTCAAACCTATGATTTACTTCAAACATGCGCCAAAACGGCTCCTGTTATGATTGCACCCAATACCAGCATAGGTATTATCCTTATGCATAAATTATTACGACTTACAGTACAGCAATTCAACCACACATTTGATATCGATATTGTTGAAACCCATCATCGTCATAAAAAAGATGCACCATCAGGCACCGCGTTATCCCTCCAAAAAACATTAAATAATGCCACAACAAACTCGATCAACATCCATTCACTGCGTGCAGGCAAAGACACAGCCGATCATGTAGTCAGTTTTCAAGGTGATAATGAATCCCTTACGTTTTCACATCGCGTGTCATCCCGTGATGTCTTTGCTGATGGCGCTCTTCGTTTGGCTTCCTGGCTTATCCAACAAAAACCAGGCTTCTACACAACCGACGATTTTTTAAACACATCCTCAATAAAATAACAATCGCTTTACCTGATTTTAACCATTAGAGGTGTACTCTGTTGATACCAGAAGATGATCTCAATTGTGGACATTCGGTTGTTGTTTTTAAAGGAGTAATTATGAATAGAAAAATATATATCAGTAATTTATCATTTGCCTTACGTGATGATGAATTAAAAAATATATTTGTAAACTTTGGTTCTGTTGTATCAGCAAAAGTTGTTATGGATCGTTTTTCAGGTCGCAGTAAAGGCTTTGGCTTCGTTGAAATGCAAACCCAAGAAGAAGCACAGAGTGCTATACGAGCGCTCAATGGCGCTGAAATTGCTGGTCGCAACTTACGCGTTATGGAAGCAACACCAAAGCCAGAAAATCCTCAACGAGATCTGCAACCACAAATTGGTGCCTTTCAAAACAACCAATTCCAACCAAATA
>CANKZX010000007.1 GCA_947488275.1 Alphaproteobacteria bacterium | reverse complement strand
TTGGCATCGTTATAATATAACCTTCTTCATCCAAATCAAGTTTACCCTTAAACAAAGAACTAGCAGGGTCGTGTCCAATGGCTACAAAAAGACCATCTACAGCAAGTGTTGATTCAGCATTTGTTTCCGTATCAGTCAATACAAGATGTGTGACTGAATAAGGATTTTCAGTTCCACATATTTCTTTTACAGCGGCATTCCATTGTACGGTAATTTTTTTATTCGCAAACAATCGATCTTGTGCAATTTTTTCGGCACGAAGATGATCACGGCGATGAATCAACGTAACATGTTCTGCATGATTGGTTAGGTAAAGTGCTTCTTCAACCGCGGAATTACCACCACCAACAATCGCTACATTTTTTCCACGAAAGAAAAAACCATCGCACGTCGCACAGGCTGACACCCCAAACCCACGAAATTTTATTTCGGATTCAAGACCAAGCCAACGCGCTTTTGCCCCCGTTGCAATGATGACCGTTTCCGCTATAATCGTCTTACCATCTTCTGTCTTGGCTTTAAACGGACGCGATGTGAAATCAACATCAATAATGGTATCTTCCAACATTTCGGTACCAACATTTTCGGCCTGCTTACGCATTTCATCCATTAAAAAGGGTCCTTGAATAACCTCACTATAGCCTGGATAATTTTCAACATCAGTTGTGATCATCAACTGCCCACCTGGTTGAAGACCAAGCACTTGTAATGGCTTTAAATTCGCACGCGCCGCATAAATAGCCGCTGTATACCCCGCAGGTCCGCCGCCAATAATAAGTACTTTTGTTTGCAAAATATCAACATCAGATAATTTATGTTCATTATGCATCATGATGCATCCTTTAAAAGCACATCAAGCTCACCAGCAGCTTCAAGCGCATGCAAATCATCACATCCGCCAATTGAAACATTCGCAATAAAAATTTGAGGCACTGTCCGACGACCATTCGCGCGATCCGTCATTGATTGGCGAAGATCCGCATCCGAACTGACATCAATTTCATGATAAGGAACACCTTTTTTCGTCAACAACTTTTTTGCCCTATCACAATAAGGGCATGTCTTGGTTGTATAAATTTCAACACGATTCATAATGCCTTCTTTCATCTTATTTTTTGTTACTATCTTTGGCTGTTCTTTTGCCTCTGATTTTTCTACATGTTCTGATTGCACCACCTTTATGCTGGGTTTAATTTCTTGAACAGGCAAAACATATTCAGGAAATGTGGCTTCATCAACAAAAGTCTTACGGAAAAAGATTACCATAAAAACACAAAAAACAACGCCAAAAAAAGCAACTAAACGCATAATGTTTATGAACTTTCTTGAAAAAACTGAACCATAAAAAAAGGCACCTTACATAGGCAA
Source organism: Alphaproteobacteria bacterium (assembly GCA_947488275.1). GTDB lineage: Bacteria > Pseudomonadota > Alphaproteobacteria > Paracaedibacterales > CAIOTO01 > CAIOTO01. Next base: position 44,158 of record CANKZX010000007.1, on the reverse strand, counting down.
GGCACCTTTTTCTCTAAAAAATAACTTAATTTTACCAACCGTAAAACGGCAAATACTTACGCAGCTACTTCTTGTGCACGTGCATCAGCGGCAGCCTGAATACGAACGCCTGCTTCTTCATCTGATTGTGCAACAACAACACTTACTGTCACTGAAACTTCAGGATGCAAAATAATTTTTACATCATGAATACCAAGCGTTTTTACAGGTGTTGCAATATAAACTTGCGTACGATTAATCGTATAACCCGCTTTTGTCAATCCTTCAGATACGTCTTGCGTGCGAACGGAACCATAAAGATGCCCAACTTCACTCGCCTGGCGAATCATGACGATCTGAACACCTTCCATTGCTTTTGCAACGTGTTCAGCTTCTTGACGCAATTTAAGGTTTGTCGCTTCTAATTGCGCTTTTTGCTTGTCAAAAAAAGCAACATTATCACGTGTGGCACGCATTGCCTTTTTACGTGGTAACAAAAAGTTACGCGCATAACCTGGCTTCACGGTTACCACTTGACCCATTTGACCAAGCTTTTCAACGCGTTCTAATAAAATAACCTGCATGTAACGAGTCCTTTCTTTTAGCCATTAACATATGGCATAAGAGCCAAGAAACGTGCACGTTTAATTGCAATAGACAACGCACGTTGGTTTTTTGCGGATACCGCACTAATACGGCTTGGCATCATTTTTCCACGTTCAGAAACAAATTTATTTAATACACGAACATCTTTATAATCGATCTTCATTGCATTTGTGCCTGTAAATGGGCATGTTTTACGACGACGGAAAAACTGACGTCTCATTGATGGGCGAGCACCACCTTCTGTGCCTTCTGGAATTAAATCACTCATATGAACCTCTACACTTCTTCCATTTCGATTTCAACATCATCTGAACCACCACGTTGATCATCACGATAGTGACGATTTTGCATCAATGCTGATGGGGCATTATCCAATTGCTCAACGCTTATTGTTAAATAGCGAAGAACATCTTCATTTAAATTCATTTGGCGTTCCATTTCTTTGATAGCTGCTGGCTCAACAGCGATATTCAAAAGAATGTAATGTCCTTTTTTATTCTTTTTAATTGGATAGGCAAGTGTGCGCAAACCACAAAATTCTGTTTTGCTGACTTCTCCACCATGATCTTTAATGATACTTGTGTAGTGTTGGGCTAGGGCTTCCACTTGATTGGAAGTGACGTCCTGGCGTGCTATAAATACCGTTTCATAAAAACGCATAATTGCTCCCTTCGGTTGTTAACTTGATAACGACAAGCCACAGCACATAAATTTATTCATGCGCAAGGAGTTCATCGAACTTATGAAGTATAACTAATCAGTCAGTCAAATGCAAATAAAATACGATGGTTTTCACGCATCATACCAACGATTTAAAGAATATACCCACCACCGATGATTTTCAGCAGAAAATAATTTTATCATCCCTCGTCATCACGAAAAAGCCGAAGGCTTTTGTGGTGATCCAGCAGCTGTTATTGTGGGAATGCCTGTTTTTCTAGTCACACCTGCTTTGCAGGTTCGCTATGACGGCAGAATTGCTAAAAATCATCGGTGTTGGGTATAGCCTCTAAGATCTGATCCCCAACAATTTTTTTGAGAAATTCAAAATCTTTTCCTCAAGTTCGCGGAGCATACTTTTATGATGAACTTCAGCCTCTTTGTTCTGAGATGCATCTGCATTAATTTTATGACGTTCTGCAATAATTTTTGATACAATTTTGTAGAACTTATCATTTTCAGAGAAAATAGGAATAAGCGCATCCGCCCTTATTTCATATAAGGTTACATTAGATTCCGCAACGACTGTCGCCGATCGAACATCACCCGTTAATAAGGACATTTCACCAAAGAAATCTTCGGGTATAAGGACACCCACTTGTTTGTGTTCTTCTTGTTCGGTATGAATGTACACCTTTAAAAAGCCTTCACGTACAATAAAGAGCGAACGTCCTTCGTCTCCCTGATGACAAACAACATCGCCTTTATTATACGTGCGCTGAAAAGTTGATTGTGCGATGGATGCAATTTGTGGCTTTTTTAAGGTTTGGAACAAATCAACTTTTGAAATAAGATCTGCTATTGTTTCTTCCTCTTGAACATCAGGTACATCAAGACGTGTAATAAACATTCGTTGATTCGTATTCGCAAGCTCTATCTTGGCGGCACGCAAAAATCGAAACACGCGTGAGTGAATTAAATGTCTTGATTTTCCAGGGGCACACTTTGACGGATCAAGCATATATTTAATTTTATAGGTTACCCCATTTACATCCGTTTTGTTAATAACACATTTATAGTCTGATATAACGCCTGTCCCCGCAACAGCATCAAGTGCGTGCATAATTGTTGCTATAACCGTCTTCTCATTATATTGAAAAGGTATACAGTACAACAATTCAAATTCGGACATAACAACAGGCTTACTAAGGTTCGTTACAATCTGTTGACCAAAAACGTTATTAGGAATTTGATGAACTGAATTCTCTACTGTTTGCACACTAATAATACGCCAATTCATTTGAATAATACAACCAACAATATCAATACTTCCACTGCGTAAATGCACCCAATCACCCATCTGAAATGATTTATCCATATCAATTGAAATACCAACAAATAAGTCCAAAAACATTTTTTGCAAACCAAAACCAAGCACCACACCAACAGCACCTGTAGCCGCCAAGGCACTTTCAAGATTGAAACCTAAGACGTACTTACATAAAACAAAAACACACGACACGTAGATGCTAAAGTTAATTAGACTAATCAGCAGTGTCGACATCTGAACATTGCGCTTTAAAGGAAGATAGTATTCCCAAATACAATTTCTTAAAATACGTGTCACTTGAATTGTTATAAATAAACATACATAAATAACAAGAATTTCGTGTGGAGTAATCGTCATTGCCCCATACATAATTGGTTTTTCAAGTGAATCTTTTGTATATTTTGTAAGAATATAAGCACCAAGAATAATCAACACGATCTTAACAAGTGATATCAATATATTTCGAGAATTAAGTTGGTACTTTTTATTTGTCATAGCAAACAATCTCACACACAATTTTAATTTAATTTGTTATATACACGCCACCGATAATTTTAGGCATTTCTTTCGTCATGGCGAACCAACGTAAGCTGGTCATCCAGTAAAACAGGCATTTCCATAATAACAGCCACTGGATCACCACGTTTACTTAATAAAACTCGTGATGACGGTGGATGACTGCTTGCTGCTAAAAATCATCGGTTTGAGTATAGATATACTTTATTAGTATCAAACAAAAATAAACAAATCGTTAACTATGATTAATGAGAATGATCCACAAAAAAATGCTCTAAAAATTATATTTTTAACGGTAGCCAAGACTTGCGATATCAAAAAATTTTGGGTAAAGTAGCGTCATAAAGAATATTACTTTCTGAAATAAAATCCTCGCCAATCGTTCTTTTTTATTTAAAAACCATACAAATGGTTTCTAAGTAGCCTTTTTTAACCCCTCTAAGGATAACATATGACAATTAAGGAAGATCCATTTACCGTCGTATGGTTTTCACCACATTCTGCAGGGTTAACGCACATTCAATCGATCTTTACTTCCTATGCGTGGACAACAACAACCGAAAGCCTTCATGCAAACCATAATACATTGAATACAAAACCGATTGTCCTTTTTGACCTCGCTGGCTTTAAAGAAAATTTTATTCAAAAAATTCATGAAATTTCAACACTTCTGCCGCATATTCCTATTATCGCAATTGCTGAAAACAACACATATTCAACGCTTGCCGAGGAAGCTATTGAAAAAGGCGCCGATGATTTTTATTTAGGTCCTCTCAACAGCAATTTACTGCGAAAACGCATTAACACTCTCCTTCAACACAATAAAATACATGATTCGACGCACATAAAAGACAAAAGCCCCTCTGTTGAACTCGCCTTTATGGCTTTTTATGATGAACTAACAGGTCTTTCTAATCGAAAACATTTCTTCAACCGTTTGGAAGAATGCATTAAATCACAAGCACTTGATACAGATTTTATTGCTTTGCTTTATATCGATCTTGATGGGTTTAAGTCAATAAACGATACGTATACACACAAAGCAGGTGACTGGCTCCTCCAGCAAGTCGCCTTGCGTCTTAGAAATTGTGTTAAGCGAAGTGATGCTGTTGCCCGTATGGGCGGGGATGAATTTAGTATATTTATTAATAATATAAGCGAAACAGGTACTGTTTCAAGCATTGCACAACGAATTCTCTATAATTTATCAGCGCCATTTATTTATAATGGCAAACAGCTTAGAATTCATTCGAGTATTGGCATTGCCCTTTATCCCCACAATGCAAGTAGCAGTCATGAATTACTAGAACGTGCCGATCAAACAATGTACGCCGTTAAACAAATGGGCAGAGGCAATTACCGTTTTTATTCAGATATCAGTCACACAATTGAAAATGCATTGCTGTGTCGTTGAAAGTGAAGCAAAAACTTTGATCAATTATTCATAATATTATCATTCGTTCTCACATAAGGTGGTTTGTAACGTTCATCGTGCTTCGCAAGCAATCGATCTGCCTTAAATAGCAATGCCGTTGAAGAAGGTTGATGTATTACCCCTTCGGCAATCACTCCTTGTTTTTCCCGAAAAAGTTCAGGTGTAATTCCTTCATAATGAACGGAAATATGATGCACTTCATCCGTTACAACAAAACGTACCATTAATCCATCACGTTGAAGGCTACCTTCTTTCACACGCCCCCCCAAACGAAAACGCTTTCCCATACGTGTCGGATGATTTTCGGAATAGGTCATAAATTCAGAAGGTGTCACGAAATACACCATATTTTCGCGAAAAGCTGTTGTTAACCACAAGGCTATACCACCTACCATCAACAATACGGCGATCACATAAATAAACCGTTCAGACCGTTTTGTCATATCGACAGATCATAATATAAAGAATAATAAGCAAAATAGCAGCAATACCATACGCACTCCAAACATAGCTCATAACGAGGCACTTTCCTTCATCAGCTGTTCAAAGCGATACGTTCCTAAATAAATAGCATACAGAGCAAAGGCTAGAGTCATAACCCATAACGGCCACGCCATTGACGAATGAATCGCTGATGTTTGTGAAAAAACACGAATGGTTGCGGGTTGGTGCAACGTATACCACCACTCAACAGATCCTTTTATAATTGGGATATTGACAAAACCAATCACGGCTAGAAATGATGCAGGCACCAATCGCTTCAACACATGTGTTTGGCTTAGATGAAGATAACCAAGGTACAAAAGAAGCAAAATAAACATCGATGTAAGGCGTGCATCCCATACCCAAAACGTTCCCCATGTGGGTTTACCCCAAATACTTCCTGTTATAAGGCTAATGAGGCAATAAACCAATCCTATTGGCGCAATAGATTTTGCTATTAAAAAACATTGCGGCATCCGTGTAATTAAACCAACGGCTGAAAACAACGCAATACACGAATAAAGTGAAAGAGCCCCCCAGGATGCTGGCACATGAACATACAAAATACGTGCAAGATCCCCTTGTTGATAGTCAGAAGGCACAACATAAAGACCACCAAAACATCCCAAAAAAAACAGAATAAACAAAGGTATTTTTGTATAACGACGAAGAAAAAGGGCAAGATCAAGCAAGCGCTTAGGCTTTAATAAGTTATAGAAATACGTGCCCATTTCCTTTTCCTTATGCGCGCATCAGTGATTTCACATCAGCCCGTGCCACGTGATCAGTTTCATAAATACCTGTAAAGTGAGACGTCACAAGTATCGTGCCCGTTTTATTAACACCGCGCCCAATCATACAATGGTGAGCCGCAGAAATAGAAACAGCAACACCGTGAGGCTGCAGCACATCTTGAATAACCGTCGCAATTTCAGCCGTCATGTTTTCCTGAATCTGCAAACGCCTTGCAAAAGCATCCACGACGCGAGCTAATTTACTAATACCAACAATTTTTTTATTTGGCCAATAGGCTATGTGTGCAACCCCTTCAATAGGTGCCATGTGATGCTCGCAATGGGAATAAAATGGAATGTCACGCAGTAAAACAACATCTGAATACCCCGACACTTCTGAAAAAGTCTTTTGAAGGAAATCACGTGGGTCGTCCTTGTAACCACTGTAATATTCTTCGTAAGCTTTTATAACGCGCCTAGGTGTATCACACACACCCTCTCGCGTTAAATCTTCACCAGCATAAGCAAGCAACGTGCGAATAGCTTCTTCAGCCTCGGCTCGAGACGGTTTTACATAAGATGTCAAATCTGTCTTTTTTAAATGCTGCATTAATTAATACTTAAGTTTGCAAAATGACAATCAAGTGAAAATTCAGGTATTTTTACACGCATAAGATCCCCCTCAGGTGTTTCCATTTCGTAATAACCTAACATAAAACCAGACGGCGTTGACAAAGGTGTACCACTTGTATATTCAAAAAAATCACCAGGATTTAGAATGGGTTGCTCACCCACTACGCCTTCACCTGACACTTCACTAATACGACCATGGGCATCAGTAATACGCCAATAACGATTAATCAGTTGATACGGAACATCACCCTGATTTTTAATCTGAACATGATAACTCCACATAAATTGTGATTTTTCAACAAACGAATGTGATTGCAAAAAATACGGTTGAACCGTTACACAAATATCACCTGTAATAGAGGTATATGTAAATTGCTTCATATTCATTGTATTTTTATTACAAAATCTTGTGAAATCTATTACTTATTTAGCATGAATAATTTACCACTGTCAAACGAAGATAAAACCTTTAAATAAAATAAGGGGCGCAAATCTCAGAGTCTATTCAGCACCGATGATTTTTAGCAATTCTGCCATCATGGCGAACCTGCGTAGCAGGTGTGGCTATCCAAAAAAACAAACATTTCCGACGTAACAGGCATTTTTGACGCAACAGGCATTTCCGATGTAACAGCCCTGGATCACCACAAAAACCTTCGACTTTTTCGTGATGACGAGGGGTGATAAAATTACCTTCTGCTAAAAATCATCGGGATTGGGTCTATGTATCAAAAAATTTACTAAATACATTAATACATAAGCCCTGAAGCACATCCCCCCCTCTCTTTAATCTTTATATATCATCCGAATCATCATTTAAAACATCAGGAATATCATCAAGATCCTCACCAAGTTCATCTGTATCTTCAATAAGATCCGCACCTAAATCACCACCCAAATCAACACCAAGATCGAGATCCACACCCACATCATCAAGCGCAAGCAAATCTTTCGTCACATCAACGACAGCTGCTTTTCCACGACGTCCACGGGTCGTTGTTTGTAATTCAAAAACAGTACCACACTTTGGGCAGGCAGCCGATGCTTTTTGCATATCATAAAAACGGGCACCGCAGCTAAGACATGTACGCTTCGCACCCCATTCAAGTTTAACCATATTTCTTAATCCTTTTTATCAATCTAAATTCTTTTCTACTTTTGTAACTAATTTTTCAGAAAATCGCAATTAAAACTATACCCAACACCGATGATTTTTAGCAATTCTGCTGTCACAGCGAACCTGCGTAGCAGGTATGGCTATCCAGAAAAACAAACATTTTCGACGTAACAGGCATTTCTGACGCAACAGGCATTTCCGATGTAACAGCCACTGGATCACCACAAAAGCCTTCGGCTTTTTCGTGATGACTTTTCGTGATGACGAGGGATGATAAAATTATCTTCTGCTAAAAATCATCGGTGTTGGGTATATGTCATTCTCTAGATTTTATCGCTGATTACACATCCAAATTCACAACATTTAATGCATTTTCTTGAATAAACTTACGACGTGGCTCTACCACATCCCCCATCAATGTTGAAAAAACAGCCTCGGCTTCTTCTGCATGACTCAACTTTACCTGCAAAAGTGTACGACATTGTGGATCAAGTGTTGTCTCCCAAAGTTGTTCAGGATTCATTTCACCCAAACCTTTATAACGGTTAATAGCAATACCACGACGACCAACTTCTAGCAATAAAGCAGCCAACGCTGATGGACCATAAAGAATATGTTGCTTTAATTCTCCGCGATGCGTCATCTCTACGGTAACAGCACCATCAAAAATGGTGCCAATCGCCTGTTTTAAACTGGCAAGAGAACGTGCTGATGGCAAATCAAATAACGATACATCAACAATCCATGATTCACTAACACCTAAATGTGTGCGATGAAATGTAATATTCGATGGATTACGTTCAAACGTCCATTTAGCATTTGTTGTTTCTTGTTGTTCAATATAACGCAGCAAATGCTGATCATTACTACTGACAAAATCATTGAAATAGCCATGAATCAACAAACCTTCTAAAATACCAATGTGACCAATACGCGTGGATAATGACTTTAACATACGCTGTGCTTTCAAAGCAATGTCTGCTAATTTACGCAAATCAGCACCAACCATGGCTTCACCATTTTCTTGCACCAAACGTGCATCCGCTGATGCCGTATCAAGCAAATATTTATCCATCGCTGTTTCGTCTTTTAAATAAACCTCAGACTGACCACGCTTAACACGATAAAGCGGTGGCTGCGCGATATACAAATACCCATTTTCAATCAGAGGCTTCATGTGTCTGTAGAAAAACGTTAATAATAATGTTCGAATGTGGCTTCCATCGACATCCGCGTCGGTCATGATAACAATTTTATGATAACGTACTTTATCAGGCGCAAACTCTTCTTGCCCAATGCCTGTACCAAGCGCTGTAATCAGCGTTCCAATTTCAGCAGAAGCAATCATTTTATCAAAACGTGCGCGTTCCACATTCAAAATTTTACCTTTAATTGGCAAAATAGCCTGAAATTTACTATCACGCGCTTGCTTTGCAGACCCACCTGCCGAATCTCCCTCGACAATAAAAATTTCGCTTGCTGAAGGATCACGTTCACGGCAATCAGCCAATTTTCCTGGCAAACACGCCATATCCAACGCACCCTTACGGCGCGTCAACTCACGCGCACGACGAGCTGCCTCACGGGCAGCAGCGGCTTCAAAAACCTTCGATACAATGGCCTTCGCATCTGCTGGGTTTTCCTCTAACCATTGACTTAATACTTGACTTACAACCGATTCAACGACGGCTCGAACTTCGGAGGAAACAAGCTTATCTTTTGTTTGTGATGAAAACTTTGGATCAGGCACTTTTACAGAAAGCACACATACTAAACCTTCACGCGCATCTTCACCCGTCAACGTAACTTTAGAATCTTTCTTACTATTCTTCGCACTTTCAGCCAAGAATTGCGTCATCGTTCGAGTAAGCGCCCCTCTAAACCCAGCCAAATGGGTGCCACCGTCACGTTGCGGAATATTATTTGTAAAACAAAGCATGGTTTCATGGTAACTATCCGTCCATTCCATTGCCATTTCAACAGTAATACCATCTGTTGTTTGCTGCAATTTAATAGGTTTTGAATGCAACATCGTTTTACCTTTTTCAAGGTATTTAACGAATTCAACAAGACCACCTTCATAATTAAGGGTCACTTGATATAACGAATCAGGACGCTCATCCCGCAATTCAATATAAACACCCGAGTTTAAAAAGGCGAGCTCACGCAAACGATGTTCAATGGTTGCACGATCAAAATCAATAAAACTAAACGTTTCTTTTGATGGGAAAAAACGCACGCACGTTCCCTTGTTGCCATTAGCATCCCCAACAACGGCAAGCGGCGCATCAGGCACACCATGACGAAAACGCATCGCATGCATTTTACCATCACGGAAAATCTCAAGATCAAGCCACTCTGATAACGCATTTACAACTGATACACCAACACCATGCAAACCACCTGATACTTTATATGAATTCTGATCAAATTTACCACCCGCATGAAGTTGTGTCATAATAACTTCTGCCGCAGAAACACCCATTTCTTCGTGGATTCCCGTTGGAATACCGCGCCCATTATCACGCACAGAAACAGCACCATCTGCCTCAATCGTCACAATAATTTTATCGCAATGCCCCGCCAGTGCTTCGTCAATTGCGTTATCGACAACTTCATAAACAAGATGATGAAGACCTGTCCCGTCATCTGTATCGCCAATATACATGCCAGGACGTTTACGAACGGCATCAAGACCTTTTAGAACTTTAATTGAATCAGCATTATAAGCTGGAGCAGTTTGCGTCATAACGCATATTATCCTTTCTGAATAAAAGATGGAGCCACATGAAAAAAAGAAGAGCACCCGTGAAGCGGTTCAAACAATGCTTTGTCTGTCCCCGTCATCAACGCCTGAAAATATCCCTTATTTGTTTTTGCTTCATATAACATTCGAATCTGCTCGAATAGTACCACACGATGGTGAAAATCGAAATGAGAAACGCACTCGTCAAACAACATTACAATCAATTTATCATCCCATTCGAGACGATTTTTGAGAAAAGCAAAAATAAGTCCCATTAAAAGGATTTTTTGTTCACCTGTGGAGCATGTGTCACCCGCCCCTTTCTCAGGATGCACAACACCAAAATCACTACGATGCACTCCAATATGCGTCATATGCGTATCGCGATCACGAATACGACTAAGGCGCCACTGAACCATCAACCATTCCTCCCATTCAAGTGCTTTTTTTTGCATCAAATAAGGCTCAATATCACCTATATGGACACATGTAAATTTCGGAAAAAGAGATGACAGTCCCTGCACACTAACCTCAAGACGCCCTAAAAGATCTTGACGCGCAAATGCAATCGAAACCGCAAGTTCGGCCATTTTATGCTCAAGCGCCCCCAACCAACGATCATCATTTGTTTTAGAAAGAAGCGTTAAACGTTCCTTAATCGCAACATCGTAATCCATTAAACGCTGCGCATGCAATGGATCATAAGCAAACACCATACGATCAAGGAAACGGCGCCGAGCCTTACTCGAATCAATGAATAAACGATCTTGATCGGGTGTCAACCAATGAATGGATAACCATTCGCTAAAGGCAGTAGTGCTGCGTACAGATTCACCCTGAATTTTGTTCACACGCTTATCACCAACCAAAGTCGATGCCAAACGGACATCTCCGTCCAGCACAAGACTTGCTGACCATGGATCTAATTGATCAAAAGTAGACAAAGACGATAGCTTTGCCCCTCGCATACCACGCCCAGGCGTAAACAAAGAGATTGCCTCAAGCATGTTCGTCTTCCCTGCCCCATTATCACCGAATAAAACAATCGGTTCAGGAGGAAAGACAACATCAACAAAGGCGTGATTTCTAAAATGCCGAAGTGTTAGCCGAGATAAATACACACCATGAACCCTTAAAATCACGTTACAACCCCAATTTGGGATTAAATATGAGGAAAACACTATATATGTTACATAATCGTCATCATGAGGAGCATCGCTCCGTGGTGATCCAGTGGCTGCTCTTTCGGAAGTGGCTATTTTACTCAGAAAGATTATTTTTCTGGATGACCACACCAGCTTACGCTGGCTCGCCATGACGGAAACTATAGGTTTTTATTCGTCGCAATCCCGAATTGGGGGTTACAGGCAATAGAAGACCTATACGTGCATCGGCATCAAAATAAATTGCATATGTGGATTACCAACAGGACGAATTAAAATCGATGAATCAGCATCCATCAATAACATTTCCATTTCCTCTGTGTTAATTTGCTGAGCAACCTCCATGAGGTAACGCACATTAAAACAAACATCAACGGCCTCTGTGTAGGAAAAATCAACATCTATTTCTTCACGTGCACTACCAAATTCTTGACTAACAGCTGAAATAACAGCCTGATTATCAATAGCGTTCAACCGAATAGCACGAATTTTCTCATTTGATACAACCGTTCCAACACGATCAATACTTTCAGCAAATGATTTTGTCGATACAATAAGGGATTTATCGTTTTCAACAAGAATCGCTTCATGGTAATCGGGAAATTGCCCATCAATCAAACGTGCTGTTAACACAGCCTCATACCCAGCTGCCTGGATATTAAATTCAACACGGGATGCCGAAACACCCATGGTAATAGGCGCAGCTGCATCATCAAGTAATTTTCGAATTTCTTGAACTGTTTTACGGGCAATAATAACCGAAGGCATATCTTTTGCCCCTTCGGGTGCTTCATACTCAATGCAAGCAAGACGGTGCATGTCAGTAGCGACTGCTCTTAAATAAGCATTATCATCGGCTTCATGATAATGGAAATGAATCCCATTCAGATTATAACGTGTTTCTTCCATCGCCATACAAAAACGCGTTGAATCAAGAAGATGCGCCAAAACAGGTGCTGGCAGCGTAAAACGATGGGTAATTTCGCTTTGCACGAGCTGAGGAAAATCCTCAACTGGCAAACATCCCGTCTCAAAACGTGATCGCCCTGATACAATTAAAAGACGCGATCCATCTTCACTTGAACTGATATCAATCACAGCTTTATCACTTAATTTCTTAACAACATCATGCAAAAGCTGCGCTGAAACACACACCTCACCAGGCGCAGAAATTTCAACAGGAACCCGTTCAATCAACCCCATATCCATATCCGTTGCCGTGATTGACAAATACCCATCTTTCGCCTGCAACAATACATTACTTAAAATTGGCACTGTTGATTTTTTCTCAACGACGCTCTGTCCATGAGAGAGTATTTTTAAAAAGACCGCTTTTTCAACCGAAATGTGCATACAAAAATTCCATACAACTATGAGGATTTAACAATAATAATACCCCCTTCATACCACAGATAAGAAGGGGAATCAAACAACAGAAATTAAGAAAATAGCCAAAACATAAATAATATAATTTAGCACATACAAATTCTCAGTTTGCAACAACCTCTGCAAACACCTTATAAATACCAGAATCATGAATCTTATTTTGAATCGGCTCTCCCTTAATATCAATATCGGGTGAATATTGTACAACAACAGGCAATCGAACGTCTTTTAAATGGGAAATAATAGAATCAACTTGCACAGAATTTTCCAGCTCTGTCTCTGAACATCTCTCAAAAGCAACACCCTCCAAAGGCTCATCCTTTAATGCTTTTGAAGGACTTATAATACCAACAGGGTTTGTTCCTTCTATTTCACGAATGTCTAAATGTGGACTTACATCACCACCACCCAATTCACGTAATTTCTGGTAAGCTTTTTGAGAAGCACTTGTTGCGCTATACACAATCATAATCTGCTTTCCTGAATCACAGTGCGCCCGATAAATACGTTCCAAATATGGAAGAAATTTATTGAATTGCATACTACTTCCACACGTTAATACGATTTCTACCAACTCTTTTCGACGATCAATATCAACCAACATATCACCAAATGCATCATACGAATCACGTCCAATCCTACGTAAATTTGCCGTAATTTTCACACGATTACACGACGGTGACTGCAGCACAATTTGATAATATCGATAACTTTCAGCATTCAAAGAATAATTATCAACATAAAGAATATAAGGGGTATCAAATTTAATCTCTGCAGAAGAACCTCTCCTTGAAGGTGTTTTCATAAGGACTGAAACATTTTTACTTTCCGTGACACCATGCGATGCACCATTGCTATTTTCATCTTCATACAGACCTGCGGCTACTTTTGATATTTTTTCGCGTCTTTTTGTCTCTAATGCACGCTCTCTTTGTTCAGATTGCGCTTTTACACGAATTGTTTCGTCAATATTTACTTTTGTTTTTTCGAGAACCCTCTGCAATAACAAGTGCACAGCAATCTCTTTAACGTGATCACCACGATTATCATTATAAATCGTATAGCAATTTTTGATAAAATATTGGAAAACAACGTCCGATTCAACAAAATTATGAAGAAACGCATCAGACGCTGCTAAATGCTTAGAATCTTCACAAAGCTGCTGAAAAAGTTCCGGCCTATATTGGGCAATATCACCAGAATCCACACCTCTTAAAAAATCCAAACGATTCTCAATTAATGAAACATCACTATCAACCGACGCGCCAATTCTTACAAAAAAAAGGGTAGCCGCACGTTCAAGATTTTCAAAATCACAACAATAAACGAGAGAACTATTAAAAAAAGCTACACAAATAAATAATTTTATAATATTTTTTATAAACATTTTTTAAATTACCTCAATTTTATTTCTAGAAAACAGAATAACGCATCTACTTGATCTCGTAAAGATGAATCATTCCCACTTGTTCGTATATTTGTTAAGAACTCTCCCTTTAGCCCAAGTGGCAACCGCATAAGAGTTAATGCATAAGTACCAATATTTTCAATTTCACGCACTTCAACAATTGCTTCACCATAACTCGTATCAATATGCCCCTTATACGCCCCCATTGAGTCAGTGTGTGCTAAAAAATAAGGTGGAGATAAAGCATCAACACGACGATCAACCATTTCTACACGCTGAGTGCGTATATCAAATTGATAACCAGGCACAGAAGCATCAACACTTCTCACAACATCATTATAGTAATTTGTAAAAATAGCATTAGAATCAGTCGATTCAAGAGCTACATTTGGCTTCAGTTGCCTTAACATACTGGTGCTTATAATACCATTTTCTAAAAGTAACAACAGTGCTGGGCTTGGCGCATCAAAAGCATCATTCAACCAACGTAAATTCATCCGCCTTTTATTAATCGGATCAATATATTCTTCAGCATAATTAACAAATGGAAATCTTTCTCCTAACTCTCTTTGCTTGGCATTTGAAACGCGCTGATAATGCGTCTCCTGAAATGATTGCTGTGTCGTATTAACATCCCGCCACATAGCTGAAAATGGTCGACGTGATAATAGACCTAAATTTCCTTTTGCATCAACTTGTCTGTCATTTAAAAAATAAGATAGTGTATCTTTGATATTTAATCTTTCATCAACTTTTCCACTTGATGCTAATTGCATACATGTATATACGTGAAGAAAAAGCATTCCGTCTATAGGTAACAATTTATCGTCAAAATCTATATTTGAATGTGTTGGAAAGTCTTCTAACTCAGCAGCATCCTCTGCTTCACCAAATTTAAGACTAAACAACGCATCAACTATCCCCTTTTTTATCTTAGATGGTTCTTTTGAGCCTTCATTCACATAATTAACCATGTAAGAATTTGTATCATTTTCTTGTGCATATTTTTTATCAAAACAAAATAATGATACAAATAACGGTATTGTTTTTTCTAATTTATGCTGTATCGTCACTTGCGGTTTAAAGGTTGGCACCCATTCAGCATTTGTTTTATTGCCAGGCGTCATCAATGCATTATGCTCTATTAAAAAATACAACCCTTTTAAATCTATTAAAAAAGAATTGCCTAATGCTTTTTGCATCATTTCCACAAAACCACTTATATAAAAGTCGCTTCCTATACGAAACTCATCTATTTCTTTGCCTGCTAAAACAAAATCCCCTTTAGATTCTCCATTTATCCATTTTCTAAATGTTATGGATCCCGAATACTTATTATTTCTATTCAATTCCTTTAAAACATCACACGCAATTTCAATCGTTCTCATACAATCTGTAAGTAATGCTTTATCATGATTTGAAAATGGCTCCGTAACAAACTCAATATCACGACCATCAATCACAACTTCCCATAATTTCTTTCCGCCTTTTGATACCGAAAAAATGGGTTCTTTTTGAAAACGCATTTCACCATCAGCCCATGGACACAAACGCGTTCCCTCCTGAAGTTCAATACCAAGTTTAAAAAAATTCAATGGCTGATCAGTTATAACGGCAGCACAAAAAGAATCAATAACAATTAAAAATAATATTATTTTTAATTTTACAAGAAAATAAAAATTCATATAAACCCAATATGTACACAATTAAACATTTAACTCTTACCTATCATTTCACAAAAATCCAATTGATTTATTGTTATTAACCCTAATTCAGGATTAAACATAAAGAAAACTCTATATATGTTACATAATCATCACGAGGAGCATCGCTCCGTGATAATCCAGTGGCCGTTTTTCTGGATGGTCACACCAGCTTACGCTGGTTCAGCGTGACATCAGAATTGCTAAGAATCAACCGTATTGAGTATAGATGACGCAAAGGTTTAAAGAACAGTCCCTAAGCGCTCTCCACAAAATCCGCAATTATTTTCTTGAGTCCACCCTCTTCAAACTGGATCAATAATTTATCACCTTCAAACGCCAACACAACTCCGCCGCCAAACTTGGCATGCATCACGCGATCACCTGTTTTAAATGAATGCGTTACGTGCATTGACTCTGCTACAGGCACACGTTGCTTTAACGCGTTACCATAACTACTTTTCGGCGTATAACTACTTTTATCCTGATAAAAATGTGCTTCACGCGAGGCTGGATTTGACCAACTATTTTTATTTTGCAAATGATGTGACATCACAGGCGCCATATCACGATGCGCGTCTAACCCACTTGGATTCTGGTGAACAACAACGTCCTCTGGTATTTCACGAATAAAACGGGACGGCTGCGCACTTTGCCACCCTTGCGGGGCACGTCGTTGATAGGCATAGCTAATATTCACACGCACACGCGCACGACTCACACCGACATAGGCCAAACGACGCTCTTCCTCAAGCCCACTGCCATTGCTTTCCGCAAGTGCACGTGGGTGTGGAAACAATCCTTCTTCCCAGCCTGCTAAAAAGACTGTATCAAATTCTAACCCTTTAGCCGCATGCAAAGTCATCAGCGTCACCATATCATCTGTATTATCGGTATTTGCATCAAGGACTAAGCTAACATGTTCTAAAAAACCACCTAACGTTTCAAATTGTGCAAGTGCTTGAACAAGCTCCTTCAGGTTTTCAAGACGCCCCGCCGCATCAGGTGATTTTTCACTCAGCCAAACACCTGTATAACCAGACTCATCCAACATAATCTGAATCACATCCACATGCGATTGCACCTGCAATGCATTTCGCCAACGATCAAGATCATTAAAAAACTGACGTAGCGCGGCTCGCGCTTTTGTTTGCAGGGGAATCTCATGCGTATTTTGTTCAATTATAAACCGTGCAGCCTTTGGCAATGATATCCCTTGGGCGCGTGCAAAGGCATGCAAACGCTGCAAAGTTGTATCACCAATTCCACGGCGTGGTAAATTAATAATACGTTCAAATGCCAACCCATCGTCAGGCTGAACAAGCAAACGCACGTAAGCAAGTGCATCCCTAATTTCTTGGCGTTCATAAAATCGCGGTCCACCGATCACGCGATAGGGAATCGCCATACGCATAAAACATTCTTCAAATTCACGCGTCTGAAAGCTGGCACGCACTAAAATTGCCATTGAATTGAGTCGATCACCCTTCCGTTGAAGCGTTTCAATTTTATCACCAATGTAATGTGCTTCTTCCGCACTGTCATAGGTACCACGAATATGAATGGATTCACCACCCATCTTTTCCGTCCATAAGGTCTTTCCATAACGATCACGGTTATGCGAAATCAAACCACTCGCTGCCTTTAGGATAGGTGCTGTTGATCGATAATTTTGCTCCAGCCGAATAAGAACCGCGCCTGGAAAATCTTTTTCAAATCGCAGAATATTACCAACCTCTGCCCCACGCCACCCATAAATGGACTGATCATCATCACCAACACAGCAAATGTTACGCGTACCATCAGCAAGTAGCCGAAGCCATAAATATTGTGCGCTATTCGTGTCTTGATACTCATCAACCAACACGTAATGAAATTGCTGCTGATAATGTGCTAAAATAGCAGGGTTACCCTGAAACAGAACCAGATTATACAGCAGCAAATCCCCAAAATCGGCGGCATTCAAAATACGTAAACGTTCTTGATAATCATGATAAAGCTTTGCCACGACAGAGTTCTCGTAAGAACCTGCTTTATCGGACGTGATGCCCTTATCTTTTAAGCGATTAATAGCGGAGGCAATCATACGCGGCGGGAATTGCTTGTCATCAAGCCCTTCAGCCTTTACCAACTGTTTAATCAGACGGAGCTGATCATCACTATCTAAAATCGTGAAATTTGGTTGCAAACCAACAATTTCAGCATGCCTTCGCAAAATTCGAACAGCAATCGAATGAAAGGTTCCAATCCACATGCTATCAACAGGACGACCAAGCAACTTCGAAATTCGTTCACGCATCTCAAACGAGGCTTTATTAGTAAACGTCACCGCTAGAATTTGCTGGGGATGGGCGTAATTATTATGGAGAATATGCGCAATACGCGTCGTAAGAACACGGGTCTTACCCGTACCAGCACCTGCTAAAACAAGCAAAGCACCACTAACACATTCAACAGCTTTACGCTGCAATGCATTTAATGTATCAAGATAAGACAAATTGGCAGTCGGAGCCACGGAGGATACAACTGCCATGTTCATCCCTGTTATTTGCTAAGACCAAAATTCTGGAAACGTTTAGCAAATTTACTAATTTGACCACCTGTATCCATCAAACGATGACCAGCGCCTGTCCACGCAGGGTGCGATAATGGATCGATATCCAAACGCATTGTATCGCCTTCTTTACCCCATGTTGTACGGGTATTAAAGGACGTGCCATCGGTAAGAACAACAGTTATCCCGTGATATTCAGGGTGAATTCCTTCTTTCATAATACGACTTCTTAAAATAAAAAACTTGATAGAACTATAGCGCATATTAAGGTGTAAATGCAAGCGCTTGTTTTAATTAAAGACGATACATTCGTAAAGACCCTTACAAAAAATTCAACGGATAAAGTTCGTAAAATGATCTGAAATGAGGATAGTCATTAAACAACGACTATTTTATCTAAAGCATTTATCCCCATAACCGTAACGTTTTCATTTAATTGATAATAATGGGCATGCGGCGTGACGATATAAAGATGATCTAACATCAGATGATCAAGGCTAACACGCATGGATTGTGTAAGTGATGGGCGATCAGTAAACTTAATTTCAAAACCCAGTTTTTTTCCTTCATGCATCATGAGTAAATCTAATTCTGCACTTGCATGAATAGCCCAAAAATAAGAATCATCAAAGCATTCAAAATGACGTTGTATATTTTCTATAGCAAATCCCTCAAAAGAAGCGCCTAACTTTGGATGATTTTCAATATCATCATGATGAAGCTGAAAAAGACGATGCAATAATCCTGTATCCCTTATATACAGTTTAGGTGATTTAACTTCTCGTTTCGTAGTATTTGAATGCCACGGTTTCAGAAGTGTAATCATAAATGCCCCCTCAAGAGCAAAGAGATAGCGTTTAAGCGTTCGTTGATCGATACTGAGTGCCATTGATAATTCAGCATAATTTAAAACCTGGCCATGGTAATGTGCAAGCATTCGCAATAGCTTACTCACAATAACCACATTCATATTAAAGCCAAGCAATGCTAAATCACGTTCTAAAAATGTTTTAATATATTCATCACGCCAACGCATCGATAATGAGGAAGATTTAGCGAGAAATGATTTTGGATAACCTCCCCTCTTCCAAAGAAGCAACCAATCATCAATTTCATCTATCGAAAATGGGGTAATTTGATGATACCCAATTCTTCCCGCTAATGTTTGAGACGATTGATGAATTAAATCACGTGAAGCACTGCCTGTTATTAAAAATTTCTTAGTTGGATCCTCATCAACAATAACTCTAAGTACCGAAAACAATTCGGGTCTTAATTGAACTTCATCAATAATAATAAGACCTTCAAGATTCTGAAACGTAAAAAGAGGATTTTCTAATCGCGCCAAATGAATTGGGTTTTCACAATCAAAGTAATGATGAACAATCGATTTTCCATAATCTTTGGCAAGTGTTGTTTTCCCACATTGACGAGGCCCTAACAAAGCACAGACAGGATGTATTTCAAATTCTTGGCTAATTTTTGCATGCCAATGAAGACGTGGTATTGTCACAATGAAACTCTCTTCTAATTCACTTTTTATAATGAATATCTATATGAAAAACTAACATCCTTATGTCATTTTTTCAATATGTTTCTAAATTTCATTGCCTTGAGCGTAAACCTACAAAAAATTCAGCGGATCCACATCAATGTGCACTGTGACATCCGCTGGTATTTTAAGGCACGAAAGCCACGCTTTTGTAAAAGCTTGCAGATTTTGCTGGCGATTCCCACGAATTAAAAAATGCATCCGATAACGTGACCGCAACCGATAAAGCGGCGACGGTGAAGGGCCCAACACATCAATCGTATCGGTTAATGGAATCACGCGTGCCAATTGCCTGCACACTTCCGCGACGCGATTTTCATGCAGAGATGATAATGTAATTGAAATCAATCGGGCAAATGGGGGCATCGAAAGCATTTCACGTTCAAAAAGCTCAGCCTCATAAAAGGCATCACGATCATACCGTTGCAAAGCCTTATAAAGGGGATGCTCGGGCTCACGCGTTTGCACCATCACAATCCCCTTTTGCTTTGCCATGCGCCCAGCGCGACCGCCAACCTGAGAGAGTAATTGAAACGCTTTTTCAGCCGCACGAAGATCCAACTGATAAAGCCCACGATCGGCATCCAAAATACCAACACATGTTAAATTAGGAAAATGATGCCCCTTTGCCAGAACTTGCGTGCCAATAATAATATCAACCTGACCATCTTCAATGCTTTGAAACATCGCGCGTGACGTTTCAGGATGCGTCAATGTATCGCTTGATACTAATAAAATACGGGCATCAGGAAATAACTGCCTCGCCTCTTCCTCCACCTTTTCAATGCCAAGCCCTACATCTTTTATAACCGTACCATTGCACGTTGGACATTCTGTTGGACGTTTTGTTTCAAAACCACAAAAATGACACAAGATTATTTGTCGATTACGATGCACCGTTAGATCCACATGGCACCCAGGACACTGCCAATGATGTCCACATCCAAAACAGGTAAGAAGCGGTGAAAATCCACGGCGATTCAAAAAAAGCAAACTTTGTTCACCGACAGAAAGGCGCTCATGAATCGCATCACATATAGGTTTTGTAATAATCGTATTAAGGTATTCTTTTCGGTCAATGATATGCACCATTGGCATTTCAGCCATTCCATAGCGTACCTTTAATTTCAAATGGCGATAACGCCCATTTTTAACATTGGCATACGTTTCAAGAGAGGGCGTTGCCGAAGCAAGAATAATCGGAAATGATTCTTGTTTTGCACGCCAAATCGCCATATCACGCGCATTATAGGCGCCTTGTTCATCTTGTTTATAGGATGCGTCGTGTTCTTCATCAACCACAATCAACCCTAAATTCTGAATAGGCAAAAACAAAGCAGACCTGGCACCTAAAATAACGGCGGCTCCAGGCTGCTGAATGGTTTTCCATATTTTACGCTTTTGCGCAGGCGTAATAGCGCTATGCCATATAAAAGGCGGCGTGCCAAAGGTTGTCGTAAAACGTTCAACAATGGCTTGCGTCAATGCAATTTCAGGGAACAAAACAAGTGCTTTTTTCCCTGCATTGAGTATGGCTTGGATAGAGGCAAAATAAACCTCTGTCTTACCAGCGCCCGTTACACCATCCAACATATAGACATTAAAATGGGTAATATCCTGAGTAATCGCCTCAAACGCTAAATGCTGATCGACGTTCAACGTAATCTCTTTGAATACATATGTCGGCAACGATGGAATGATATCTTGTTTAAAAATCGCATCCAATTTCAGTGTAATACACATCTTTAACATCAGCCCAACAGGAATCATCGTATATTGCGCTGCATTTTCAATGAATGTTAAAAAATGAGGATCAATCCGATAAGGCAAAATCGATTGAATTTCCTTAAGCTCTCCTTCATACGTATCTGCCCCCTCTGATCGCGTAATCACGCCAACAATCCGTTTATTGCGAAAAGGGATTTCAACCAATTGCCCTACACAAAGTCCTTCTTGCCCCAGATAAGTCAATGGGAAATCAATACCTGCTGTTGTTAAAACAGTGTACGGAATAAACTCAATATCGATCATTAGATACTTCCTTCGTCATGGCGAATCAGCGTAAGCTGGTGTGGCCATCCAGAAAAACAAGCATTTCCGAAATAACAACCACTGGATCACCACGTTTGCTAAGCAAACTCGTGATGACGGTGAATGGTGACACCTATTTTTATACGCAAGATCATCGGCGTTGAGTACAAACACATCAGATTGGTTTTCACTAACGGAAGGGTGCATCTTTTTCAATAGCTAAGGCCAGCTGCTGTTCCCAACGCGCACCATTATCAAGTAATTTTTCTTTCGTATAAATAAGTTCGACATGGGTTTCAGTTGCAAATTCAAAATTTGATCCCTGAACAATGGCATCAACAGGACATGCTTCTTGACACAATCCACAATAAATACATTTTGTCATGTCAATATCATACCGCGTTGTGCGACGGCTGCCATCGTCTCGTTCTTCAGCTTCAATTGTAATCGCCTGCGCTGGACAAACGGCTTCACATAATTTGCATGCAATACACCTCTCTTCGCCACTCTCATAGCGACGAAGGGCATGTTCACCCCGAAAACGTGGGCTAATCGGCGCTTTTTCAAAAGGATACTGAATCGTCACTTTCTTTTTAAAGAAGTAATGCAATGTTTTAGCAAATCCTTTAATGATTTCAGTCAAAAACCAACTTTTAAAAGCAAGGCGCAAAATACTCCACTTTTTCATCGTTAAAGTGTTCCTTTCAACATAACACACAACGCAACCACAACAACACCCACAAGGCTTAGCGGAAGAAAAACTTTCCAGCCCAAACGCATCAATTGATCATAGCGATAACGCGGCAACGTGGCACGCGTCCATAAAAAAACAAATAAAAATACACAAATTTTACCTAAAAACCAAATAATACCTGGCACCCAATCAATCAAAGAATGACTAAATGGCGCTAACCATCCACCTGCAAATAAAATAGTGCACATCGCACTCATCAAAATCATGTTGGCGTATTCACCTAAAAAGAAAAGCGCAAATGGAAAAGCTGAATATTCCACATGATAGCCTGCAACAAGTTCGGCCTCAGCCTCTGGCAAATCAAATGGCGTACGGTTTGTTTCCGCCAAACATGAAATAAAAAACATAATAAACAAAGGAAAAAGCTTAACAGCATACCAACAATTTTCTTGCGCCATCACAATGCGTGACAGATTGAGCGACCCTGCGCACAGCAACACACAAACAAGAATAAGCCCTATCGAAACTTCATACGATATCATCTGCGCAGCTGATCGCAAGGCGCCTAAAAAGGCATACTTTGAATTGCTTGACCAACCCGCAATAATAATACCATACACACCAAGTGACGACACCGTTAGCACATACAAAACACCCATATTAATATCGGAAAAAACCCAACCAGGGGCAAACGGAATCACTGCCCACGCAGCTAGACTAAGGCTAAACAATAAAACAGGCGCCACTAAAAACAGCAATTTATTGGCTGCCATTGGAATGATTGTTTCCTTATGCAACAACTTAATGCCATCGGCAATCGGTTGCAAAAGACCAAATGGCCCAACAACCGTTGGTCCCAAACGAAGCTGCATATACCCAATCACTTTACGTTCAGCCAATGTCAAATAGGCAACCCCCAAAAGAAGTGCCACCATCAATAAAATAGCCTTAAACCCAATAACGGAAAGTGTCACAATATAACCAAATAATTCATTAAGCAACGGCATCATGTGAACGTCCTTTATTTAGAATTTCACGCACACATGCGGCCATTGTCTTTGAATGCCTTGTTATAGGGCATGTCATATAAAAATTATCGATCGGATAAGCAAACGCCATTTTATCAAGAATACCATGATAGATGGGCAAATCAGACCACAAGGCTGGCGCGATACAATCCACATCACTCATAAAAGGATATGCACTTTCAAGATGCATCACCAAATCAGTGTATGTGTTAAAAGGAAGCGCACATCCCAATACATCGGATAAGGCACGAATAATTGACCAATCAACTTTTGCCTGACCTGGTGGACTAATCGCAGCGTAACTCCGTTGTACACGCCCTTCTGTGTTAACATAAAGACCATCTTTTTCTGTATAGGCAGCACCTGGCAGAATTACATCCGCACGATGAGCGCCCTGATCACCATGATGTCCCTGGTAAATCACAAAAGCATCACCAAAAGCCTTCGCATCAATTTCATCTGCGCCATATACGTAAACAGCTTTGATCGTGCCATCTTGGCAACTTTTTAAAATCTTATTCGTTGAAAAACCATCATTTTTAGGTAAAAATCCAACATCCATTGCCCCTACACGCCCTGCAGCGTTGTGCAAAACATTATAGCCATTCCAATAGACATCACTATTTTCTTGAATGAACGCTGGATAGGTATGCAACAATTTCTGTACAAGCGTCATAAAAGCAAGTGTATCCGTCCGCGTGAAGCATGACTGCCCCAAAATAACCACGGGACGCGATGCCGTTTTTAACGCAGTGGCAAAAGAATGTGTGCCTTCAATAAGATGATTTAATGTATCAAGAGTTGTACCAATAGACACATATGGATAAGTCAAATCAACAGGATCACCTATGACACCAATTGAAAGCGCCCCTCGCAGATAACGTTTACGAATACGTGCATTAATCAGTGGTGCTTCGTGCCGTGGATTTGTGCCAATCAGTAGAATCGCATCCGCGTCCTCAAGTCCCTGAATTGTTGTATTAAATCGATAATGTGCGCGATTTTCATAAGGGAGCAACGCCCCATCCTGGCGACAATCCTTGTGTGGAGACCCAAGTTTATCGAGCAATAATCGAAGGGCATATACCGATTCAACATCAACTAAGTCGCCGACAAGACCCGCGATTTCTTCCCCCTCTAACAAGCTGAAGACATGACGAATATGATCAAACGCTTCATCCCAGGTACAAGGAACCAATTTTCCATCCACGCGGCGATACGGTTGATCCAATCGCTGAGACGCTAGCCCATCGCAAGCAAAACGTGTGCGATCCGACACCCACTCTTCATTCACAGCTTCGTTCAAACGGGGTAAAATACGCATAACCTGATTGCCACGCGAATCAATACGAATATTTGACCCAACAGCATCCAACACATCAATACCATCTGTTTTTTTAAGTTCCCATGTGCGCCCATGAAACGCATATGGTTTATTGGTAAGCGCCCCAACGGGACAAATATCAATCATATTCCCCGACAATTCAGAAGCAACAGCATTTTCAAGCGTTGTAATTTCCATGTGTTCACCGCGATACATCGTGCCAACTTCAGGTACACCCGCAATTTCATTTGCAAATCGAACGCAACGCGTACAGTGGATACAACGATTCATCATTGTTTTAATAAGCGGCCCCATATATTTTTCAGGTACCGCACGTTTATTTAAATCAAAACGGCTATGACCACGACCATAATTAAGTGTAATATCCTGCAAATCACATTCACCACCTTGATCACAAATAGGACAATCAAGTGGATGATTAATCAATAAAAACTCAAGTGCCCCTTTACGTGCTTTTTCAACCATAGGGGATTTTGTATACACAACCATACCATCAGTTACAGGCATCGCGCAGCTGGCAACGGGTTTGGGCGCCCTTTCAACTTCAACAAGGCACATACGACAATTACCTGCTATCGGCAAACGGGGATGATAGCAAAAAACAGGAATTTCAATACGAAGATCTTCACATGCCTGCAGAACGGTTGTTCCTTCAGGGACTTCAATGGACTGCCCATCAATTGTCAAGCGAATCATTTGCACGTCATTCTGTCACATTTTAGAGAATACTGCGACTAGTTTAGACACTTCTTTTGATGATGTCTTTCAAAATTCGATTAATTACTACAAAAATTGGCAAACATAAAAAAACACTCCATAACAAGCACATGTATTTTTTCAACACACTTTTACTTTCTCAGACGGTGTGCCAGTGCATTTCCCATCATTTGAATCAATTGAACCAAAGCAATTAAAATAATAACAATAAATACAACAAGCGTGACATCATACCGTTGATGACCAAACCGAATGGCAAGATCACCAAGACCGCCGCCGCCAACAGTTCCCGCCATTGCTGAAAAACCAACAAGATTAATGGCGATTGTTGTTAATTGTATAACAAGGGATGGTAACACCTCTGGCAATAAAATCTTACATACAATCGAAAAAGGAGTAGCCCCCATACTTTGCCCAATTTCAATAAAGGTTCGTGGCAAATTAAGCAGCGCATCCTCAGACACACGTGCAATCAATAAAATTGCAGCTAATGTTAATGGAAAGATAGCGGCTGATGTTCCTATCGCTGAACCAATACATAAACGTGTGATCGGAATCAATAGAATTGTTAAAATGATATACGGAATTGATCGGGCTGAATTTATGAAAAAACTAAGCCCTTCATATAATCCACGATTTGGATTAATCCCCTTTGGACTACAGGCAAAGAGAAGCGTTCCCAAGGGCACCCCAAAAATAATACCTAACCCCATCGAAACAATAACCATTTGGAGTGTCTCAACAAAGCCGCCCCACAATAAAGCACCTTTCGCACCCATACAAATATCCTGCACAATGGATATAAATGTTGTTACATATTCCACGATAAATACCCCATTGTTTCCACACCAACACCATGACTATTCATATACTGAATAGCGTCTTCCAATTTTTCACTCGGCTCACATGACACCCACAAATGCCCAAACATATGATCAGCCACATGATCAAGCGCACCTGCCAAAATACTTAAGTTCACAGAAAACTGTGTTGCAACCGCTGCAATAATAGGTTGTTTTGATGATTCGTTTGTAAAAATCAATCGCATCACGCGTTGCGCAGATCTTTTTTCATCAGCTGACATATCTGTTTTAATACAATCCAATAAAAACACAGGTAAATCACCACCAACCGTACTTTCAACAAGCTGCTGCGTCACCGCATGTTGGGGTTTCATTAACACGTCAACGGATGTGCCATGTTCAATAATTTTACCTTGTTCAACAACAAACACGGCATCCGCTATTTCTTTCACGACATTCATATCATGCGTTACCAATAGAATTGTCACACCATGATCACGATTAATTCGTTTAAGCAATGCTAAAATCTCAAACGTTGTCTTTGGGTCAAGGGCGGATGTTAATTCGTCACATAAGAGCACACCAGGATCGAGCACAAGCGCCCGTGCGATCGCCACGCGCTGACGTTGTCCACCACTCAACTCCGCAGGATAATGGTTAATTTTATCCTTCAGCCCCACTTCCTCCAATAACTGCAATGCTTTTTGACGCTGTACAGTTGTAACCTTACCTTGCAGTGCAAAAGGCAATAATACATTCTCTAAAACCGTCTTTCGACTAAGCAACGTATAGGCCTGAAAAATCATACCAATTTGACGTAATAATACCGTGCGTGCCTGCCCCGAAAGAGAAGTTAAATCTTGCCCATTAATCAAAATTTGTCCCGAATCAATCGCCTCTAAGCCGTTCAAACATCGAAGGAGCGTACTTTTCCCAGCACCACTACGCCCAATAATCGCTGAAATTGAGGATGCATTAATATGCATCGTAACATCGTTCAAAAGACGTAAAATACCACCATCATAAGGCACCGATTTTATCAGATGGTTAACACGTAACGAAAAGGCTTTTTTATCATACTCTATCATTCTAAACCCTTTGTATCTGATTCTAAATCTGTACACGCCGCACGTGTCAAACGATCATTAATAGCCATCCCAATACCGACGTTCGGAATGGGTGAAACGGCAATCTCTCTACATGAACTTTGATCTAAAAAACGCATCATTGCAAATAAATTTGCGGCGGCTTCGACCAAATCACCTGATTCACTTAAGTTTAATGTTGCCCCTGGCACAGCACCAAAACCAAGCAAAGCATCACCAGGCAATGGAGACGTAACATTAAGCCGCAATGGATGATGTGGGGCATAATGACGCTTTAACATACCAGGCGCTGTGATACATGCGGCATGCTCCACACGTTGCACCGCACACCCCGCCACCGATTCAATCATCTCAACCGTCGCACCGCCTAGACGTAACAAGATCAGATTATCTGTTGTAACATCAACAATTGTTGATTCAAGCCCCACCGCACACGCACCGCCATCCAAAATCAAAGGAACGCGATCACCAAGATCCTGATATACAGCATCAGCGGTTGTGGGACTAATATGATTCGATCGATTCGCACTTGGCGCGGCAAGTGGTCTGCCAAAAGCCTTAATCAACGATAAGGCAACAGGGTGAGATGGCATACGAATCGCGACTGTATCAAGACCTGCCGTTACCAGATGTGATAAATTTTGATTATTACGTTTAACGACCAAAGTAAGTGGATTTTGATAGGGTGAATCAACCTTCCAAAAAGCCGCAGCTAACTGCAATGCCAATGGCGAAAAATATCCCCATTGACAAGCCATTTCAAGTGAATCCACATGAATAATCAATGGGTTAAATGATGGACGTTCTTTTAAGGCATAAATTTGTGCCACGGCTTGATCTTGTGTTGCATCAGCTGCCAACCCATAGACCGTTTCAGTTGGCATGCCAACGACACATCCCTTCGACAGCAAACGCAAAGCATGCTCAAGATGCATGTCATCATTTTTAGGGTTCATTAAGGACTTTTTAATTCTTGTGTTGTTATACTTCACTTATATAAAACATTTAACTGTATTTTGATAGATGAAAACGTTATTAAATGACTGCCATCTTTCAGCACGTATACGCGTACGGTATTTTTGTTTAATCACATTCTATAGCTTCATTCCCCTTATTTATTTCTATCATGCAACGCCTCTCCTTCCTGTTTATCACATAAGCCTACTAAGTCTGGTTATGCTTGTCGGAAATTGGGGATTAAGTTTGCATCTTTCACGCCCAATTGAATCAATTAAGCAAATTACCAGTCATTTAAGCGCTGGCAAAACAAATGATGTCATTCCATTTCAACATTTAACGACGGAAATCGGCTCCATTGCACGCCATCTATCAAAATTACAAACCCTTATCGAACAAACGGAAACGATTCGGCAAAACGCCATCATGACATACAATGCCGAACACGCAACACGTATTAATACCAACGCTGATTTTAATCAACACCATTTTTGTCTTCGTGCGTTTGAAGGAACTGTTCAAAAAATCATTGAATCCATACACGACATTCACAATCTATCACATGTTGGATTTTCACTGATTCAGCAATCGAATAATCGATCCCAAGATCTTGTTGCCGCATCAAACGATTCGACATTAAAAATTAAAACAGTCACAACAGCCTCTGAACGATTACTTACATCCATTTCTAACATTAGCACCCAGGTCAATCATTCAACAACGGTTGCCCAAAAGGCAACACACGCTGCCGAAGAAACAAATACACATGTTCAAGGTCTTTCAACGGTTGCCAATCGAATTAGCGATGTGGTTTTGCTTATCCAAGAAATTGCTAATCAAACCCATTTACTTGCTCTGAATGCAACAATTGAAGCCGCACGTGCAGGCGAGGCAGGCAAAGGATTCGCGGTTGTTGCTTCCGAAGTAAAAAGCCTTGCTAACGAAACAGCAAATGCAACCGATGATATCAGCCACCAGGTCAAATCCATACAAAAAGCAACTGGTGAGACCGTTCTTGCCATACGCCTTATAAATGACATCATTACCGAAATGAATCAAATATCAACCAGCATTGCAGCCGCAATTAATGAACAAACATTTGCCACACAAGAAATTGCAAACAATATCCAACAGATTTGGCAGCTCACCGATAATGTTTCAGGACAAATGCAAACTGTTTTTAATTCAGGTGAACAACTTGAAAAAATGCTATCAAGCATCCGCTTATCATCACAAACACTCTCACATCAAACCCGCATCATGGAACGCGATATTCAACATACACATGACTAATATGGGCTTTTAGACAACAATAGCGTTCGCAAAATAATCTGAAATGAGTATACAATCAAAGCAAATGCTATCCTTCTCTAAAGGCACCTTACTCAATGCATACACTAACCATTAAAGCATTATCACATAACTATAGTGTTGAAATCGAACAAACACTTTTTGATAACATGGATTTCACCCCCTTTTCAGCAATTATAATCGATCAATATCTCACCAAAGCACGCCAGAAAATTGCCGAAAAAGCACCAACGCTTCCAATATTCACCTATGAAGCGACAGAATCTAATAAATCGCTTGCTATGGTGGAGCGCATCTTATTATTCCTAAACAATCACCATATCACAAAATCTGCCCATATTTTAATAGTTGGCGGAGGAATTTTGCACGACACAGGAGGGCTTGTTGCCTCCCTTTACATGCGCGGAATCAAATGGTCATTTGTACCAACCACCCTTCTATCAATGGTTGACGCGTGCATTGGCGGAAAATGCGCGGTGAATATTGAAAAAAGAACACAATCGAGTGTGACAATTAAAAATCTAATTGGTGCGATTTACCCCCCGTATCATGTTTTTATCGACCCTAATTTCACAACGACGTTATCATCCGCACAGATCTATTCTGGTTTGGCTGAGGTGGCTAAATCAGCCTTTCTCATGCACCGTTATGATGGCATGATCCTAAATAATTATGTCCATTTATACAACCGCATGACATCTAATCCTAGCCAACAAAATGAATGCTTAGCTGATCTAATTGCCTTATCTCTTGAGGTGAAAAAATTTATTATTGAACGTGATGAATTTGATACGAATGAACGGCGTTATCTCAATTTTGGCCACACATTCGGGCATGCCATTGAATCGGCGACACATTACCGTATTGAACATGGCCTTGCAATTGCGATTGGAATGGTGTGCGCAATTGATTTTGCAGCCACACATATGGGCATTCAAAACAATACAATCACTACCTTTAAACAACATATCAAAAATGATATTTTAGCCCCATTCCCCAAACTAAGTAATTACTTAAAAGCAATCACATGGGAAACTTTTTGGAATGCTTTCAACGATGATAAAAAGCATGACACGCAGTTCGAGCTAATACTCCCCGCCGAAACAGGCGGCGTTGACCGCATACACTTTACCAAATCAAACGAAATTGAGAACAATATAAAAGATATATTAAATGATATCCTAAATTCGCTTGGGTCTCACTGAAAACAAGTTAAATGATGATGTGTTTACATTAGCATTACCAAAATTATTTTCACTCTTCTGCCACGATGTATAACGTAAAATATCAACAATAGACGTATTAATAGGCAATAGTGTTTCACCATTTTTAAGTAAGGCTGGCAATATTGATGTATAACCTGCGGTCATCCATTCTGTTTGTGGACGTAACACAGGTGTCATATCCCTTATTTTCTTTGGCAGCTTATGACAGTTATGCATAAGATTTAACCAATGATCAAGATGATGATCATACTTTTTAGCAGCAAATAGGTTCTTATCAAGATAAACACTTCCATCTAATTCATGAATGATACTTGTCAAATAATTAAAATTACCAAGTAATGGCGTAATATCCTTTTTAATTAGCCAACCAAAATCTGTGTAAATACCACCAAATAAATAAATTAGATTTGTTCGAATAAAATCAGATGCCGCAGGGTAGTATTTCTTATCAATCAGCACATTTGATAAATGGGTACAACGCATTAATGGTTCAATTTCAGATAGCTCACGAATTTTTATGAGATGAGCAACATCACTTTTTTCAATACGTTCAATTGTTTTTGGCAACATTATCTTTTTTTGACACCAAAAATAGTGTGTATACTTTCCCTTATCCTGCAAAAAACGAACAGATTCGATGTAACGTTCAACTGTTTCTTTAGGCGGTTCACAGGGTGTTTTGGGTGATGTAACCCACAATCGATGCGTAATCAATGGAATTAAGGCTGCATTAACATCTAAATTATGTAATTTTTTGAAAGAAGCATCAAAAACTTCTTTACGCTTTTGAAGAACAATCTTTTTCGTCAATCCATAATAGTTTGCGACAGGCATAAAGATATACCCACGCTCCTCTGATCCCACAAAGATATCAGTCGATGGCTTAAGCTCAGCAATATATTTCTGAGCATCCACAACCCATATTCGATCGGATTTGTAATAATAGCCAACAAAAATAACGCAAATAACAGGAATTAAAAAAAATACCGTCTTTATAGATAAGAAATTTTTATACATTTTCAAAAACAGCTAGTATCAGATTAACAAAAAAAACACGTATCTTCAAAAGAAAGACGTGGCAAACGTCCATATTCTTTTGTTTTGTCACCATAACCAAGATTACATAAGAAATTCGAACGATACGTTGTTCCCTTTAAAAATAAGGCATCAACCATCTCTGCATTAAAGCCAGACATAGGACCACAATCAAGTCCTTTTGCACGTGCCGCAATCATAAAATAAGCAGCTTGTAAAGTAGCATTACGAAACGCGTGATTCATTATATCTTCAGGGGTTTGCGTAAACCAAGGACGTGCATCCACATGTGGAAACGTGATCGGTAATTGATTATAAAATTCCATATCGTACGCAAAAATTGCCGTTACTGGCGCGGTCATTGTTTTGTCAATATTTCCTGGCAATAAACAAGGACGAAGTTGTTCTTTTGCCTCTGGCGTTTTTATAAAAACAATACGAATTGGTTGACAATTTGCACTCGTTGGTCCCATTTTGCATAAATCATAAATTTCTCGAATGACACTATCTTGAACCGACTTCTTTTGCCAATAAGAATATGTGCGCGCTTCGTCAAATAAAAGACCAAATACATCGGTATTCATATAATACGTCCTAAAATAGTTATTAGATTCTTCTTTTACTGGGCTTTCTGAGAACGTATTCCCATACCTGGACCAAATGCAATTTTTATATGTGGAGCTTTTGCAACATCTTCATGAATTTCTGTTTTATTTGCAAAAGATGTTGATACAAGATTGGCTTTATCCCCACCCCAAATAGCAAGCACTCTATTTTTATAAGATACTTTCCGTGACGAGGCATTGTAATGCATCAAAGCAGATTCCCAAGAACCAAAACGGTCAAAAAGACCACGTAGTAATTTTGCAGCATATCGAATATTATTGTACGGCGTCAAGGCATGATCAAGCGTTTCAAATCGCTTTCCGTGACTTTTTAAACAAATTTGCATACAACCAACATAAATATTTTTTGTACCACGTTTTTTTTGTTTCTCAATAAAAGAAATCGCTTCACTTTTTGTGCCAAAAACATGTGCACGACCACGCGCATTAATGGACCACGGGTATTTTCCAGACTCAACCATCGCTACAGCAGCCAGCAAATTTTCAGGAATGTTATATTCATTTTCAAAATGTTTAATGATTGCCTGGCAATCTGACGTTTCATGAGAATTACTGTTTCCTTTTGATGATTTCTTAATTTTAGGAAGCATATTCGCTTTTAATGAAAAAGGTAACGTTAACGCCGCAATAATCAGCAAACCTATTGTAATTATACGTTTAATCATTTATTTGTTGTACCTCCGTAACTTCAGGAACATAAAACTTAAGCATATTCTCAATGCCTGATTTTAATGTTACCGTTGAACTTGGACACCCCGCACATGCGCCCTTCATTTTTAAATAAACAATACCATCTACGAATGAATGCAAAACAATATCACCACCATCATTTGCCACAGCGGGCCGAACCCGTGTATCAATAATTTCTTGGATTTGCAGAAAAACAGCGTCTGTTGATTCTGTTTTTTCATTCACCTCCATATCGTCTGACAGTATAACAGGCAAATTATTAACAAAGTGTTCCATTATTACCCCTAAAATATGGGGCTTTAGGACAAACCAATCATAATCATTTTTTTTTGTTATTGTTATAAAATCAGAACCAAAGAAAACGCTACTTACGCCATCGATCGACAACAAACATTTTGCAAAAGGTGATTTTTGACAAGCATCAATCGATTCAAAGGAAAGTGGTTCTTGAGTAGCAATCACAAGGCGCCCTGGAATGAATTTTAAACTTTCAGGATTCGGAGTTTCTTGTGTCTGAATAAACATTTTCACCTATTTAATAAGCACACATTAATATAACACGTGTGCGTTTTTACAATTTCTATCACCATAGGCAATTTTGTAGCCTTTGTCAATTCCTGATGTAAATGTCTTTATTATTAGGACAAAATATATTTTATTGAAAAATGCTTCCCTCTATTATTCTGT
Organism: Alphaproteobacteria bacterium; assembly: GCA_947488275.1. Taxonomy (GTDB): domain Bacteria; phylum Pseudomonadota; class Alphaproteobacteria; order Paracaedibacterales; family CAIOTO01; genus CAIOTO01. The sequence goes on along the minus strand of CANKZX010000007.1, from coordinate 9,897 downwards.
TATAAAATTTGATTTTTAATACAAATAATACTCAGGAAGCATCAGTCAGTAAAAACTTACATGCATGCAGTGCTCACAACGACATCCTCACACCGCACACATAAATCATCATGATGGCGTTCGGCAGCAGTGTCCCCAACTTCAGGTAATATACGCCAACACCGTTGACATTTGCCCCCCGCGGCTATGTTCACAATCACACCAACACCCGCCACATCGTCAAGTGTTATTGCGCCTGCTGGTGGCTGCGCCAACACAATACGCGCTGTTGATGTAATACACAATTCAGCTAAATCAAGACCATCAAGGTAAGCCGCCTTCTCTGCTGTTATATATAACGCCACGTCACCTTGTAAACTTGATCCTATTGTTTTTGCAGAACGTTCAAGTTCAAGAGCCGCTGTAATGACGCTTCGAATTGCACGGATAGATTCCCATCGTTTTGCCAATCCAGGTTGATACCATACCTCTGGCAAAACAGGAAATTCTGACATATGGATACTTTGTTTATTCACATGTCCCGTTTGGGTTTGATAATCAAGATAAGCTTCTTCGCTGGTAAAGCTGAGAACAGGTGCCAACCAGTGAACAAGGGATAAAAACACATGGTTCATCACAGTACGTGTGGCACGACGACGCAGCGAATCCTTCGCATCACAATAAAGGGCATCTTTTCGAATATCAAAATAAAAAGCCGATAAATCAACCGAACAAAAATGATGTAACTTCATATAAAAACCAGAGAAATCAAATTTTTCGACAGCTACCGCATGCGCCATTTCAATTTCTTTGAGTTGATGAAGCACCCATTGTTCAAGCAAAGGCATTTCATGAACCGAAATCGCTTCACCTTCTGAAAAGCCATCCAACGATCCAAGAAGATAGCGGAATGTATTTCTAAAACGACGGTAAATATCTTCCTGGCGTTTTAAGATTTCAGAACCAATACGTAAATCTTCTGTATAGTCTGAATTAACAATCCAAAGACGCAACATATCCGCGCCATATTTTTGGATAATTTCATCAGGGGTTACCGTGTTACCAATCGATTTTGACATTTTATAGCCACGTTCGTCTAAAACGAAACCGTGTGTCACGACCTTTTTATAAGGGGCAACGCCTGTCGTACCGCAGCTTTGTAACAAGGACGATTGAAACCAGCCACGATGTTGATCTGAACCTTCTAAATACACATCTGCTGGCCATTGCTGACTTTCGTTATCACGTAACGTAAAGGCATGTGTGCACCCACTGTCAAACCATACATCCAAAATATCATTTATTTTCTCAAAGTCATCGGCGTTATAATCAGCCCCAAGGAAATAAGCAGCATCGTTCTTAAACCACGCATCAGCACCTTCCCCCTTAATTGCATCAACAATACGTTGATGAACCGCTGGATCACGCAAGGGTTCACCTGTTCGTTTATTCACGAAAATTGTCATTGGCGTACCCCAAGCCCGCTGACGTGACAAACACCAATCAGGGCGCGATTCAACCATGCTGCGAATACGATTTTTACCAGATGCAGGAAACCATTCAACATTTTCAATGGCTTCAAGTGCTTTTTGACGAAGCCCTGTTTTTTCCATCGACACAAACCATTGCGCTGTTGTTCTGAAAATAAGAGGCGCTTTTGAACGCCATGAATGCGGGTAACTATGCGTTAATTTTGCTGTGTGCAACAAAGCACCAACGTCCGTCAAAGCCGCAAGAACGGCGGCATTCACTTTATACACATGCTGCCCAGCAAACAAAGGGACATGCGCATAATAAGTGCCGTCACCCTGAACAGTTTCAGGGACGTCAAGGTTGAATTTCTTACCAACCTCAAAGTCTTCAAGCCCATGACCAGGTGCTGTATGAACAAGTCCTGTTCCAGCCTCAACAGTTACGTGATCACCTGGCAATAAAGGGACATCAAAATCATATCCTTGTCCGCGCCATGGATGCGCACATAATGTACCCGCTAAATCAGTGCCCTTACATTCAGAAACAATTGTATAATCATTGAGCTGCGTTGATTGACAGAAAGATTCAACACGCTCTTTCGCTATAAGAAAGTGTGCACCAACTTTTATAAAGTCTGTTGGCTGATTCGCTTTTAGCACAACATAATCAATATCTTCACCATAGGCAATGGCACGATTACCTGGCAGTGTCCACGGAGTCGTTGTCCAGATAACGGCAGAAACATCATTTAAGGCGTTGCATGCTGTTTTAATAACCTTAAAAGCAACCATAACGGAATCGCTTACATGATCTTTATATTCAACCTCGGCATCGGCAAGTGCCGTTTTTTCAACGACTGACCACATCACTGGACGAAGCCCACGGTATAGCGAACCATCCATTAAGAATTTACCAAGTTCAGCAACAATTTTGGCTTCTGTTTCAAATTTCATTGTAGAGTACGCATTATCGAAATCAGCAATAATGCCAAGGCGTTTAAATTCTTCTTTTTGAATGGCTGTCCATTTGTCGGCAAAAGCGCGGCATTCCGAACGAAAAAGAATCGGATCAACTTCGTCCTTGTTCTTACCCTTTGCACGATACTGTTCTTCAATTTTCCATTCAATAGGCAATCCATGACAATCCCACCCAGGAATCATGGGCGCATCATACCCCTTCATTTGGTATGTTTTATTAACAATATCTTTTAAAACTTCTGATAATGCATGCCCAATATGAATATTACCGTTTGCATAAGGTGGACCGAAATGAAGAATAAATTTTGGTCGCCCCTTGCTTTTTGCACGAAGTTTTTGAAATAAATCATCCTGTTTCCATTGGTTTAATAAATCAGGTTCACGTTGAGGGAGATTCGCTTTCATCGCAAAGTTTGTTTTAGGCAAAAAAACAGAAGTTTTATAATCCATGCGTTCATTCTTTCCATTCATTATATATAACTGTGACAATCTAGCAAATTTGAAAAAAAATTACTAGAAATCACAAAAGGAAAATGCGATTATCATGAAAATGTTTGGCGATGAGTAAAATTCTCAAAATCATCTGAAATGGGTATACATCGCCGATGTGGTCACCCAGTGGCTGTTAACGGCAAAACACCTATTCAAACACGTGTTCCTACCAAAGTTGGTATTATGCTCAATAAACAAGATCTAAAAACAGGTATTAAAAGTTCGCTGCCGATTTGTGTTGCATTCCTTTTGTGTTTTTCATCGCTTGGTTTGCTTGCGCATGCGAAAAATTTATCCTTTATTGAGGCAACCCTTTTAACAGCCACCATTTTTGCTGGTCCTTCACAAACATTCGTTATTAATAATAACGATTTGTCATTGTGGGCAGTTGCACTTAACATCATTATTCTCAATTTTAAATTCATTCTGATGTCTGCCTTAATCGTTCCCTTATGGCAAAAACGTAAACGCTTAGCTATTCCCGCTTTATATTTTATGTGTAGCAGTGCCTATTTAGTGTGCAGCGTTAAAAAAGACACGAAAGATCCGTGGAGTTTTTACATAGGACTTGTTTTTACAAGTTACTGTATCGCCGTCCTAGCAACAATGATTGGGTATAAAGCATGGGATATACTAACCGACACGCGTACATTTTTAAGTGCCCTTGCCCATATCGTTTTGCCAACACATTTTATTTGTTTAACTGTTAAACGCAAGGGCGAATTATTTGCTCTTGCAACAACATTATTGGGTATTTTTCTAACCCCTGCTTTAACACTACTTATAGGCAAACATTTACTGATTCTCGCTTGGTTCTTTCTTGCGTTTATTGCTATTCACCTGGAGGAACGATTATGTGGCAAGTCATAACAACCGCGGCAACACTCACGTTTTTCATGCGAACGGTGCCTGTTTTTTTAAAAACAATTAACCGTATTTATGACTATCCTAAACTCAATAAATTTTTGGATTACACAATATGCTTTATCACAGGTGAAATCATTTACTCTGTTGCTTTTGGAGAAATTCCACATAACGCATCATATCTTGCAATGGTATTTTTGAGTATTGCAACGCTCGTGCTTGCAGGATCCGTGATGTGGATAACATCATCCTTAATGAAAAGCTTTGTCGCCGCTATTGGTTTATTCATGTTTATTTATTATTTATCTTTTTAGGAGCCTTTTATGACAACCATGACAACGCATGCGTTAAATTCATCATCTTCCCCTACTAACGTACCAGAACTTGAATCACTTGATCATGTGGCTTGCAACTATGATGTCATTTTAATTGATGTTTGGGGTGTAATCCATAATGGCATAGCGCCCTTTCCAGATGCAATAAAGGCTTATGCGTCCCTTAAAGCACAAGGAAAAACACTGGTCATTTTATCAAATGCCCCACGCTTACCAAATGTCACACGTAAGCGTTTAAGTGAGATGGGAATTGATGATACCCTTTTTGACGATGTCTTTACCTCTGGTATTGAATGTCACATGGCACTACGTGATCGTGCAGATGATTTTTATAAACGACTTGGTAAACGTCTTTTTCATATTGGACCAGAACGTGATCGAACCGTATTTGAAGGACTGCCTTACACCCAAGTTAATACCGTTACTGATGCAGATTTTATGATCATCACAGGGACAGATGGCTGGGAAAAGGACGCGAACGCGTATGCCGATCGTCTTGCTATTGCAAAAAAGAAAAACATGCCTGTTATTTGTGCGAATGCCGACAAGATCGTCACCATTGGCGATCAGTTAGTGATTTGTGCAGGCGCGATTGCGGATGCTTATATTGCTTTGTTTTCAAAAGAAGAACAAGCGCACCTCCCTCTCCGTATTCACGGCAAACCAAATACGAGCTTATTTAAGGCGGCTCATGAACTTGCCAATGTAAGACGCGGCGATTATGTCCCCTTGTCCCGGGTATTAATGTTAGGTGATTCGCTGGCAACCGATATACGAGGCGCTTGTCGATATGGAATCGATAGTGTGTTTACATTAAGCGGTGTACACCGTGATCATACAGTGGCTGAACAAGCGACACTTATGAACTTTTATGGCGCAAAACCGACATATATTATGTCACAGGGGATTCGATGAAAGTGAATTGAACCTTAACGGGACTGATAATCAAAAAGTCGTTTCACAACAATTTCCACCAGCTCTTTTGGAAAATCTGTTATCCCAAATGCTTGGTAAAGTGTTGATGCCAAAGGGTAAAGATGATCAACAAGCCGTTTAGATATATCATTCGCTAAAAGTTCCGCCGTTACACATACTTCATTTGATAATGCATTCCGACCTGAAAATTGAAAACTGATTATATTATCAGGCATCGACCAAGGGCGCAAAACCCTCCCCTTTAAGCCTGTATATAAAGCTCTAAAATGAACTGTAATCGCGGAATCTTCTTTATTTTTTAAAAAAGAAGCCAGCTGTTCAGCATGAAGCAAGGCTTCGGCTATTCGCCAAATGGGAATTGTAATATCAAATATTGATTGGGGGGGAAATGTTTCTTCAAGATCTTCTTGATGTTCACGAATAAAGAATAGATGACCATTAACATCAGCACGCCAGAAATCATCAAAATTATTTAATCGACATTCAATGATGTCATTCGCAACAATTTTATGCTTTGTGTGAGATGAAACGTAAAAAGGAGGCAAACCCGAATAATGCTTCATTTTTGTTTCAAGTATTGTTATTAATTCTTTCGTTTCTATAAATTTTAATTCGCCTTCAAGGTAATAATCAAAACGAGTCCATCCATATGGAAATCGTTTGAGCGAATTTCCAAATTTTAATCGATTTAATTCTTGCCATCTATCAAATGATTCCTTTACAAAAAGATCTTGCAAAGTCCCTTCAGATGGTTCATAAACCATACCCACAACACGTAAAATATCAAATGCTTTAGAAAGGGAGAGAGCTGTATCACCTCGCTCAAATGCAGCCATTGTTGGCACACTAACATTAGCCAATGCGGCATGTTCACGTTGTGTAATTTTCTCCGTTTTACGTCGTCGCAAAGCCTCATCAACAATCGATTTCCAGTGCAAGGGGATTACGGTAGTATTTTGAAACATGCATTCCTCACAATTTCTTCAAAACGTGTTACAAATCCATCAGGCTCTTCTGCCGCTGGTGGTTTAATAATTGGAGCGGCTTTTTGAACATTCCGTCTAAGATCCACAAAAATTTGATCGATCATTTTTGTCGATAGCCCAATTTCCTGACCAAAATTAACAAGTAATTTGTGATTAATCGCCTCAAGGGCTATTTTTCTACCCCCCATTAAAAGTGCTAAATCTTGATTATACCCAGGGTAAATAGCTGTGTTGAGCACATCATAGGCAGGTGAAAGCCGTAAACCAGTTGGCGTTTCAAGCAATGAAAAATTCTTTAAATGCGCATCGCAATTGCCAATCAAAGCAAAGGCAATAATACGCTTAAAAAATCGTGACAGATCAATTGCTGGGCGCGCAGAATGCGTTAAAATAATTTCAGCAATATCTTCATAAGCGGCTTCATATTTTCCATTGTAATTGATGCCTTTAGGTTTACCTAATATTTGTGCACAATCTTCAAGACGTAATTTATCACCAGAAAGTGTTCTATCAAAACGGGTCACAATTAAAGCCGTTTCATTAAGGGCTGGTATGGAAGATAACGTAAATTCATTCACTTCGTCCCTTCCAAGGACTGCCGTTATCCAACGCAAGCTTAACGCCTCATTACGGACAAGGGTTGGAATGCTTAAAGAATTAAATTTAGCAATATAAGGCGCAGCCCCTAATGCCTGCGCAGGGGCAAAAGCACCTGTTGCATCATCTTTTATTACAAGAAGTTTTTTCTGAACCCCAGACACCGTTCGACCAGGATTCGTTGTGATTTCCTCAATCAAAGTAGGGAAAATGATTTTGTGGGGAGATTGCACACTGACAGCACCTATACAATCAGAACCGTAACGCAATAACAAACCTAAGTCATCTTCTTCGCTGGTATGCGTAATACGTGCTTGTTGTTCACGAAGCCAACCTTCGGCGCCTAAATGCTGAAAGAAAGGATGCAAGCCCTGAGACCATTGATATTCCCGGCGCGTAATAGGAAAGCAGCAGGCAATGGTTTCAGACCACGCTGGGTCATAGGTAAAGAGAGTGCCACCAGCATTTGTTTCAGTCAAAGTACCAGCATATTGATCTTTAAATAAAATTTGCGCAGATCGTTGGATCATGATTCGTTCTCATTCTTTTTCATCAATTTATTTTTATTCTTCTTCTCATATATAGCACAAATATATTTTCTCTTATATGAAAAAACATCATATAAACCATCTAAGTAAAAATATTTTTTATAAAATATGCACAAAAACATGAAAAAGAAATTATTTTTTGTTCTTTTAAAGAAGTGCGTTTGCAAACAAAATAATCCATCAGATAACGTAATATGATCTTTAAAAAATTACCCCCTCTCCGCCAACAACTCAAACAACATCTCCCACTTAAAATGCACCCCAGGGTCAATTTTGCGATCGGGCGCAATCGTGCTGTGTCCGACAATATGGTCATTTGGTATGTTATATCGTTGTTGCAAATCCGAAATTAAGTCAGCTAATGCTTGCATTTGCACATCAGGATAGGGCGGCCAGTCACCAAACGCCTTTTTATAGGTCATACCACCATTTTGCAGCTCTATCCCAATTGAGGTATTGTTCATATTTGTTTGCCCACGCCATTCGCTGACCCCTGCATGCCATGCGCGTTTATCATCCGCAACAAGCTGATAAATCGTCCCATCATCATGAATTAAATAATGACAACTTACGTTTGATAGTGGATCAATCAAACACTGAAGGGATTCTTCCACTGTTAGAAAATCAGTATAATGTAACACAATAACATCAATCTTAGCGCCGTCAGGACGGTCATTGAAATTAGGGGATGGATAGTGCTGAATCATTCGATTCGATCGTAGGGGACGGCATTCCAAGGACACGTATCAGTTCCTCTCGTGTGGTTATACGTTTCTCCACCAATTCTAGCCCATGATCCCATAACGTTGGAAACATTCTTTTCTTACGCAACGCTGATAAAGCCGATCGATCGCCACCGTTTGTAATAATATCATTAAATTCATCATCAAAAACTAAATGCTCAGCAATAACTGTTCGCCCTTTAAAACCTTCGGTGCACTGCGTGCACCCTTCCCCATAACACGTCTGACAAAGGCATCGTACAAGACGCTGTGCGATAACGCCCTGCAATGCACCTGCCAATAATACAGGTGATAAGCCTAAATCAAGAAGCCTACCTGGAACCCCCAAAACATCCTGTGTATGAAGTGTCGATAAAACCAAATGTCCCGTTAAAACCGCCCTAAGTGCCATACGTGCCGTTTCTTCATCACGCATTTCACCAATTAAAATGACATCAGGATCTTGTCTTAATAAAGACCTCACCCCATCCGCATACGTTAATTGCCGATGATCACGAATTTCAGTTTGGCGAATGCCAGGCAAAACGGATTCAATCGGCGCTTCAAGCGTCATCATATTACGTGATTCAGGATTCATCGCAGACAACAGCGCATATAATGTTGTTGTCTTCCCCGCCCCTGTTGGTCCTGTTAAAATAATAAGTCCTTGTGGGGCTTTTGTCATGCAACGTACATTGCTAGCAAGCACAGCTGGAAAACCAAGTTCATCAAGACTAAGAATGCGCTTTGCTTTATCAAGAAGCCGCAACACAGCATTTTCACCATACAGCGTGGGATGTGTGCTGACACGAATATCAATATCATGTGCGTAAATCGTTTTAAGAAAATGTCCGCTTTGCGGTCGTCTGGTTTCAGCAATATCCAAATTCGCACATACTTTTAACCGATTCAGAATTTGCGACCATTTTGATGGATGGAGCACACAGGCTGTTTTTAAAAGACCATCAATGCGAAACCGCACCGTAATATCGCGTTGATCTGGCTGAAAATGAATATCAGAAACGGACTTTCGCACAGCCTCCTCTATAATATGTTCCAACAAAACAAGGGGAGAATCCGATGCAGTTAACCTCTGTTCAGGGGATACAGTTTGCAGCTGCATCATGATCTGTCTATCGTCAGCATGATAAAAATGCAAGGTACTGATATGAGGCTGTGTTTGATAAATATAATGACGTATCTGATCAACACTTTTTATGTTTTCAGGGTCACTCATTGCAACCCACAACGTCTCACCATCCTGTTGAAAGGGGCATGCTTTGTATTCCAGGCACAAATGAAGGGGCAAGGGGAATGTTGAAAAAATATCTGTTATTTGATAGCGACTAAGGTCAACACATGGCAAACCACTAATTTCCGATTTTAATTTTTGAAGTATAATTGGACAAATATACCCTAAATCTACAATAATTTGTTCGATTGGATGCTGTGTTTCCAATCTATCACTTAACGCAACCTCTATTTGATCATGTGTAATAAGATGCCTTTGCACAAGAATGTGCATCAATTGCTCTTCCGTATAGGTAAGTTTTTTATTCAATATAAGAACATTCTTTATATCAATATATATTATCATAAGAAATTTATATGAATAATAAGTAAATATCTTACGGATAAATTTATTCTTATCTATCCAAAAATAACACTTGACAATTGGTTATTTTTTTTCTCTAATTCAGCTAAAATACGATACAAAGTAAAAATGAACACAATTATTCAACGTTGGGTCAGATATGAAATATAATGAAACGCACTTAATGGCAGCTAAAATCTGTCATGACTTTGCCACTCCGCTTAGCGCAATGACATTGCTACTTGATCTTGCCTTTGAAAAATGCACAGATCCCCATATTGAAGCTGCCTTTCGTGAGAGTGTTGAAAAAAGCACGCTTCGCCTTCAGTTTTATCGTTTATTACTCACGATCAATGAAGATCAACCAGCCTATACGGATGTCTACGCGTTGTTA
>CANKZX010000006.1 GCA_947488275.1 Alphaproteobacteria bacterium | reverse complement strand
TTGCCCAGAACGACATAAAACAAAGAGTCGCCGCTTGATCCTAAACACAACTTTCGGCCATAGCTCGGACTAAGATACAGACGACTTTAGAACCGTCTTTGCTTAAACCTGCGCACCGATCTGCTGGTTTATTTCAACCTATAAACCCGTAAGGTTAAGAATATCGGTGCATAACTACGATCAATTCACGGTGGAGATCTCTGGGGCATTCCCGTTTATACCCACCATTTCCCCTAAAAAGAGAACTATCCTAAATATTGCATTGCAACTCTTTTTGTTTTTTGGAGTACTGTTTGACAATCGTTCACGATAACACGGTCGGTGGCGGCGTCCAGTCCAACCGCCATGCTCGAAGCCTGACACAGCTCAGTGAGTACTTCCTAAGAACTATTGAGAATATATATATGAAAAGGTAAATTATTACCGTTACATTTTTGAAAGTAATATATTAAGCACTATTTCGGCTTCGGTATGCCCTTGATTGGCAGCAGCTTGAAGAAAACGAACAGCCCTTAAAGTATCTTGCGGGATTTGTTGACCATAGGCATACATCATACCTAAAATATACTGAGCACGTAGGTCACCTCCCTCTGCAGCAACTTTATAAGTTGCATAAGCTTCCCCGTCATTTCTAGGTGAGCCAACGTCACAAGCATATAGTCTTCCTAGAAATTCCTGTGCTAATTGTTGTAACCCATCACTTTTTTCGTGGTCTATAACACACCGAAACCATTTTACAGCTTCTAGTCCATTTTTATTTTTATAATAAAATACTCCACATTTAAACTGAGATGCTTGATGTCCATTCGCTGCTGCCAACTCATACCATTTTAACGATTCTTCTTCACTCTTAAATAATGGTTCACTTTCATATAACCATCCAAGGGAAAATTGAGCTTCATTATACCCAGATATAGCCGCTTTTTTAAATAATTTTATGGCTTCCTGTACATTTTTTTGCACACTTTCACCGCTCATATATAAACAACCAAGCCACCATTGTGCTTCTTCGTCTCTTTGATCTGCCGCACGCCTAAACCATTTAACAGCTTCCTGTACATTTTTATTAACACCTTCTCCGTGATAATAGCGTAATGCAAGCCGAGTTTGTGATAACTTGTATCCTTCCTCTGCTGCAAGATGCTCCCAATATAATGCTTTTGTTTCATTTTTCGGAACACCAATACCATATTTATACCACAATGCAAGTTGTGATTGCGATGGTAAATATCCTTCATTTGCTGCGTGTTGATACCATTTTGCCGCTTCATATTCATCCTTAATCACGCCATGACCATTTCTGTAAGCATCGCCAATATGATGATGAGCCCTTAAATTACCCTGTTCTGCTGCGAGATAATATAAGCGAAATGCTTCTTGCTTATTCTTATTAACACCTTTTCCATTTGCATACATATCCCCTAGATAAATTTGAGCCTCTGCATTGTTTGCATCAGCCGCTTGCTTCCACCAATAACAAGCCAGTTCTTCATTTTTTTCACTCTCTGTGCCTTTAGCGTAATTCCTCCCTAGACTTATTTGTGCGTCAATATTTCCTTGCTCAGCAGCTAATTGATACCATTTTATAGCTACCTCTTTATTTTGTATGAAACCCAAGGTCTCATACATTAAACCAAGATAATATTGAGCTACGTGATATTTTTGATTGGCTGCACGTCTCATAAGCTTGATTGCTTTTAATTCATCTTTTAAAACACTAGTACCATCAACACCATCAATATGCAGTACTCCTAAAGAAAATTGAGCTCTCGCATATCCTTGCTCTGCTGCAAGAGAATAGAGTCGAACGGCTTCCTGTTCATTTTTCTCTACTTCCATACTATAAAAATAATAAACGGCTAAATTTGTTTGTGCATAATAATTTCCTTTAGCTGATTCTTCTTTTAACCAATTTAAAGAACGTTGTGCATAAAGGTGCGCTTGCGATGCATCTTGCTTAAAACCTTTAGGAAAGTTATAAAAATTTAACAAACTCATAAAAGACTCTGCTAAATGATTATTTTCATCCACCAAAGCCATAAGGGAAGAAAATGCTTTTTGCTTTCTAAGACATGCATCTTCGTATAATTGGTCAATTTCTGCATTAGTTATATTTTCATTAAGATCAATAATTTTTTTACCAGTCTCAGGTTTATCTTCTGCATCTATAACAATATGTTTATTTTTTTCATCAATTTCTTTTTTATAAACACATTGCAATGCATTTCGATCGCTCCAATGAACATCTAGTTCTTCATCTTTACTTTGTTTATTTGATTTTTCTCCTTCACCTTTGTCGGCTTCTTCTTCAATTGACAAGGTGAATTTACTTAAATCTTTTGGTGCTGACTGTGACAAAGCCTGACCTGACTTAATCCGTTGTTCTTGATGTTGAAGAGCCGCAGGAACCGTAATGGCTCTATTCTTTAGACGCATAATTGATATAGTATCTTCCAATTCACGCTCATAATTTTGTCTTGCCTTACTTATCTCACGGTCACGACTGCCATAAAGGTGAGAAGATGGCGAATACTTGTTTCGAATTGACGGAAGGACATCTTTATTAAAATGTTCTATAGCACGACGGCGATAAACATCCTCAGCTGCTGTCTCCTCATCGCCAATTAAATATTCATGGGGTTGACCTAATGTTTGACTTGATGGCATCAGGTATTCACGAACAGCATTCTTTGCTGGATCTGGATCAAGTGCTTTAATCTTATCAATAATTGTCTGTTGATTAGCCTTTGTCTCACCAAGGAAAGGATCAAGTTCAAGAAGTTTACCCTTAGCAATGATCTGTAAGGGTGTTTCCTGAGCAATACGTTCACCTCGATAGGGTGTAGGATAAGAAGCTAATAATATTGAAATGGGAGATGAGCATAAACAATAAATAAATGTTTTTAAAATACTATTTTTCATGAAGCAAAACTCATTCTTTTCTTAAGGTATAAAGCGAATTTGTGATTTAATCGAGTTGGAAAATAAAATACTTTCCTTATAATAAAGAAGAAGTTTTCTTATCTTCGTAACGCAGTGTGTAAGTTATAAGATAAGCAATTTCAGGAAAAATGGTTTATCAGGATTTTTCTTTTGATTAAACATAAAGGCAACAGATATGGGATTAGAATTTTTCGTGTCACTTTAAAACCTCATAAAAGATACCAATTACTTATTGGTTGTTTCACATTAAAAAATAGACTTAATCAACAAGGTTAAAAAAACAAATTAGAATCGTCATTTGTAATTTTTAAAACATACTTATTGATTGCACGACTAAAGGTTCCTGCATTTTCTGTAAAGAGTTTGTTAATCTGATAGACAAAGTGATTGGTGCTGTCATATTTCAATTTTCTCGTGTTTAATATCTTCAAAAATCCTCTCAAACGCTTCATTGAATCATTTGATTGAAAATCTTTCTCATTTTCGCATTTTAGTTTATTCACCTTAAGTCAACATGTAAAAAATGCTATGTATATATTAGTACCTCAAAAAACTTCATATGATGCATTGTCCGTTTAGGTTATTTTTATTTGGAATGTTTGCAGCACTTGTGTTTGCTACACATTGCGTTGAGGCATCGGGTATTGATTCTGAGTATGCACAGCGCTTGTCTGTTATTAAGATCATCCCTTTTGATGAACGGTCTCAAGAATATCAACCAATAACGGAATCACGTGATACTCAGGTTTTTAAAGAAGATATAAAAGCGACGCTTATTCGCACAGTGGTTAAAACTGTGCCTTGGATTAACCCCTTTCAGGATGAACTTGCTGCGTTAGATGTCAGTCATATTTCCGCAGATACAGTTGACGGTCTCGTATCACGGCTGATTGATCACATGCAAGAAAAAATCACTGATTTACGGGCGACTCAGTTATCCTTGCAATCCTTTGATTCTGCACATTCAGCCGAATTTAAAATAGATACATCAGAGGTGGCAGTTGGCATTTCATCAACGCCAGACGACTACCTTGTGCCTGATCCTTTTCTTTTGTTTAATGCATGCCGTGTTGATATTGGGCGATTTATGGCACAAAATGACCATGGTGATGTTGAGGTTTGGGGATTCAGGCGTTATTTACGAAACCCCAAACGAAAAGCAACAGATCCTGATTGTTATCGATTCTCAGAATTTAATTATGGGCGTGCATTTGTTTACCCAAAACAGGTTGAACTTCAACAACTTGGAATAGCTCATCCATTTGGATTATTGCCAGATCAACATCGTCTTATAACGAACGCAGTCTCAAGTTACGCAAAGCAAAATTATAATGAAGAAAATGTTCTCTTTGTTTCTATATTCGTGAGGGTTGGTGAAACGATACTTCATCGTATTACATGCGGAATGTTTATTAGCGGAACAAGCCAACCTTCGTCTAGACCAATTAGAGATATTTTTGGAGGCACCACTAGTGTTAAACTAAGTTTAATTCAAAATAATTGGAAAGCATTTGAGCATTTAACATCAGGAGTTATGCCTCAAAAGGCTGAAGACCTAACCGAATATTTTAAATGTTACGATAAAAAACCTTTTCTTCATCCTCACGGTAGTCGTCGTTTTCCTCCTGTAAGTGGAACAACTGATAGAATTCGTCCTCAGATTAAAGCAATACTTGGTTTATGGAAAGAGCAGCCTTCCAAAGATAATGTTCCGATTGAGCTTGTTGATCGGATTGAGTTGCTATACGGTGAAAGTCCAGTTTTAAGTAGAGTTGATATTTATGGAGAAAATGAGCTAAAAGGTGTGTTAAGAAGTGGTAAAGATGGAGCATTTGGAACGTGTTTTCATCAATCAGAACAACACTTCTTGGCGTTGCTGGATTCGTCTCTTATTGAAATTGGGCAATTAGGAGATCACTTACATGTTGATCGTTATGTTAATTCATTACCGATTGCTAGTGGTGCAGATGACTCGGATAGCATAGCAGATAATGTTGTTGTTTGCTGTTACAGCCGAAAGGACATATGCAGGTACTGTCGATCAACTTTTTCACATATGATGAGCAGCAGAGCAATCAATAACAAAGTATGTTCTTTTGTAAACAAAATATTTGATGACATCGAAATTTTTACACATCCACATCATGAAATACCTGTTGAATTTTATGCATTTGCCAAGGAAACAACAGAACTATAGGAGGTTAACATGAAAAATTATTTATTAGGCATTGGGGTGATTCTTGCATTTTTAAGTATCAATCGCGTGCAGTCTATGCAAGAGTTAAATTTTGAACAAATGAAGCAATTTCAACAGTTGCTAAGGGCTTGTGCAGATAATCCACAATTGGCTGGTCAAATGTTGGGGCAAATAGAGACGGCACGGCTTGATGATGAAGACTCTCTTGATGGCAGTAGCATCATTGATAAGGCACGCCATTTAATTGAGGTAGAACAGCAATTAATACTCAATAAAGATGGTGTTATGACCGATATTATTAACGATCCACGCTATAAAAAGCATAAAGTGTTCTCTCTTGAATTGTATGGCATTGCCCCAGAAACGCCATTTATTCCCCAACTCGAATCACTTATCAATTGGCGCGAGCGTTTATATAATTTGCGTACGTTGTCGCTCAGTCGTTTTGATGGAATTGATGAGTTTGTGCGTCGCTTTTTTAACCACACAGGTGCTGGATACGCCGAAACAGGTTCAACTTATTTTGTATCATTAGTTCAAATCAATCTTGCTTCAGGAGGTGATATTTCTGCCATCGATGGTAGGGGGTTACGTTTGATAATTGATCATTTTGCACGATATGACGAAGTTGTTCGTGATATGGTTCAATATGCTGTAAGAGATGGTGCGCCTGTGGCTTCTATCCATATAAATGGTGTAAGTGATGCCTTACTTGCTCAAACTGATTTAAGTAACTATCTTGTCTATAAGGGGAGAACAGTCATTTTAAAGGATAGCGTCGATATATTTTATAGATCAGGTCAACCTAAGCTACAAGTTAATTTTATTGCGCACTTAAAAAAATAGAAGAGCCAAAAAATCACTTATTTATTATATACATCCCCTGCAAATTCCAAGGGTTTAGGCTGGGGTGGGTCGTATTTTATAACAGTTTAAAACCTTCGATTTTCTAGGGTTTCCTTCAATTCCTCAATCGTGGACGATAATCCTTTTATATTATCATTAAGATTCCCTATTTCGACACGACAATAATCTAAAAGATCGAGTAACGTGTGTTTGTTGCTGGTGCCTTCAATAAAATCTTTTTCACAAGCCTTGATTAACAGCAGTATGGCGATCAAGATTATGGCAATGTTTTTTAGTTGCTCCATCATAAGATGCTTTATTTAAAAAATTTTCGAGAGCGTTAGAAATGGCACTGTGTATTACGTGTCCAAGATTCGAAATTTCCTACCAAAGTGGAATGAAAATTAGAATCAAAGGAGAGTAGTGCGTTTTTCCAAATTAGGGATAGTAGGGTTAGGAAGATTAATTTTATCTATTTCTATAAATGTATGCTTTATTGGTTACATATATGCGGATAATGATAAAGATAAAAAATATTATGACGCCATACATTGTGCGCAACAGTTGGGGCGTTTGGACATAGTTTCTTTGTTGTTAGGATTCATCAGTATCATATTGGTACTAATCAATTTGCTGCTAATTTGTTGATGCCATTACGTCTAATACAAAATTCAATGCAAGCTATAAAGGAAGAGAATACGGAAATAACTGAAGATGACCTTATAACAAAACTGGCTGAAAAATTTGATGTTTCAAAACAAGCGATGAAAATTCATTATGATGCCATTTTTAAAAATGAACAAGATTCTCCATAACGATTAAATGTCTATCAAAAACAAAATTTGGGGGCATATATGGGGGCATGTTCAATTATTTATGAAGACAAAATCAACGGATTTATTAGCTTATTGGTGTAAAATATGGATGTCACTCTCCCTTGTTTTATATGATTCAGTATTGTTCACAAATATCATTAAAACAAAGGGTTTTACTCACTTTATTTGATCTCACTCCTTATAAATTCCAATAATTTCTTGAATCATCGTCATGGCCTCTGGGCGTGGGCGTTTGAAACAGTTTCGACCAATGATTGATCCATTCCCGCCACCCGCATGAATGGCGCGCACTTCATCCAGAACGCCGCTTGTGTCCTTTACTTCATCACCTGAAAATACAACAATACGCCGCCCATTAAAACAGCATTGTACCACGTGACGCACACGGTCGGTAAGGGTTGTAATTGGTACATGGTGGGTGATGTACTGTGTTTTGGCTTCGGCAAGTTCAAAATAGTCTGTTGGTAATTTTACTTTAATAATGTGTGCGCCAAGCAAGCATGCCATATGGGCGCCATAGGCAACAACATCGATGGCTTTTTCGCCTGCTTTTGACACGCTGCCGCGTGGATATGACCAAATGACAACGGCAAGACCACATGATTTCGCTTCTGCCGTTAGGGCGCTAACCTCTTCGAACATGTCAAGAGATGCATCGGATCCAGGGTAAATTGTAAAACCAATAGCGCTGCATCCTAGACGAAGCGCGTCAGAGATTGATGCGGTTATCGCCTGGTCACCTGGCAAATCTTTATTCATTAATGAATTGCTGCTATTCATTTTGAGGATGGTTGGTACAGCGCCCGCGAAGGTTGCTGCGCCAGCCTCTAGCATGCCAAGTGGTGCAGCGTAGGCTGAAAACTCACCATCAACGGCCATTTGGTAATGAAAAAAGGGATCATACGCATCAGGGTTGCCCGCAAAGCAACGGGCGGGACCATGTTCAAAGCCTTGATCAATAGGCAAAATCATTAAACGTCCTGTGCCACCAAGAGCGCCGTGCATCAGCATGCGTGCTAAATTTGTTTTTACACCTGGATTATCGGATTCATAATTATTGAGAATATTAGTCACAGCAGGTGTAATGCGCATAAAAAAACCTATAAAAATATAATATATACGTCGATTGTAGCAATCTTTGCCATGATTGCAAATGAAGATCACAAAATTAATGGGGAAAAAGAATGATTACCCTTTTTCCCCATTGTTAAAGAAAGATATTTGGAATTTGAGATCTTTTATTTTTTAGTAAGTTTGGTTGTGTATTCAACGATTTCATCAGCTGATTTTTCAATAGCATTTGAAAAACCGCCTCCAAAAGCACCGCTACCAATTTTTCCTTCAGCTTGCACTTTACCAATTTCTTGTCGATTGGCATCTAAGTATTTTATTTCTGTCATGAGCGTGCCTTCACCTGCATTGCCAATGCCACCAAAGAACCACCGTGAGAAACGATTTCCTTCATTTATTTGAATAAAACGGTATTGAAGTGTTATGTCGTTATTATTTTTAAAGCCAGCTTCTGTTAATTTTTCGCGAAGCGTTTTTTCAAAACTAGCGGCTATTTCTGGATCAACATCAACAGTTGATTTGTCTTGCTCAATGGTTACCCCTGTGACTGGTTGAGTTATTTGAATAGGCTCCAAAACCATTACGCGACCTGAACCACAGGCAGATAAAATGACAGCTGTAAGGGCTATAGATAAGATATGAAATTTGTTTGTCGTCATAATGTATGTTCCTTAATTTGATGAAAAAATGTAAATTTATAACATTTTGAGAATGTAAACCAATTTTTTAAAAATGTATAGATACCTTTCGTTTGTTGGCGTATAATGGCACATAATTTTAATAAGAAATAAGATTTTATGCGTATTCTATTGACGAACGATGATGGTATTAATGGGCATGGTTTAAAGGTTCTTGAGAAAATCGCACATACGTTGTCAGATGATGTGTGGATTATTGCGCCAGAACTTGATCAGAGCGGCTCAAGTCACTCTCTTAGCCTACGTGATCCTTTGCGTATTCGTGAGATTTCACATCAAAAATTTGCCATTTCTGGAACACCAACAGATTGCGTGCTTGTCGCGTGTTCACATCTTTTAAAAGATAATGTGCCTGATCTTATTTTGTCAGGAATTAATTTTGGGGCGAATATGGCAGAGGATGTGACCTATTCAGGGACGATTGCGGCCGCCATTGAAGGGACTCTTTTAGGAATACGTTCAATTGCGCTTAGTATTAATACGCAGCACGAACATCCTGCAAAATGGGCAACGGCTGAACATTTTGGTGCTGATATCATTAAAAAGGTAATGACAATACCTCTGAATAAAAATGTTTTGATTAATATTAATTTTCCAGATACGATTGTGTCGTCCGTAAAAGGGGTGCGTGTGACAACGCAAGGACATCGATCAGGCTGCGATAATTTGATTGCATGCACAGATCCACGTGGTAGACCTTATTTTTGGATTGGTAATGCGATGTATCGCTATTCACCAAAGGCACACGAGTTGGAACCAGGATCCGACCTTGAAGCTGTTTATAGTGGTTATATTTCGATTACACCACTTTCGTTGAATTTAACGCACCAGCCAACAATTAATTGCATGAAAGATGCATTTGAAGTATCTCATTAATATGTGTAAAAAAGATGTACAATTAAACAAGTGTATAAAGAAGGTTATTTTTATGAATTGCTCTATTTTAAAAGTGTTTATTCTTTTATTATTGGTGTTTTTATCCGCCTGTAGTGAGCGAAAAGACGGTCCCTCTGAAATTGTAAGAGCGCGTCCTCCGTCTCCCTATCACATTGTAAAGAAGGATCAAACCCTTGCTGATATTGCATCGATTTACGGGATGAAAGAAAGTGAACTTATTACGTTGAATAATTTAAAAGAACCTTATGCATTGTTTGAAAAACAGCGTCTTCTTGTACGTGTTCTTGGTGAGAAGAAAAGTAAAGAAGTGCTGAATGATGGTAATATTGTTATTAAAGAACTTGATGATGACGATGAAAAGGATGGTAAGAACGGTGCGCTGCTTGATTCAAAAACAGGCATGCCTGCGGATGGTGTGACGGGAGATGTAGGGATTAATACACCAGGACTTGGCACGCCAGATGTTGGTTTGCCATCTATGTCAAATCCATTATCAGGTGGCAGCGTAGCGGCTGAATCAAAAATAGGGTCAGATACAGCGATTGCGAGTGGCGGCGCTGATACCTTTGATTGGCCTGTAAAGGGGAAAGTTATTACCAGTTTTGGTCAAAAGTTGCCTGATGGAAAGATGAGTGATAGTTTGCGTATTTCAGCGCCTGTTGGCACGAAAGTAAAGGCCGCGAGTGGTGGTGTCGTTCGTGATGCAGGGGCTTTATTGCCAGGATACGGTAAAATGGCTGTTGTGAATAATGGCAAGGGGCGCATGTCTGTGTACGCTTATCTAAAGGATGTTTACGTTAAAAAAGGTCAGTCAATCACAAAAGGTCAGGCAATTGGTACAGTTGGCAAGAATGGGGCAGATCCCATGCTATTTTTCCAAGTGCGTGAAGCAGCTGCGGGCAAAAAATTAGCAGCTATTGATCCTGCAAAACTATTACCGTAATTATACTTAGGAATTGTGCAAAAATAACTTACATGATTCATGATTGCCGTTATCACGAGCTGCCAACGGCAGCGTGGTGATCTAGTGGCTATCTGGACAATGGCCATGCCTTTCGGGCTCACCATGACGACAAGAAAAAAAGATAATCGTGTCGTTTATTTTTGCATAGTTCCTTAATCAGACTTTTGCATGATAGTGAATGATAAATGAATGCCTGCTGCTAAAAAACATCAATACTCCAATAATAAGAATAATGGTATCAATTCTTAGTCACTGTCTGTTGTTTGTGCCAGGGATTCTCTCTTTCGTTTGTTTTCTTTTTGACGTTTTCGTTTTTCGCGATTATCAATTGTTCGCTCCTCAGCGGTCATTTCTGAACGTGCTTTTCTTACTTTAGGTTGACTGTGCTTTTCTTGTTTTGGCGAATGACTTTTATGAGTGAGCGTCGAATCAAAATCATCATCATCGCTACTGTTTTCATGGTCAGTGTCATCACGATCATATGAATGAGGTTTTTTTGCTTTTAGTGGCGTATGTTTAGTTTTAGAAGCATCATTTTCTTCTGCGCGTGCGGCAATTGCCTCTTCAATCTGGGCTTTTGCCTTTGGTGAGTGGGTTTTATGTGTGGCAGCATCAAGATCATCCTCACTTGTCTCGGGATCATCTACAACTTGTTTCGCACGTGTGACTTCTCGTGACTCACGTTGATGTTTCTTTGTTGCTTTTTGTCTATGTATTTTATCATCTTGTTCTTCTTCGTGTTCTGCAATTGCCTCCGCAAATTTAGCTTTTGCTTTTGGTGATGTTACTTTACTTGCCATTGTTTCAAGATCGTCGACTGTAACATTATCATCCTGGGCAGCAGCTACGATTGTCGCTTCAGCTTTCTGTGCGGCAGCTTTTCGTTTGTGTTTTTTTGTCTCCTCAGCCTCACGTTCTTCATCAGCTTCTTCACGATCATCAATTGTCTCCGCAAATTTAGCTTTTGCTTTTGGTGATGTTACTTTGCTTGCTATTGTTTCAAGATCGTCGGCTGTAACATTATCATCCTGGGAAGCAGCTACGATTGTCGCTTCAGCTTTTTGTTTGTGTTTTTTTGCCTCCTCAGCCTCACGTTCTTCATTAGCTTCTTCACGATCATCAATTGCCTCCGCAAATTTAGCTTTTGCTTTTGGTGATGTTACTTTGCTTGCTATTGTTTCAAGATCAGCTGCCGTTACATCATTATCTTGAACAGCATTTACAACGGCGGCTTCAGCTTTTTGTGCGGCAGCTTTTTGTTTGTGTTTTTTTGCCTCCTCAGCCTCACATTCTTCTTGCTTCTCTTGGCGTTCTTCAGCTAATTCCGAAAGTTTTTGTTTAACCTTCGATGATTTTACGGTGCCAACTATTGCCTCAATATCATTCGCTGACGCTGTTTCATCACTTTCGATGCGGGCAATAATCACCGCTTCTTGCGCAGTATTATTCCGTGCTTTTTTAGCTTTTTGCTTGGATTCAATGTCAGTTTTCCATTCTTGGAAAGCATCATCATCTTCAAATTTTTCTTCTAAGGCATCTATATCCGTTGTGTCAGCTTCTTCAGGGTTAAATACCTGTCTTTCTTTTATCCTATGCTTGCTATGTGCCACAACGCTGCTGACTAGCTCTTCGATTGGATTTAACGTCAACGCAGACTTATTATCCTTGTCGCGTTGAAGTCTGTTCCATTCATCCAACACTGAAATAGCATATGTGCCTATTGTTTGTGCAGGCGGGTTCCTGTCAATAATTTGTTTCATGTAATGAACTAATTCACCGACAGCCTGCACCTGTTGTTGCCTTGTATCGTCTTCGTATCGCAAGATTGTCACGCGTTTCATCAGTGGAAAGAAGCTTCTAAAATCATCAGTTCTTGTAATCTGTTTATGTGCAATAAGGTTTATTTTATCTTTTAAGGGTAATGTTTTTGCATACAGTGTTTTATCATAAAACGACATCATAAGATTAAGATGATCATTAAGATTTATCCGTTTAATAAAAAAGACAGATTTTAGTATTTTTATTAAATTGATTCGTTCATTCAAATTTTCCTGTGTTAATTCCCTGCTCCATTCATTAACTTTTAAGAAGTTAAAAAATTGCATGAGCGCAGCATAGTGTTTTTTCGGATCTCCTTTTAGGTTTTCCACGATATCGCTTAGTAACTGTGATTTACTGTATTTTTCACTATTTCTACCTATTGACGTCTGAACTGTATTATACGTAACCCATGCTTCATTACCTATGCCGTTGAACATGGCAAGCAGTATTCCCATAAATTCTTTTTGTTGTGTGTTGCTAAGTTTAAGAATCCCTTCTTTGACATCTTTATATTTCTTTTTCTGAATTACTTTGAATTTAGATGTTAGTTTTACTTTAGTAGAATCATATTCGACGCCATTTATTTTTATCATTTGCCTGTTATATATAGGGTGTTCAATTGATCTTCTATTTTTTTGTTGTATAATAAAATAATTTGATCCTTCTCTTTTGCGTAATATACCTGTAATGTTTTTTGTGTTATAGGCTCCAACAACCCCTGTGTATTCTTTAATTTGAATTGTTATAATTTCACCGGGCTGAATTTCTCTGAATCTAAAATCATCTTTTGATCCTCCATGTCCTGCCAATAAGACATCTTGTGATGATTCTTGCTTTTCTTTAGTGAGCTATGCTTGAAAGTTGTGTTTGAAGGAAAGGAATCAAGTGGCGTATTCTAATTTTTGAAAAAAGCTAAATTAGGAGATACGCCATGTCAAAAGATAATGTAATTACATTTAAAAATCCATCAGAAAAAGCAATCGATCCATTGATGACCATTTTGCGTGAAGGGGCTCAGCAGCTGCTCGCTCAAGCGCTTGAAACAGAAATAACGCTTTTTAAAGCTGCTTATGAGGAATTACGGTTAGCCGATAACTCCCCACAGATTGTCAGGAATGGCACGTTACCCACACGTTCTCTTCAAACAGGCATTGGATCAATTAACGTTGAAGTCCCTCGTATTAAAGATCGCGGAAAAAGCGGGATTAAGTTTCAATCAAGCCTTGTTCCTCCTTATTTGAGGCGCACAAAAAACATTGAAGAGCTCTTGCCTGTGCTTTATCTGAAAGGTATTTCCACGGGTGATTTTGGGGAAGCCTTGACGTGTCTTGTGGGTGAAAAAGCGATGGGGATGTCACATTCGACCATTTGCCGTTTAAAACAAACGTGGGAGAATGACTTTGAGGAATGGAACAAACGCTCGCTTATCAAGAACAAATACGTGTATTTCTGGGCGGATGGTGTGTATCTCCAAGCCCGAATGGAGGAAAAGCAATGCTTGTTGGTGATTATCGGCGCGGATGAGTTTGGCAAGAAAGAATTGGTGGCGGTGCAGGATGGTTTTCGCGAATGCGAGCAGTCATGGACAGAAGTTTTATTGGCTTTAAAGCAACGAGGTCTTGCGGTTGGTGCGCATCTCGCTACAGGTGATGGGTCTCTTGGTTTTTGGCAAGCGTTGCGTAAAGTATACCCCGAGACAAAAGAACAACGCTGCTGGGTTCATAAGACGGCGAATGTGTTAAGCAAACTGCCTAAAACCCTTCAAAGCAAAGCGAAAGCACATCTGCACGATATTTGGCTTAATGAGACGAAAGAGGATGCGGAACGATCCTTTGATTTCTTTACAAACTGTTATGAGGCGAAATACCCAAAGGCGGTGAAATGTTTGCAAAAAGATAAAGATCAGCTGTTGGAATTTTATAATTTTCCAGCCGAACATTGGTCGCATATTCGAACAACCAACCCGATTGAATCCACGTTTGCTACGGTTCGTCTACGTACCGAAAAGACAAAAGGGTGTTTATCGCGTCAAACCGCGTTGACAATGACATTTAAATTGCTAGAATCGGCACAGAAACGGTGGATCAAATTAAAAGGAGCCCATCGTGTTGCAGAAGTGATAACGGGAGTCAATTTTGTTAATGGAATTGCCCAGAACGACATAAAACAAAGAGTCGCCGCTTGATCCTAAACACAACTTTCGGCCATAGCTCCCTGTGTTGCCGCTGATAATAACAATGTTGCGGCGATTGTTTTTAGGATCATTCTCATTTTATTGTTCCTTTTTGTTAGAGTTGACGTAAATTATGAAAAATTTATGTCATATCTGATGTGGTTGTTGATTTCTGGAATTCAATTTTTTATTTATTAATTATTATTAATATGGTCTTTTATTTTTAAACACCATGGGAACTTATAACATGATTTAAATAAAGTATGCAATGTGTATTCTTTTTCGTTTTTTCCTTAGGAGTGGAATTAATTCTATACCCATCAGATTTCAAAATATTGACTTTTGGACTTAAGATTTTATCACAAAAATGAGTTTTTAAAACCACACTTAGTTATTCTAAGTAAGGCTTTTTAAAGCGAAATTTATGAGATAAAAGATAAGAATCAAAATTAATATTGTGAGATGTGGTGGGGATAAGTTAGAAATAGTGAAATTTTATCGTTGTATGATTTTAATGGTGCCGCATAAATGGCTGATTGCCATGTAAAAGAGTGACCCAATAACGCATCCCCCTAAAACAAGAATAGCGTCGCCGTAATGTCCAAGTGTTTGTGAATTGTTTAGAGCGAATATGGATGATAAACCTTTAGGTGCATAGGTGACGATACATCCCATGCATATACTGATCATGGTGATTTTAACGGTGAAATTTACAAAATCCCAATTAAGCTTAAACAGATCACGTTTATATAAAATAATGCCGAGGGCAATAGCCTGACCATAGGCTGAAAGTGATGTCGATAACGCTAGACCAATATGGAGTAAATAAGGCATTAAGCATAAATTTAGCACAAGATTACCCAGGATGGCAAAGCCGCCGACGATAACGGGGGTGCGTGTATCATTTTGCGAAAAGAATGTTGTGGCAAATACTTTTGCTGCAACATAAGCAGGTAAGCCGCTTGCAAATGCAGCAAGTGTCGGTGCTGTTTGTGCAACATCAGCGACCGTGAATTGTCCGTGTCCGAACAAAAGGGATATAAGCGGGTGGCTTAACACAATCAAACCAACGGCCGCTGGCATGTTCATAAATAAGGCAAATGTTAGAGCTTTATTTTGTAGACGAAGGGCTTCGTTCTTATCGCCTGCACGCCATAATTTGCTGAGACTTGGCAATAACGCCGTGCCTATAGCAACGCCAAAAATTGACATTGGTAGTTGATAGAGCCGATCGGCATAATAAAGATATGACATTGATCCAACGGGCAAGAAGGAAGCTAGCTGTAAATCAATAAGCAAATTAATTTGCATTACACCTGCGCCAATCATGCCAGGGATCATTTTTTTAACAAGTTGTCGCACGTCAGGTGTGAGCGTCGGTATTTTAAGGGGGATGGAAAGGTTTTGGCGGGCGCAAGAAAAATAGAGCCATCCAAGTTGTAAAATACCTGCAACAAAAACAGAAATTGATAGCAATGTGCCTGAATTAATGGCGGTGTGTGGAATCATAAGAAGGGCAATAATCATAGTGATGTTGAGGAGCACAGGCGCCGCAGAGGCCGCCCAAAAGCGTTCAACCGAATTAAGCATACCCGCGAGGAGTGCCGTTAGTGAAATACATAAAATATAAGGAAATGTAATACGTGTAAAGGTTGTGGCTAATTCAACGCGCTCGGGGGTGCTTGAAAAACCAGGGGCAATAAGGGGCATCACGAATGGGGTTAATAATTCGATGAGAAGGACAAATCCAAAAAGAAACCATGCCATGACAGAAAAAGCTTCGGTTGCCATCTTTTTAGCAGCGGGCAAGCCGTCTTCGGTTAATTTTCCAGCAAATTGAGGGACGAAGGCGGCGTTAAAGGCACCTTCTGCAAAAAAGCGCCGAAAGAAATTAGGGAATTTAAAGGCAACCACAAAGGCGTCACTAATAACACTTGCCCCCATGTAGTGAGACATCAGCATTTCCCGTAACATACCAAGAAAACGACTGATGGCCGTCCATCCACCAACGGTTGTTGCAGCCTTAAACAAATTCATTTGATTCAAAGATCTTTGTTTGTTTAATGCCTTTATTTTCATGTGCAACTTCTTCTAAGACGCCGTTATGTAATCGTACAATTCGATCCATTTTAAGTGCAAGTTCTAAATCGTGCGTGGCGATAAGGGCAGATAATTTTTGGGTGCGAATCAGTTGCATGAGTTCATCAAATACCATTGCGGATGTGGTATCATCAAGATTACCTGTTGGTTCATCAGCCAATAATAATGTGGGTTCGTGAATAAGCGCACGTGCAATGGCAACCCGTTGTTGTTCACCGCCTGATAATTTTTTTGGTGAATGGTTGAGGCGGTGGGAAAGTCTCATTTTCTCCAAAAACAGAATGGCTTTTTCACGTGCTATTTTAGGGGATATACCCGCAATAATGAGCGGCATCATCACATTTTCAAGGCTTGTGAATTCGGATAATAAATGATGAAACTGATATATAAAGCCAATATGTGTGCGGCGAAGTGTTGTTAAATCCGTATTATTGAGTACGCCAACAGCGTGTTCATGGATTGTAATATGGCCCGACGATGGCTTTTCAAGGAGTCCAGCAAGATGGAGAAATGTTGATTTGCCAGAGCCGCTAGCCCCAACAAGAGCAACAATTTCACCTGCGTTTAGTGAAAAATTAATACCTTTCAGAATGTGCAAAGGTGCGTCACCTTGTTGATACACTTGGTGGACATCGCGGCACTGAAAAATCATGAAAATTCCGAAACATATAAAAGGGGCATGGGGCGAGTGACCGGGATCGAACCGGCGACTTCTAGAACCACAACCTAGCGCTCTAACCAACTGAGCTACACCCGCCACAATTGAAATTGAGTATAACGAATGACTGTTGAAAGATCAACATTTTTTTAGCAAGAAAAAAGAGGGACTAAAGTGCCCTCTTGTCATTATTTGATTATTGTATTTGTCGTTGTGTGAATTAACTAAAACCCATCCCAGTTATCTTTTGTGTTGTTTTTAGTTGATGGCGTTGGTTTTGCTGTACTTTTTGCGGGCGCGCTGCTTGCTGCCCGTACAGTGCTGATTGGTTTTTTTGGTGTTATTGCAGGGCTACGGTCATAGTCTCTGCTTGATCCTTCATCAATTTTGAAATAATTCACCATATCACGGAGTTGTTCAGCTTGTTCACTTAATGATTGTGCGGCAGCTGTTGTTTCTTGAACCAATGCGGCATTGCTTTGGGTCATCTCATCCATTTGGCTGACGGCAATATTAATCTGTTCAATGCCAGAGCTTTGCTCGCCAGAGGCAAGGGAGATATCCGTGATAAGTGTTGCCACATGTTTCACTGAATCAAGAATTTGATTGAGACTTGATCCTGCTTGGTTGACGAGTTTCGCACCATCACGTACGTGGTGATTACTGTCTGTGATTAGGCTCTTAATTTGTTTGGCTGCTTGTGCGGATCGTCCTGCAAGGGTTCTAACTTCCTCTGCCACAACGGCAAATCCTTTGCCAGCTTCGCCTGCACGTGCGGCTTCAACGGATGCGTTTAAAGCTAACAGATTGGTTTGGAAGGCAATTTCGTCAATCACAACGATAATATCTGAAATTTTGCCAGCTGATTCTTCGATGCGCTCCATTGCTGCCACAGCATCAAAGACAATCTTGCCGCTGTTTGTTGCAATTTGATTGGATGTATTTGCCAGTTGACTTGCCTGTTTTGAATTATCGGCATTTTGATGCACGGTTGATGATAATTCTTCCATTGATGCAGATGTTTCTTCCAGACTACAGGCTTGTTGTTCTGTTCGAACAGAAAGATCCTGTGTTCCTTCGGCAATTTCAGCAACAGCGCCTGTAATTTCGCGAGTGGAATTTATAATCTTTGAAATGGTTTGATTTAATTGATCGGCTGTTTCATTCGCATCTGATTTGAGTTTTTCAAAGATACCTTTATAATTCCCTTGAATACGAACACGTAAATCGCCTTTGGATAAGCCTGCGAACATGGTTACCATATCACCAACGGCTTGCTCAATGGTGTTCATAAGGCTGTTCATTCCTGTTGAAAGTCCAAGCATAAAGCCGTGTTTGTTGTTTTCATCAATGCGAATACCAAGATTGCCATCATTCGCTGATTGTACAAGTTGTTCAACTTCAGCTTGAATATGGGCTTCATCGGTTTGATCACTTAGTTCCACAACGACCCCTAAGAATTCGCCAAGATCATTCTTAATAGGATTTGCAATAATGCGTAAGACGCATCCAGGATAGGTCAGTGTATATTCAGTTTTTGATTGTACATCACTGAGGTTCGTGCCTGCTTTTGCATCGTTACGATTAAGGTTATTGATGGATTGATCAATGGGCTCTCTTACTTTAAATTCACTTAATTCATGCTGTAATAAATTTTCATGGCGTTTAAATATATTTGTTGTGGCAATGTTTACATAAATAATTTTTCCTTTTGCATCGGCAATTAAAATACCTGATGATACGGTATTAAGGGCATTTTTTAATTGAATAGCCTCAACGCCTGATTTACGGATAATGTCAAGTGCCCGTGCCATATTGCCAATTTCATCCTTACGATTTTGTCCTGTAACGACAATTTTTGTATCGCCTGTTGAGAATTTTTGAATAAGGCTTGTCATTGTTGATAATGGCGTTGTTATGCCGTGTGACACAAACCAGTATAAAATGCACAAAAAGACCAATGAAATAAGCGTTAGTATCGTGAAAATGATGAGGCTTGTTGTTGCATCGTATGCTTTCTTGATCGAAATCATACGAACTTCTTTTGCAACGCCATCTTCGATATTCTTTAGTTTTTCAACAGCAGCAAACGAAACTTTAAACCATGATTCGGCTGTGACATCGTGAAAACGTCCTGATAAACCGCCTTCTTTTAGAATATTCGCATATTCTTTTATTTTTCGGTACTCTTCAGAGTTTATAAAATTAACAAATTGCTTACGGGCGAGTTCTGGTAACACAATCGCAGAATCGACGGCGGCTTCTTCAATATTGGATGTAATCGCAATAAAACGTTCATGCAGTTCAGTATCAAATTTGCCGATACGGAGTCCTGCAACACCCGTTGTGCGTTGTTCTGCTGTTTGTTCTTTGATGTAGGCAATAGCGTCAATTGCATCATAGAGTGATGAAAGTTCACGTGATTGAACACTTAGATTCAAAAGGCGCCTTAATTGGTTTAATTTTTGGATAATACGTGTATAAAATTCCATATTTTTATAAAACGTTGAGTTGTTATTATCAACTTTATCATTATGGCTATTACGTTTAGCTAATTCATCGATGACTTCTTTATAAAGATCTTTGACATCATTTGGGAATTTTGCTTGTAAGCTTTCATACGCATGGACAAGTTCATCATTACATTTGTCGATTTTTGCCCGTTGATCAGTCAGATCTGATTTGCCTTCTTTACCTTTTGTGATGACATATAATGAACTATAACCACGTAAGATCTGGAGTTCATGTACGGTTTTTCGAAGAACACCACGTGTTTCGGTGATGTTCATTGTTGTCTTCATGTCGTCATTATCGTTATAAGAATCCCTTAAAAGAAGGGCTGCGTATAAAAGCAAGAAGACAACAATTGGAAATACAGTTAATATTATTTTGAGTTTAATGCCCATATTTTTCATAAGTGATTCACCTAAAAAACGTTATTTTTTTCTAAGCTTATCCTACACTTTGTTTATTAATTTTTCGTTAAATGGGCTACCATTTATGTATGCATTAAAGTGAAAAATAAGAAGGTACGCATATGGATATTCGTTGTGCTGGTGTTGCTGATATCGCTGGGATGGTGGCCTTGTCTCATCAAAAGCGTTTGGCATATGCAGCCATTCAATCGCAATTTTGGCGTTATGCGGAAGGGGCAGAGATTACGCAGCACGCTTGGTTTGAGTCATTATTGATGCTGAGTGATTATATTGTATTGGTGGCCGAGGTGGATTGTCAAATGAGTGGTTTTATTATTGGGCATATAGTGGAGGCACCTGCTGTTTATGATCCAGGTGGGCTGACCGTTACGGTTGATGATTTTTGTGTTATGTCTAATGAGTGGATGCAGATAGGAGTAGCGCTTAATCAAGCTTTATGTGAGAAAGCAAAGGAAAAAGGTGTCGTTCAAATGATTGTTGTTTGTGGTGCACATGATCTGGTTAAGAAACAATTTTTAGTAAACGTAGGGCTTTCTATTGCGTCAGAATGGTACGTGGGTAGGATTTAGATTAGTTTGTTTGAATTAGATTCGTATCATTAGGTAATTTAAGAAGGCGTTTAAACATAAAACATACATTTATGGAGTATGGTCTGATTTTGATGTGATCTCGATAAATAACGCCTTCATCGCTTTCTCCGTGCCAATTGATATGCGTAAATAATCAGGTAATTGATACATTGTCATAGGACGTACGATGATACCTTTCCGTCCTAAATCGTGGTAGAGCTGCGTCGCATTCCGTTTGGAATCATGCTCTGGTGCGTGGATCAGCGTGAAATTGGTGCTGCATGGAATAAAGGAAATATTTGCTTTTGTTAATGTATCTTCCAGTTTCTTACGCCAATGATGAGTATGGATAACGGTTTTTTCAACAAAAGCATGATCCGCCAGAGCGGCTATACCTGCCTGCTGTGTCAGGCTTGATGTGTTAAAGGGGGCACGTACGCGATTGATCATATTAATAATGTTGGGTGCAGCGTGGAGCCAACCAAGGCGCAGTCCCGCTAATCCATATGCTTTTGAAAATGACCGCGTGATCACAACATTTGGGTAGTGTTCAACGAATTCATGCCCAGTCGTATAGTTCTCATCTTCGGTCATGTATTCAGCGTAGGCACCATCAAGGACAAGTAGAATATGTGGTGGGATTGATTGAATAAGGCGTGTTAAGTCTGAGCGGTTAATAAAGTTGCCAATAGGATTGCCAGGATGGTCGAGGTATATCATGCGTGTTTTGGGCGTCACACACGTTAAAATTGTATCAACGGATAAAGTGAGCACGTCGTCTTCGCGGGGAATGAAAACAGGCATTGCACCAACGCTGAGGGCAGCAATCGCATAAACGCTAAATCCATAGTGGGGAATCAGAATTTCATCACCTGCCGTTGCATAGGTACGTGCAAGTAGGTGAAGGATTTCTTCACTGCCAGCACCGCAAAGTACTGTCTGAAAAGGGACATTGAATGTGTGTGCGATACATTTACGTAGCCCAATTGCATTGCCATCTGGGTAAGAATGCGTCGCCGTGTAGGTTTTTAATACGTCAGAAACAATGGGGCTGCAGCCAAATGGATTCTCGTTAGAGGCTAAGTTGTGGTTGAAAATAAAACCATCAGGCGTTACATTCCCTGCAACATATGGTTTGATATGTGTGATGGAGTCATTGGCTAATTTCATAAATGGCATGCTCATAAATGGTTGATTTTATTAAAAATATATGTACTTTGTGAGAATATGAAACAAGTACACACGTACCCACATGTGTTTGCGAGATAGATAGCATTACATTCTATGAATTATGACGTCTTCGACAAGCGCATCCCATGCCGATAAAGCCAAGCATGCCGATATAAAGTGCAAATGTCCAAATTGTGGCTGAAACGCCTAGGATACGCCAATTGACCTCATCGCATCGGACGAGTGTTTTGGCCTTTTCAAGGTTCATCATTTTTGCTTTAAATGCTGCAATTTGATCGGCTTGTGAGGCATTTTTGTCAATACTTACCGTAACACCGCAAGCATCAGGGCCTTTCCACCAATGATGTTCAACGCCAACATGATAGCCCGAAATACCAAGACCTATGGCGATAATTAGCGCATAAATTCCCATAAAGATTTTCTTTTGCATAGCGAAACCAATGATAGTTGCCACAATGAGAGTCGCCATGACATACCGTTGATAGGTACATAAAACACACGGTTGAATATGCCAAAAATATTGGGCAGCATAGGCAAAGGCAAGAGATCCCGTTGCAATAAATCCTAAAATAAAAGCCATGCCTCGACGTGGCGTTGACATTAACCAACAAAGACTATTTTTTGCACATACCATAAAGCTATCCTGTAATGAGTTTTACAATAATAAATCCAAGGATGATCGCGCCAAGTGATCCGATGAGGCACCATCCAAGATAACGATCCATCATTTGTTTGGCAAAAGCACCAAAACGCCAGAGTAAAGCAGCAAGTAAAAAGAATCGAAAGGCGCGTGCAATGACAGATGCACCAATAAAGGCGCCAATTGGATAATTAGCCATGCCACTGGCGATGGTTACAATTTTATAAGGTATGGGGGTCAGTCCTTTTAATACAATAATCCAAAAACCCCATTCATTGTAACCCTGATGAAATTTCGCAGCGCCTGCCTGAAGGTGATAAAGTTCAACAAGCCACTGTCCGATTGTTGCATATAGAACAGATCCGATGAAATAACCAAATAGTCCGCCAATAACGGATGCAACAGTGCCCCAAAAAGCAAGTCGCCATGCAAGGGATTTGTTTGCGACAACCATTGGAATCATCAGCAGGTCAGGTGGTAACGGAAAGAATGAGCTTTCAGCAAAAGCAACCGCAATATACACCCAAAAAGCTTTTGGAGAATCTGCATTTTCAAGCGTTTTATTGTATAAACGATAAAGCCAACCTGATTGCTTTTTTTCAACACAGACAGACATTAATCATCCCCCATTTTAAGTGCCGCAATAAAGGCACTTTGTGGTATTTCAACATTGCCAAACTGACGCATGCGTTTTTTACCTGCTTTTTGTTTATCGAGTAGTTTGCGCTTGCGGCTAATGTCACCACCATAGCATTTTGCTAGAACGTCTTTTCGCATCGCCGATATTGTTTCACGCGCAATGACTTTGCCGCCAATGGCTGCCTGAATGGCAATTTTGAAGAGTTGTTTTGGAATCAGGTCTTTAAGGCGTGTACAGAGGACACGTCCACGTGATTCAGCTTGTCCTTTATGAACGATGATAGCAAGGGCGTCAACTGGTTCTAAGTTCACTAAAATAGAAACTTTAGCCAGATCGCCTTCACGGTATTCATCGACTTGATAGTCAAAAGATGCGTAGCCACGGCTGATTGATTTAAGTCGATCATAAAAATCAAAAACAACTTCATTTAACGGTAATTTGTAGACTACCATTGCACGATTGCCTGCATAGGTAAGATCGATTTGTTCACCACGTCGTTCAGTGCAAAGTGTTAAAATAGAACCTAAAAATTCATCGGGCACCAAAATGGTTGCTTTGATCCAAGGCTCTTCAATGAATTTAATTTTAACAACGTCAGGCATATCGGTTGGGTTGTGTAGCTCTTGAACCGATCCGTCGGTCATGTGCAAGCGGTAAACAACACTTGGTGCCGTTGTGATAAGATCAAGATTGAATTCACGCTCCAAACGTTCTTGAATGATTTCAAGGTGTAATAGTCCCAAAAAGCCACAACGAAATCCATAGCCCAAAGCTGCCGAACTTTCAGGTTCGAAATGAAAGCTCGCGTCATTTAAATGGAGTTTGGCAAGGC
Source organism: Alphaproteobacteria bacterium (assembly GCA_947488275.1). GTDB lineage: Bacteria > Pseudomonadota > Alphaproteobacteria > Paracaedibacterales > CAIOTO01 > CAIOTO01. Next base: position 29,503 of record CANKZX010000006.1, on the reverse strand, counting down.
AATCACGAAGGCGCTCAAACTCAGCTGCATCACTTGGGAAAAGACCGCAAAAGACAACAGGAACGGATGGTTTGAAACCTGTTAATGCGGATGCTGTTGGGCGTTTTTCTTCGGTAATTGTGTCACCAACATTACAATCAGCCACATGCTTAATGCTGGCGGTGATAAAACCAACTTCACCTGGTAATAAGGCGGGGACAATTTTTTGTTTAGGCGTAAAATAGCCGACGCGGTCAACTTCATAACATGCGCCGTTGTTCATCATTTTAATTTTAAGACCTGCCTTTAAGGTGCCTTCCATGATGCGGACTAAAATCATAACACCTAAGTAAGGATCATACCAGCTATCAACGAGCAATGCTTTTAAGGGTTTATTTTTTGCATCATCACCAAATTCACTAACAGGGGCAGGTAGTTTTGTAACGATGGCTTCCAGAACGTCTTGAATGCCAATACCTGTTTTGGCGGAAATATGAACGGCCTCTGAGGCGTCAATTCCGATGACTTCTTCGATTTGTGCTTTTACACGTTCAGGATCGGCGGCTGGTAAGTCAATTTTATTTAAGATCGTTACGATTTCATGGTTATTATCAATCGCTTGGTAAACATTGGCAAGCGTTTGTGCCTCAACACCTTGGCTAGCATCAACCACAAGGAGTGATCCTTCGCACGCGGCCAGAGATCGGCTAACTTCGTAGGCAAAGTCAACGTGCCCAGGTGTGTCCATAAGGTTTAGATAATATGTTTCGCCGTCTTTTGCTTTGTAGGTTAGACGAACAGTTTGTGCTTTAATCGTGATACCACGTTCACGTTCAATATCCATGGAATCTAGGATTTGTGATTTCATATCGCGGGATTCAAGTCCGCCACAGTATTCAATCAATCGATCGGCAAGTGTTGATTTTCCATGGTCAATATGTGCAACAATGGCAAAATTTCGAATGTGTTTCATTATGGCTTTATGCTTTATCGTAAGGTTTATGTCTTGTTTTATTGTATCATGATACGGGGCTGATCCGTGTCGCCTATGCAAAGTTTTTTAGACGTCAAGGATCTGTGCAAAAATTAAGTAACACGATTATCTTTTCTTCTTCCGTGTCATGGCTAACCCGAAGGTCGTGGTCATTCAGAAAAAAGCCCTGGATCACCGCGCTGCCAGTGGCAGTTCGTGATGACGACAGTTTTGAATCTGTGTAATTTATTTTTGCATAGTTCTTAACTATTAGCGCTATGTTTATAAAATCTGATAACAGACACAACAGTAATAGATGCGACGATCAAAAAAACATTATTCTACACCATAGCCGAGGCATGTACTATTTTTCAACGAAATTCAAACGAAAAGCGTCTGATGATTTTATATTGTTTCATGCGTCCTCTTTGGTTTTCGTAATTGATTTTCAGTAATTACTTGATTAATTTTATCTGTTATTATTTTTGATAATTCATTTCGTTTTTGTCCAACTTTTGTAAAACTCTCAATTAGGCTGCTCATTGTCCAATAATAAATAGAAAAAAAGGAAAATGCGACACCAACATTTAGAATGGGTGTTAATTGTTTGTTTTGTACATATTCCATGCAAAGCGCTACACGTGTTGCCGCAATACCTAAAGAAAAGAAGATTATAAATGCTTCTTTTGCATATTTCCAACCCTTATCTATATATTTTGTTACGGTGCTAACGGTAAGTTTTTCAGATTCCTGCGAGGGATTATGGCTTATTATTTGATACTCTTTTTTGTTTTTGTCGCTGTATTGCCCGTCATATAATTTATATAAAATCTCAGTGTACAATTTAAAGACATTATAGGTGCTATAAACTTGAAGGGGGGTGGCACCGAGAGCAAGCATAGACGAGCCTACTAACGACAGTTGAGTAATTCTTGTATTTGAAAGTTGGGGCAATAGTATTGAAAATAAGGATTTGTAAATGGGTTTTCCGACTTCAAACAAATACATTCCGCCTAAAACACCCGATAAGGCAAAGCCAGAAAGGAGACCAGTTAATTCTTTTATATAGAGATGTTTGCCTATATTAGGGGGAAATAAAGCAATTAGCTTATTCACCTCTTCTTTGTGCTTTGTATTTTTACCTTGATCGATTTCTTTGTAATAGTATTCGATTTCCTGTGGGGATGATACAGAAATACTATCATTGATGGCTTGTAGGTGTTGTACCCATGTGTGTTTCGCATATGGTAGTTTTGCAACGTTCAGTTTATGGCTTATACCCTTTATAAGGTTTGATGTTGATTTGGAGTAAATCAGAATTTGTGCAATTAGGCCGCATATTGATACGAAATAAGCCATTGTTGTATTTGTGTCGGCATATTGAGTGTAGCCAATCCATGCAAGTCCTGCGGAGGCAACAAAAATAATAATTTGTTTTGCAAATATAGCACTATTTATCCCAATTTTTTTTAATGTGGTATCGTAATGTTGAAATGTAAAATCATTTTTTGTGAGATTCATCTGATTCCAACAATAAAGTATGATATTTGCTGTCAGTCCTGCATAATATAGGCTGCTAGCTAGTATGTTGTTGTTGTATTTTTCTCCCAATTTTTCGGCTAAATTAGCAAACGCGATAGAAGCAAGTGTTGAAACGGTAAGTGAGATGGCCATTTTAGAATAGAAAATGCTATTATCGATCATTTTTTTTGCACGGTCGGAATTTTCATTTTGATCTGGTGTCGAATGTTGGTAGGAATCCAGTGTTTCTGCTACTGATAGTGGTGTCGTCATTTCTATTTGTGAAGTGATCTTATTGGTGTCAAGCGATTCTGCCTCTTCTGGGGTTGCTAGTGAAAACCCCTCATTAGGTGTGATTATAGAGAAGTTTTTGATATCGAATTCATCAAAAACTTCAGGGTTCACTTTTTCTTCTGCCACATTATTCAATTTAATATGAGCTGGGTATTCGTTAAGGTTAATTGTCTTAACACTGGGGCTTGATGCCCAGGTGTGCGCCATATTCATGATAATAAAGCTTGTTAAAACGGTGTAAGTGATGAATTTTTTCTCATTATAAAAAGATGCAATTATCATGAAATTTCCCCATGTATAGTAATAAAATTTATTTTTTTTGTATTGTTATATTTAAATTTTTTGAAATAAAAAACAAATAATAACCATTTTTATATCATTTGAATAATGCATATGTAAACTATTATTTTTACAAAATCATCTATATTTATAATATTTTTATATCATATATTTTTGTCATTGTGATTTTAGGTTGAAAAAATAACAAAAAATAATCTTTTATTTTTTTCTATTATTATATATAATTTTTTTATTAAAAATAATAATTTTAATTTTTATGTTTATTTAAGTAAAATTTTATATTCAACACAGTGTTTACGTTTTTCTTCTTCATGTCTTGTGCGGACTTGCATCAAGACCCGCGGATCAAGTGCGGAAAACGTCGGATGGGTCTTATGCTTAGAAAAACGTGAGCGCTGCGTTATTGAATGTGTATTTATTTTTTTTGTGTAAAATTACGTGAAAAAGGTATAATGATACGAAGTCTCTGCTTTGGAAAAAAACAATATAAAATGCGTAAAACTAATGATGAAATGATACGGGTGAATCACGCAGGTGAATATGGGGCGACGCGCATTTATGCGGGGCAACTTTTTGTGTTAGGAACGGATCCGACGATTCATCATATGGCACAGCAAGAGGCAGAACATCTTTCTAAATTTAAACATATGCTGGTTGAGCGGCGTGTGCGACCATCGTTGTTGCAGCCATTTTGGTATGTTGGTGGTTTTATGATGGGGGCATTGACCGCAGTGATGGGGCGTAATGTAGCGCATGCATGTACAGCGGCTGTTGAGACGGTTATCGATGATCATTATAATGATCAGCTTATCTGTTTGGAAAAGGACAAGGTAGTTGATGCGACGTATGACACGGAACTTGTTGAGTTAATTGTGCGGTGTCATGCAGATGAATGCGCCCATCGTGAAATTGCTGAGCGCGAATCAGGTGTTGATCTTGCGGCTACTTATCCTATTTTGACAGGGATGATCAAAGCTATTACATCAACAGCAATTAAAGTTGCGAAGCGAATTTAGTGCGTTGTTTAGGTGTTGAATGAACGTTATTCGTGAGAAGGTCGTTTAGGCGTAACGCAATTAAAAAAAAGTCTAGACAAATGACTGTAATATGCGGTACAAAGGATGGCAGTATTTTATATATGCGTTGTCGATAGGAGTGTAGCTCAATTGGCTAGAGCGTCGGTCTCCAAAACCGAAGGTTGGGGGTTCGAGACCCTCCACTCCTGCCACTCTGAACAACTTATAATGAGGTAGTTTTTTTGAAAACAGATACGAAGCAGTCGTTTTTTAAACGCATTCCATTATTTACCCGTGAGGTAAAGCAGGAAGTTAAAAAAGTTACGTGGCCATCACGTCGCGAAACAACATTAACCACTGTGGTTGTGTTTATTTTTTCGTTGATTGCCTCTATTTATTTTTTGATTGTTGATAAGACAATAATCACTTTATTAAATTTTATTACGAATTAGTTTTATTTATATGTCAGACGCGAAAACAATGGTTGCAAATAAAAAACGGTGGTATGTTGTAAACGTTTACTCAGGTTTTGAGAAAAAGGTTGTGCAAGCTATTACAGAGACGGCTGAACGCAAAGGGATGGTTGATCGCTTTGAGGAGTTTCTGGTTCCATGTGAGGAAGTTGTTGAGATTCGCCGTGGTGCGAAAGTGAATACAGAGCGTCAATATTTTCCAGGTTATATCCTGGTTAAGATGGATTTGTGTGATGAAACATGGCATCTTATTCGTAATACGCCGCGTGTTGCAAACTTTTTAGGGGCGAATGGTAAGCCAAGTCCTATCACAGAACGTGAAGTTTCGCGCATTATGAAACAGGTTCAAGAGTCTGTCGAAAAGCCACGTCATACAACGTCATTTGAAGTTGGTGAACAGGTTCGGGTTATTGATGGTCCTTTTGCATCCTTTACTGGAATTGTTGAAGATACAGACGATGAAAAAGGTCGTCTTAAAGTATCTGTTACTATTTTTGGACGTGCGACCCCCGTTGAGTTGGAATTTGGTCAAGTTGAAAAAATGTAACAGGTGGGTATAGTGCCCAAAACGTGGGAGATGTGCACATGCATCGTACCACGGCACAGAAAACAAAACGTTAACTGCTGAGGATTAACATGGCAAAAAAAATTACAGGCTATATTAAGTTGCAAGTTGCAGCTGCTAAAGCCACCCCATCTCCACCAATTGGTCCAGCGTTGGGTCAACGCGGTCTCAATATTATGGAATTTTGTAAGGCATTCAATGCGCAAACACAAAGCATTGAGCCAGGTACACCAATCCCTGTTGTGATTACCGTGTATGCGGATCGTACATTTTCATTCGTTACGAAAACGCCGCCAAATACATTTTTCTTGAAGAAAGCAGCGGGAATTGCAAAAGGTACGCAGACCCCTGGTCGTGAAAATGTTGGCAAAGTGACGATGACGCAGATTCGCGAAATTGCAACGATTAAAATGCCTGACTTAAATGCACTCGATCTTGATGCGGCCTGTCAAATGGTTATCGGATCAGCGCGGTCAATGGGCTTGGAAGTGGTGGAGTAGATCATGGCAATTGGTAAAAAATTAAAACAAGCACGTAAATCAATTGATAAAAACAAAGTTTATACGGCTGTTGAAGCGATTGCATTGGTGAAATCACTTGCAACCGCTAAGTTTGATGAAACGATCGAGCTTTCAATGAATCTTGGTATTGATCCTAAAAAAGCGGATCAAAACCTTCGTGGTGTTGTAAAGCTTCCGCATGGAACAGGTAAAACTTACCGTGTTGCTGTATTTGCGCGTGGTGCAAAGGCAGAAGAAGCAAAGAATGCAGGTGCTGACATTGTTGGTGCTGAAGATTTGATGGAGCGCGTGCAAGCGGGTGATATGCCTTTTGATCGTTGTATCGCTACCCCTGATATGATGGGCGTTGTTGGTCGCGTTGGTAAAATTTTAGGTCCACGTGGTTTAATGCCAAACCCAAAGCTTGGCACAGTGACTATGGATGTTGCTGAGGCTGTTGCAGCTGTAAAAGGCGGTCAAGTTGAATTCCGTGCTGAAAAATCAGGTATTGTTCATACAGGTTTTGGTAAAGCAAGTTTTTCAAATGAAGCATTGCTCGAAAACTTAAAAGCGTTTATTGATGCTATTGTGAAAGCGCGTCCAGCGGGCGTTAAAGGCACGTATGTAAAAAAATTAAGCATGAGCTCAACACAAGGTGCAGGTTTAACTTTTGCGTTAGAAGCTTAATGTTGGAATATTGATTTCTTTTGTTAGAAATCTAAATGCTCATAAGAAATTCGGTATGGAATATATTCCATGCCGGTTCCCTGTTTGTGGTGATTAATTTTATCGCAAACCGGTGTCTAAGACTGTAGGTTCCGAAAGGTTTAATCGGTAACACGGCCTGCAGGAGGCAGAAGGGGACAGAAACTGGATTTTCACTTAAGGTTATTTTAAGTGTAGGTCTTACCCTTCTGTACAAAAGAGTGCTCAGCATTATAGTGGTGCTGAGTTTGTTCAAAAGGAGTAAGAGTCATGGACCGTACACAAAAGGAGCAGCTTGTTGACGATATGCGCGACAGTTTGCAACAGGCGTCGGTTGTGATCGTTACCCATCAAACTGGGTTGACGGTTGCTCAAGCGACTACGTTGCGTCGTGAAATGCGCGAAGCAGGTGCTGAATTTAAAGTTCTGAAAAATACTCTAGCCCGAATTGCTGTAAAAGACACAGCGCTCGAAGGGATTACGTCTATGCTTGTGGGGCCTACCGCACTTGCCTATTCGACTGATCCTATTGCAGCTGCGAAGGTCGTTGCTAAATTTGCAAACTCAAACGATAAATTAAAAATCGTTGGTGGCTTCTTAAATGGGCAAACGCTCACAGAAGCTGGTGTCAAATCATTGGCAACACTTCCATCTTTGGACGAATTACGATCAAAAATCATTGCAGTTATCAGTGCACCTGCAACACGTCTTGCGATCTTATCCAAAGAACCAGCTGCACGAATTGCACGTGTTTTGGCTGCAAAGGGTGGCGAGTAATTTTTATAAATAATCGAATTAGGAGAATAAATAATGGCTAAATTAGAAAAAATCGTTGAAGAATTATCAACATTAACGGTATTAGAAGCAGCTGAATTATCAAAGATGCTTGAAGAAAAATGGGGCGTTAGCGCTGCTGCCGCTGTTGCAGCTCCTGCCGCTGCCGCTGCTGCTGCACCAGCGGAAGAAAAAACAGAATTTGATGTTATTCTTATGGATGCTGGCGCAAACAAAATCAACGTGATCAAAGAAGTTCGTGCGATCACTGGTCTTGGTTTAAAAGAAGCGAAAGATTTGGTTGAAGCAGGCGGAAAAGCTGTTAAGCAAGGCGTTTCAAAAGATGAAGCAGCTAAACTTAAAAAGCAACTTGAAGAAGCTGGCGCTAAAGTCGACGTTAAGTAATAATTTAGTTAGGGGGGCAGATAATGCCTCCTTAATTTACTTCTGTTATTGAAATTTTATTTAAATTATACTATGAAATACTTGTTTCAATAAAAAAACTCACTATGCAACGAATGAATATTTATTCTATCGTTGATTTTTTATCTTAAAACTGATTAACTCGGGGGACATTGAATGGTTAGGTCTTACACAGGGCGTAAACGATTCCGCAAATCATTTGGCCGTAACGCAGAAGTCGCACCATTACCAAATTTAATCGCATTACAGAAATCTTCGTATGACAGCTTTTTACAAGCTGATGTTCCCTATGAAGCACGTATTGACACGGGGCTTCAAGAAGTTTTCCGTTCTATATTCCCAATTCGGGATTTTTCTGGCAAATCACAACTTGAATTTCATAAATATGCTTTCGATATGCCTAAATATGACGAACCTGAATGTCGCCAACGTGGCATGACATTTGCAGCGCCTTTGCGCGTGACATTTCGTCTTGTTGTTTGGGATGTTGATGCTGATACAGGTGCACGCTCCATACGCGATATAAAAGAACAAGATGTGTATATGGGGGATGTGCCTTTAATGACGGATCGTGGTACCTTCGTTGTTAATGGTATTGAACGTGTAATCGTCTCGCAGATGCACCGTAGCCCTGGTGTATTTTTTGACCATGATAAGGGGAAATCACATAGTTCAGGTAAAATTTTGTTTGCCGCACGTGTTGTGCCTTACCGTGGTTCATGGATTGACTTTGAATTTGATCCAAAAGATACGCTTTATGTTCGTATTGACCGTCGTCGTAAATTGCCGCTGACAACATTTTTGATGGCGCTTGATAGTCTTGAAACGGAGGCATTGCGTGCGAAAAGGGTAGCCGAAGGCAAAACAATAGCACCCAATGAAATCATGGGTATGTCACATGAGGAAATTTTAAACACATTCTATAAAACCGTTGATTATACAAAATCCAAACTTGGTTGGACAACGCCTTACATTGCCGATCGTTGGCGCGGTGTTAAGCTGCTCCAAAATCTTGTGAATGCTGAAACAGGTGATGTGATTGCAGAGGCTGGTACAAAAATAACGCCACGTATGGCAAAAAAATTCCAGGCTGATGGCTTAACATCTATTCTTATTTCTGAAGAAAATTTGCATGGGCTTTACCTTGCAAATGATTATATCAATGAAGAGAACGGTGAAATCTACCTTGAAGCAGGCGATGAGCTTAATAAAGAATCTATAGAAATTATTAAGAATCTTAAGCTTAAGAAATTATCAGTTCTTCACATTGACAACGTTAATATTGGTGGTTATTTGCTGGCAACATTGTTAAGCGATAAAAATCATAGCCGTGAAGAGGCGCTTCTTGATATTTATCGTGCGATTCGCCCAGGTGAGCCACCAACCGTTGAGGGTGGCGAGGCTATTTTCCGTGGTCTATTCTTTGACCCCGAACGGTATGATTTATCGGCTGTTGGTCGTGTAAAGTTGAATGCACGTTTAGGGCTTGATGTTGATGATACGGTTCGCACCTTGTTAAAAAGTGATATTATTGCGATTATTCAAACATTGCTTGAATTAAAAGATGGTCGTGGTGAAGTTGATGACATCGATAACCTTGGTAACCGTCGTGTTCGTTCCGTTGGTGAGTTGATTGAAAACCAATTCCGTGTGGGTGTGGTTCGTATGGAGCGCACAATTAAGGAACGCATGGGATCTGTTGATATTGACACGGTAATGCCGAATGATCTGATTAATGCGAAACCTGTTGCAGCCTCTATTCGTGAATTCTTTGGTTCATCTCAATTATCACAATTTATGGATCAGACGAACCCATTGTCAGAAATTACGCATAAACGTCGTTTGTCAGCTTTGGGACCAGGTGGTTTGTCGCGTGATCGTGCAGGATTCGAAGTTCGAGACGTTCACCCAACGCATTATGGTCGTATTTGTCCAATTGAAACGCCTGAAGGGCCGAATATTGGGTTGATTAACTCACTTTCGACATATGCGCGTATTAATAAATATGGTTTCATTGAAACGCCATACCGTAAAGTAACGGACGGCATTGTGACCGATGATGTTGTTTACTTAACAGCGATGCAAGAAGGAAAATATAATATTGCACCTGCGAACGCCGTAATGGATGAAAATAAACGTCTAAGCGAAACCTTGATTGCAAGTCACCGTGCGGGTGAAGTTTTCATGGTTCCACGCGAAGATATCCATTTGATGGACGTATCACCGATGCAGCTTGTATCGGTAGCGGCATCCTTGATTCCATTTTTGGAAAATGATGACGCCAGCCGTGCCTTAATGGGATCAAACATGCAACGTCAGGCCGTGCCATTGCTGAGTACACAAGCACCACTTGTTGGAACAGGTATGGAGCACGTCGTTGCACGTGATTCGGGTGCTGTGATTGTGGCAAAACGCGGTGGTATTATCGACCAAATTGATGGTAAACGTATTGTTGTGCGTGCTTCTGAGGCCGATAATGCGGGTGACGTTGGTGTGGATATTTACACATTAATGAAATATCAAGGGTCAAACATGAACACCTGTATTAACCAAAAACCATTGGTTCGTAAGGGTGATATTGTAAAGGCGGGTGATATTATTGCCGACGGTCCATCAACAGATATGGGTGAACTTGCGCTGGGTCGTAACGTGCTGGTTGCGTTTATGTCTTGGCAAGGTAATAACTTTGAAGACTCAATCGTTGTGTCGGATAACATCTCCCGTAAAGATGTCTTTACCTCGATTCATATCGAAGGTTTTGAAGTCATGGCGCGTGATACAAAGCTTGGTAATGAAGATATTTCACGTGATATTCCAAACGTTGGTGAAGAAGCGCTTCGCAATCTAGATGAAGCAGGGATTATCTACGTTGGTGCTGAAGTTAATCCAGGTGATATTTTGGTTGGTAAAGTGACACCTAAGGGTGAAACACCGATGACACCTGAAGAAAAATTGCTTCGTGCTATCTTTGGTGAAAAGGCTGCTGATGTGCGTGATAGTTCACTTCGTGTGCCACCTGGGGTTTCAGGAACGGTTGTTGAGGTGCGCGTATTCTCACGTCGTGGTGTTGAAAAAGATGAACGTTCAATTGCGATTGAACGTCAAGAAATTGAACGCCTTGCTAAGAACCGTGATGACGAGCGTGCGATTTTGGAACGTAGCTTCTATCAACGTCTACAAGAAAAGTTGATGAATCAAAAGCTTGTTTCAGGACCTGTGGGTAGTAAGCCTGGCACAATTATTACGTCTGAGTTTTTGTCCGAGTTTACCCAAGGTCAATGGCGTCGTATTATTATTGATGACGAAGCTATTATGACGGATATTGATGCCATGAAGCGTCATATTGATGAACGTGTAGCTAAGCTTCAAGCGATCTTTGAAGATAAAGTTGAAAAACTTCGTCGTGGTGATGAATTGCCACCAGGGGTTCTTAAGATGGTTAAGGTCTTTATTGCGGTTAAGCGTAAGCTGCAACCAGGTGATAAAATGGCGGGTCGTCACGGAAATAAGGGTGTTGTGTCACGGGTTGTTCCGCTTGAAGACATGCCATATCTTGATGATGGTACGCCGATCGATATCATTTTGAATCCACTTGGTGTGCCGTCACGTATGAACGTTGGTCAGATTCTTGAAACACATTTAGGATCAGCTGCTTTTGGACTTGGAAAACAGATTAATGAGATGCTTGAAAAATATAAAGCAAATCAGGTTGGTATTCCTGATATCAAAAACCAGCTGTCTGGTATGTATCTTTCAGATCAAGATACAATCGATATTAACGCGCTAAATGATAGCGAAGTTCTTGAATTGGCTGGTAATCTTAAAGAGGGTGTGCCCATGGCAACGCCAGTTTTTGATGGGGCTAAGCAAGAGGATATCGAAAGCTACCTTGAAATGGCTGGTCTTGATAAATCAGGGCAAGTTACACTTTTTGATGGCCGTACAGGTGAACCGTTTGACCGAAAAGTAACAATTGGTCAGGTTTATGTTCTAAAGCTCCACCATCTTGTTGATGATAAGATTCATGCCCGTTCAATCGGACCATACAGCCTTGTGACGCAACAACCATTGGGTGGTAAAGCCCAATTTGGTGGACAGCGTTTTGGAGAAATGGAAGTTTGGGCATTGGAGGCATATGGCGCAGCACATACGTTGCAAGAAATGTTGACGGTAAAATCAGACGATGTTTCTGGACGTATGAAGGTGTATGAGGCGATTGTTCGTGGTGATGAAAACATGGAATCAGGTATTCCTGAATCCTTTAACGTTTTGGTCAAGGAACTTCGTTCGCTAGGTTTGAATCTATCGTTCAATTATAATTAAGTAAAAAAATAACGTCAGTTGAGTCCTTTTAGTGGATTCAACTGCGTTTTTATAAGTTAACGCTGAGGAGTTTGGTTCATGAGCCGAGAAATACATAAAGCAATAACGTCTGGGGAAATTGCCCCTGGTTTTGACTCGCTAAGCATTGCAATTGCCAGTCCTGAGCAAATTCGCTCCTGGTCATTTGGCGAAGTAAAAAAGCCTGAAACAATTAACTATCGCACGTTTAAACCTGAACGTGATGGTCTTTTTTGCGCACGTATTTTTGGTCCGATTAAGGACTACGAATGTTTGTGTGGTAAATACAAGCGTATGAAGTACCGTGGGATTGTCTGCGAGAAATGTGGTGTTGAAGTAACGCTTAGTAAAGTGCGTCGTGATCGTATGGGGCACATTGACTTAGCGTCACCTGTTGCCCATATTTGGTTCACGAAATCATTGCCGAGCCGCCTTGGTACCTTACTTGATATGACATTGCGGGATTTAGAACGTATTCTTTATTTTGAGAATTATGTTGTTATCGATCCAGGTTTGACGGCCTTTCGTTACAAGCAATTGCTGAGCGAAGAAGAATTCATGCGCGCGCAAGATGATTTTGGTGAAGATGCCTTTACGGCAAGCATTGGTGCGGAAGCCCTTAAGGAGATTCTTTTAAAACTTGATATGGAAAGTGAACGTGATTCTCTTCGTATTGAATTTGTTGAGACTTCTTCTGAAATTCGTCGTAAAAAGATTTTTAAACGTCTGAAGCTTATTGAGGCATTCCTTGAGTCAAACACACGTCCAGAATGGTTGGTTATGCAGGTTATTCCTGTTATTCCACCTGAATTACGTCCACTTGTGCCGTTGGATGGTGGTCGTTTTGCAACGTCTGATCTGAATGACCTTTATCGTCGCGTCATTAACCGTAACAATCGTTTGAAGCGTCTGATTGAGCTTCGTGCGCCTGATATTATTGTGCGAAATGAAAAGCGTATGTTGCAAGAATCTGTTGATGCTTTGTTTGATAACGGTCGTCGCGGTCGTGCCATTACGGGAGCCAATAAACGTCCGCTTAAATCACTTGCTGATATGTTAAAAGGTAAGCAAGGTCGTTTCCGTCAAAACCTTCTTGGTAAACGTGTTGACTACTCAGGTCGTTCAGTGATTGTTGTTGGACCTGAGCTTAAATTACATCAATGTGGGTTGCCAAAGAAAATGGCGCTTGAACTCTTCCGTCCGTTTATTTATTCACGTTTGGAACGTTATGGTCTTGCCAGCACATTAAAGGCTGCAAAGCGTATGGTTGAAAAAGAACGTCCTGAAGTGTGGGATGTTTTAGAAGACGTTATTCGTGAGCACCCTGTTATGCTGAACCGTGCACCGACTTTGCACCGTCTTGGTATTCAGGCATTTGAACCTGTATTGATTGAAGGTAAAGCGATTCAGTTGCATCCGCTTGTCTGTACAGCCTTTAACGCTGACTTCGACGGTGACCAAATGGCGGTTCACGTGCCGCTTGGACTTGAATCTCAGCTTGAAGCACGCGTTCTTATGATGTCAACAAATAATATTTTAAGTCCTGCAAACGGTCGTCCAATTATTGTTCCATCGAAGGATATCGTTCTTGGTCTTTATTATTTGTCGATTGAGGCTGATAATGTGGCGGGTCAAGGGATGGTTATTTCCACTATGGATGAACTTGAACATGCCATGCAGGATAAAATTTTGCATCTCCATGCAAAAATTCAGGCACGAATTGCTTATTATAATGAAGATGGCAGTGTCTATTACAAACGTGTTCATACAACCCCAGGTCGTATGATTTTGGGGCAGTATTTACCAAAGAATGAAAAAGTACCGTTTGATACAGTTAACCAGATTTTGACATCGGGTGAAATTGCGAACTTGGTTGATGTTGTCTATCGTCACTGTGGTCAAAAAGAAACAGTTATCTTTGTGGATCGTATTATGGGCCTAGGCTTTACATACATGACAAAAGGCGGTATTTCGTTTGGTAAAGACGATTTGATTATCCCACCAGAAAAAGATAAATTGATTGGTGACACGAAAGCAATGGTTGCTGAATTCGAACAGCAATATCTTGATGGCTTGATCACACAAGGTGAGAAATACAATAAAGTTGTTGACGCATGGGATCGTTGTACGGATCGTGTGGCTGATGCCATGATGAAGACGATGTCTGGTACAAATGATAAAGGTGTTGTGAACTCTGTTTATATGATGACGCACTCCAAGGCGCGTGGTTCCGTTGCGCAGATGAAGCAGCTTTCGGGGATGCGTGGGTTGATGGCAACACCATCAGGTGATATTATCGAAACGCCAATTATTTCAAACTTTAAAGAAGGTTTGAACGTTCTTGAATATTTTATTTCCACACATGGAACACGTAAAGGTTTGGCGGATACGGCGCTTAAAACAGCGAACTCAGGTTATCTAACACGTCGTCTTGTTGACGTTGCGCAAGATTGTATTATTTCTGAAGATGATTGTGGCACGAAAAATGGTTTGATGATTCGTTCTGTAACCGAAGGTGCTAACGTTATTGTAACAATGCTTGAACGTGTTTTAGGACGATCTGCATCTGAGGATATCTTTGATACAGCAACAGGTGAGAAAATTGTTGAAGCGGGTCAGATGATTGATGAAGAAGCGGTAGAGTTGATATCAAAAGCGGGTATTGATGAACTTAAAATTCGTTCTGTTTTGACATGTGAAACATTAAATGGCATTTGCACAAAATGTTATGGTCGTGATATGGCGCGCGGAACAATTGTAAGCAAAGGTGAGACGGTAGGTGTTATTGCTGCTCAGTCTATTGGTGAGCCTGGCACACAGTTAACGATGCGTACGTTCCACATTGGTGGTGCCGCGCAACGTGGTGCTGAACAGTCCAGTATTGAATCAACCTTTAATGGTAAAGTTAGCTTTACGAACGCAAATATTGTGGTCAATAGTGCGGATAATGCCATTATGATTTCACGTAACGCTGAATTGGTTATTACGGATGATCAAAACAGGGAGCGTGTACGTCACAAAGTGCCTTATGGTTCACGTATGCTTGTAAAAGCGACTGATATTGTAACACCTGGTACGCGTTTGTATGAATGGGATCCTTATACAATTCCTGTTTTAACCGAACGTGATGGTATTGCGCATTTCGTTGATTTAGTTGATGGTCAGTCCATTCGTGAAGTAATTGATGAATCGACAGGTATTTCAAGTCGTGTTGTTGTTGACTGGAAACAACATGGTCGATCTTCCGAACTTCGTCCGATGATTAGTATTCGTGACGATAAGGGAAATCCAATTATTCTAGCAAATGGTCTTGAAGCCCGTTATTTCTTACCAATTGATACAATTATCAGCATTGAAAATAGCGTTAAGGTGAAAGCGGGTGATATCGTTGCACGTATTCCGCGTGAGACAACGAAGACACGTGACATTACAGGTGGTTTGCCACGTGTATCTGAATTGTTTGAAGCGCGTCATCCAAAAGATGCAGCCATTATTGCTGAATTTGATGGACGTGTTGAGTTTGGTAAGGACTACAAAGCAAAACGTCGTATTCTTGTCATACCAGACAATGAAAACGAACAACAAACGCTTGAATATTTGATACCAAAAGGTCGTCACGTTACCGTGCATGAAGGTGACTATGTCAGGCGTGGTGAATTGCTTGTGGATGGAAACCCTGTACCACACGATATTTTACGTATTTTGGGCGTTGAAGCGTTGGCAGCTTATCTTGTGAGCGAAATCCAACAGGTGTATCGTTTGCAGGGTGTGGGTATTAACGATAAACACATTGAGGTTATTGTGCGTCAAATGTTGCAGAAAGTTGAAATCGCAGATTCTGGATCGACTGATTTAATTCTTGGTGAGCAAATTGACCGTATTGAAATGGATGCTTTGAACCGTGATTTAGAGGCGCAAGGTGAACGTTTAATTGTTGGTACGCCAATTCTTCAAGGTATTACAAAAGCGTCGCTACATACGAAATCATTTATTTCTGCCGCATCGTTCCAAGAAACAACGCGTGTTTTAACGGAAGCAGCTGTAGCTGGTAAAGTTGATACGTTGTCAGGTTTGAAAGAAAACGTGATTGTGGGTCGTTTGATTCCTGCAGGTACAGGTGGAATTGTAAAAGGTCTTAAAGCATTAGCGACTCAAAAAGATAAGCAAATGACAGATGATTCTGAAGCACGACATCTAGAGGCAAAGAGAAATCGCGTAGCCTAATGGATTAGAATAAAGCAAGAGAAGGCGCGCAATACGTAACATTGCGTGCCTTTTTTAGTTCAGAAAGCCTTGTTATTAAGGAATTATAGAATGAGAAAAATTTTATATATTAGCATATTCATTTGTGCGCTTGCGCAAATTGGCTATGGTTGTGAATCAAGCGCATCAATTAAAGTGTTGGTGAGCCAAAGTGCCACGCATCCTGCATTGGATGCAACAACCAAAGGTGCGCTTGATGCGATTAAAGCGGCTGGTTATACAGAGGGAAAAAATCTAACCACACGTATTGAATCAGCACAAGGAAATGCCGCAATAGCGGCACAAATTGCGAGTAAATTTGTGACCCAAAAACCTGACATTATTATTGCAACAGCAACGCTTTCAGCGCAAAGTTTTGTTCGTTATGCTAAAATAGGTGATGTAAAAGTCGTCTTTTGCACGGTTACAGATCCGCTTGCCGCTAGTCTTGTTGATACACTTGAGAAACCAGGCGCTGCCATGTCAGGTGTTTCAAACTTCGTTGACCTTGAACCACAAATGCTATTGATAAAACAATTCCAACCAAATGCATCTAAAATTGGTATTCTTTATAACGCGGGTGAGATTAATGGCGTTGCGATTGCGGATAAGCTCGATAATGTGTGCCAAAAATTGGGATTAACACTTATTCGTCAAACGATTACGAAGACAGCAGATATTCCACAAGCAACTGCGCGTCTTGCACAGCAGGTGGATGCCATTTATATTGGTAATGATAATACGGCATTATCGGGATTTCAAAGTATTGTTGCAGCCGCAACGACAGTGGGAAAACCCGTTTATTGTAGCGATACAGATCAGGTTGAACAGGGCGCGGTTGCGGCTGTTGGGCCGAATCAGTATCAGGTTGGTTATCAGGCAGGTGAAATGGCTGTTCGTGCCCTTAACGGGGCACCTTTGGTCGATATGGCTGTGCAGTTTCCATCACAAACAGAGCTTTATATAAATCTTGAGGCTGCAAAGAAAGCAAATATTACAGTCGGTGATGATTTAAAAGCCAAAGCCGTTAAACTTATTGAAAGCATAAAGGCATGACAAGTACCGAAGCAATAATGTGCCTTCAATTAGGGCTGATTTATGGTGTTGTCGCCATTGGGATTTATTTAACCTTTCGTACGATTGATTTTCCAGATTTAACCTGTGATGGTAGTTTTGTTTTAGGCGCTGCAATGTCTGCTGTTTTGATTAAGCACGGCTATAATCCGTATTTTGCATTGATGTGTTCCGTGGTCGCAGGTAGTTTAGCGGGGGTTTTGACGGGCATTTTGCATACATCGTTTAAAATTACGAATTTATTATCGGGAATTCTTGTGGCTTATATGCTGTATTCAATTAATTTGGATGTGATGGGTGGGGTTCCTAATATTGCACTGATTAAAAACGTGACTATTTTTACTCATATGAATCCCCTTGTTATGCTATTATTCATTTGTGGTCTTGTAAGTGCGGTGATTAGTTATGTATTGTCAACGGATTTTGGTTTAGCCCTTCAAAGTATCGGGCAAAATAAGCGTATGGCGATGAATGGCGGTATTCGTATTGATCATATGACTGTTATAGGGCTTGCCCTTAGTAATGGTTTGATTGGTCTTGGCGGTGGGTTGTTTTGTCAACACGAAGGGTTTAGTGATATTACGCAAGGCTTGGGTACCGTTATTGTGGGGCTTGCAGGGGTGATGATTGGGGAAAAATTGTTGCCATTTCGATCACCTATTGCTGTGATTCTTTCATGTTTGTTTGGGTCTATTATTTATCGCCTTGTGGTTGCGTTTGCCTTGCATACCGAATGGCTTGGGTTGCAAACAAAAGACTTGAACTTAATAACAGGTGTTATGATTGTTTGCGTGATGTTGATTCCGATGAAAAGGAAAATCTTATGATTAAATTGGATTCGATTAATTTAACCCTTGGTAAAGGGACAACGTTAGAACGTCATGTTTTAAAAGATTTATCTATCCACATAACGGATGGTGATTTTGTTGTTTTAATTGGTGGAAATGGGGCGGGTAAATCAACCCTTTTCAGTCTGATTTCAGGGTATCGTTTGCCTGATAACGGGGCTATTTGGATTGATGATCAAAATGTGACGAAGATGCCCCAGCATAAGCGTGCTGCTTTTGTGTCTGAGGTTATGCAAGACCCAAAAATTGGTACAATGGCACATATGACGATTGAGGAAAATCTTAGTTTTGCCCTTATGCGGGGAAGACGACGTGGACTTACTCTTCATGATTGTGCTAAGCGTCGTTCTTTCTTTCGTGAAAAATTAGCGCGACTTGACATGAAATTAGAAGACCGTATGCATGAATTAGTAGGCAATTTGTCAGGGGGACAACGTCAGGCACTTGCCCTTATTATGGCAATTGTGGGCGGTTCAAAAATATTGATGCTTGATGAAATTACAGCGGCGCTTGACCCTAAAACAGCGGCGAATGTGATGCGTATTGCGGCGGATGTTATTCGTGAAGAAGGACGCACAACGTTGATGATTACACATAACATGGCGGATGCAATTCATTATGGGACACGTACAATTTTGCTAACGAATGGGCAGATTGGCAAATGCTATAATAAGGACGAAAAGGCGCAATTGACCCCAGCCTTGCTGATTAATGAATTTTCCATGTTTTAGTGTTTTGCCAGATCATCAAATCCATCAGGTAGTTTTACACGTGGTTCATAGCATGTGAGAAGTGGGTATAACGCAATAAAATGAAAGAAGTAGTAGAGCGTGCACAAGCGTCCAAGAATTAAATACATACCTTCTGGTGGCTTACCACCAACCCAGCCTAGAATGAAGCAATTTACAACAAAGACCCAAAATAGGATTTTGTAGTAAGGGCGAAAACGACCACTGCGTACAGGATGTTTATCAATAAATGGCAGGATGAATAGAACGAAAATAGCGCCAAACATGGCAAGGACTCCACCAAGTTTGCTTGGGATAGACCTTAAAATGGCATAGAAGGGAAGGAAATACCATTCGGGCACAATGTGTGGTGGTGTGACAAGTGGGTTTGCGGGGATGTAATTGTCAGGTTCACCAAAAAGATTAGGTGCAAAAAAGATAAGGGCTGCATAAATTGTTAGATAAACACCCAGTCCAAATAAATCCTTGATTGTGTAATAGGGATGAAATGGAACGCTATCAGATGGTTTTGTACGGTCAATCCCTAATGGGTTATTTGATCCAAATTGATGCAGTGCAACAAGGTGAAGAGCTGTTACACCAATGATTAAAAATGGGAAGAGATAATGCAGGACAAAAAAACGATTGAGGGTAGGATTATCGACCGAAAAACCACCCCAGAGCCAATGAACGATACTTTCTCCACCAGGAAACGCTGAAAATAGGTTTGTAATAACCGTTGCGCCCCAAAAACTCATTTGTCCCCAAGGCAGCACATAGCCCATAAAGGCGGTTGCCATCATAAGCAATAAGATGATAATTCCCAGCATCCATAAAAGTTCACGTGGTGCTTTATAGGATCCATAATAAAGACCGCGAAACATATGGGCATATACCACAATGAAAAACATAGATGCACCATTCATGTGAATGTAACGAATAAGCCAGCCACCATTTACATCACGCATGATACGTTCAACGCTATCAAAGGCTTTATCAACATGGGGAACGTAATGCATGGCAAGAAATATGCCGCTAATGATCATGATCAGCAGTGTGATACCAGACAGAGAGCCAAAATTCCACATGTAGTTTAAATTTTTAGGTGTTGGATACTCAATAAGATCTTTATTGATAAAATGAAAAATGGGTAGGCGGTCATCGATCCATTTAATGACTTTGTTCATGCGCGATCAGTCCAATTTTAGACACTTACTATTTCGTCTATGATGGCGCTAGGCGTTTGTTTTGGCAAGAAGATTTGCATTAAAACGTATTTGTTTTTAAAGAAGGACTATTCTTTGATCGCTGATTGTTTGAGTGTTGCTAACTCAATGGCAGTTAACCCCGAGAGCTCTATAATAGATGCCTCATTCATGTTTCGATCAAGCATTTTAAGGGCAATCGCTCGTTTGGCTTGTAATTCACCTTCGGCTAATCCTTCAGCTCTCCCTTCGGCTTTTCCCTTCGCCAATCCTTTAGCCTCTCCCTTCATAATGGCGGCTTCTAACTCATCGCGGTCATTATAGACTTTCTTCATGTAGAACGTATAGGCACTGCGTTCTTTCTCCGTCATGCGAAGAATTCTCAGCTTATCTGATACTTGCTGCATGTAGGGAGAATGATAATTCTCGGGCACTTTTTCGTGTTTCATCACATACAGCCATTCATCCATTTCCGTTAATTCTTTGACAAGTCGTTCATTAAATTGCGGTACCGAAATGAAAAAATATTCAGGTAAAATATCGGTTGCATCAAATTCTTCATGGGTTTTCGGATCGGTGATGTGCACCTGAAGACGTTCATTGGATTCAATTTCATGAATGATGGTTTTGCCGTGATAAACGGATCCAACTCCGTCTCCAATGGGAAAATAGAGCAAGGAAATATGAAACACCTTTACAATTTGCGTGTAATCTTCGCGTTGCGCCAAGTTATCCACAATCAATCGCGCGGTATTAAAACACGCTTTGTGAATGAACGAATTCTTCACATTTCGTTCAATTTCGATAATGTATTTGTGGTGATTTTCATCCTCCACAATTAAATCAGCAATGCTGCGTTTGTCCTTTGGGTCTTCTTTATTGCTTTCGGATTCCAATAACGCAATGATTTTAACGGCGCTATAACCTTTTGTTTTGAGGAGCGCTGAAATGAACCCTTCGACAATTTCATAGTCGCCCTTATCCTTCAAAAGGTATTTGATGGCGTAATCAAAACTAATCAGTTGCTTGTCAGATATCATGGGTGTGGCTTTGGTTTTTATGTGTGTGCGCCCAGTATAGCATAAAAAAAGAGGGGAATCACCTGAAACGTGGCTGAGGTTGCCGTTCTTTAAACACAACCGATAGTGTTATAAATCAAAATCTTGACCTATACGTCGCAATTCAGTTATCTTTCAATAGAAAGAGGGATATCGAATGACCAAAGATTCATCTACGCTTGGTGTGCTTTTTTCATTTCATCGTATTGGAAATTCCACTAAAATCACAGCAATCGATGAGGCTTCGCTCTGTGAAGTTTCTGTGATCGCCCCGTCAACGTTACCTCAAACGGATATGGAGCGTTTAGCGCTTCGAAAACTTCAACGCATGATTCAGCAGAGTTCCCATGTTCCTCTATCTTAGATCGTTTCTTTTTGACTTTTTCTTTTATACGTTTACAGCTGTTTATTTGGTTGTATTTTGGCCAATTATGGCGGTACTGCCACGTCAATTTGTGGTACATATAGCGCGTCTTTGGACACGTATTTGTTTTGGTGTATTATCACGTATTGTTGGATTAGACTATATTATTCGCGGACAAGAATATCTTGATGAGGCACTGGCAACAGGTCCTTGCATTATTGCCTGCAAGCATCAATCAGCATTTGAAACGATACTATGCCATGTCTTATTGCCTGATTTTGTTATTGTGCTTAAAAAACAACTTCTTGCCATTCCTGTTTTTGGGCAATATTTGAAAAAACTATCATCGATTACAATTGATCGTGAGAATGGAACCGCCTCGTTGCGGTCACTTATTGAGCAAAGCCGTGAAGCCATTAAAAATAAGCATTCAATTTTTATTTTTCCAGAAGGTACACGTTCCGCCCCTGGTGAAGTTGTCACCTATCAGCGTGGGATCAGTATTTTATATCGTGAATTAAACGTTCCTGTTGTGCCGATTGCCCTTAATTCAGGTGTGTTTTGGGGGCGACGATCATTTGTTAAACGCCCAGGAACGATTATTATTGACATTAAGCCGATGATTGAAGCGGGTCTTGATCGGAACCTATTTATGCAAACGCTTGAAGATACAATTGAATCAGCATCGCAAGAATTACTTGACATTCCTGTTATCCCTAAAAAAAAACGTATTTTTAGAAAAATAATGAGTACGTTCGTTGCGTTAAGTTTGTGTGCGGGGGGGTATGGTTATTTTTATGCAAAAAGTAGCCTTCAAAAAGCCTTAACAGAGGCAGGTATTCAGTATACACGTTTGCAGTTCTCAATGGGGATTTCAACATTACCGTGTTGCAAATTATCAAATGTCAGTTTTATGATAATACCTGAAATGAGAGTGACAGCACAGAAAGTTCGTTTAACGCCAACGTATCTGCGATCACTTACGTTGGAGGCTAAAGGCGTTTCATTCATCATGAAAAAATTATCGAATCCATCGCTTTCAGCTGATCATGGATCGCTTTTTATGATTAAGGTGATTGAGGCACTTATTGAAAAACGAAGTAATGGGTATGATGTGCCATGGTTTTATTTGGATCATGTTGCACTTGGTCTTGATGCTGGAAATACGCATGTGATTGGTGGTATTAACGGTCATTTAAAACGACGGATTCATTCTCTCCATTTTATGGCATCACGATCTAGCGATGCTGATAAAAATATGCGCGTGAATACCAAGTCAGCTACATTTCCTGATTCAGTCGCGATAAATGATACAACTACGAATGTTGCGTCAATAATGGCACCTTTGGTTTTGCCTGTGTCAAATACAGACTCAGCAAATCTGTTACCTTTGCCCGTTTTACATTTAAAAGGAGACATTGATACCAATGGGTCGCTAAAGGGAGTTGTTGGGTTACAAACAACAATAGGTGGCATTCTTATAACAGCCTTAACCGAGAGGGGTTTGTTATCTCTTCAGCAGGCTGATACAATACGTGCGGCTTTTAAAACCGTTGAGCATGATGATAATCCTGAACTACGTCAGGTTACCTTTTTCTTTCAGCCCGAAGGTATACAGATTCATCCTTAGCATATTAAGTTATTTTTGCAATATTATACAGTTGGTTGTGCCTTTGTTGGTGTCGCTGCTGTTTGGCTTGCTGTTGGTGTTTGATTGTTTGTAACCACTTGACTACTTGATGTTGGCGCTGTTTGGTTGTTAGTTACCACAGCCTGACCAGTTGATGTTGTTATTTGCGTTGGTGTTGCGCCAGTTGTTGTCTGCGAAATCGTTGTTGCTATTGTGTTATTTGATGCCACTGAACCAGGTGTTACGACAGAAGTCCCTGTTGTGCCAACATTTGAAGACGACTGCTGATTTGCTTGTTGAATCAGCTGTTGCGCCATGAGGTGAAGTTCGTTAGCAACCTGTTGTGATACTTGTTGATTCCCATTTTGCGTTAATTGATTCGCCACAGCTTGTGTGAGTTGTGTTGAAATCTGATTTGCTTGCTGTGTGAGTTGCTGCGCAACTTGTTGTGTGATTTGAGCTGCAATTTGCAGGTTAACTTGATCGGAAATACGTTTTACAAGTGCATCAGATGTTGATTGTTCTGCCATTTTTCTCGCAATTTTTTGTGTAATTTGTTGTGATATATAAGGCATTACATACTGTTCAATTTGTTGTGAAATCTGTTGTGATACTTGTGTCTTAACTTCTTGTGGTATTCCCTTTATCTGTTTGTTTAGATTATGAGAGACAATTTTTGTGACTTGTGATTGCGCTTCATTAACAACTTGTTGTGTAATTGATTGTGCCTGATTGCTTGTGAGTACTGATGCGCCTTGAGTCGTTTGTGAAGCCGCTGGTGCAATACCATTTTTACCTGGATCAACATCTGTCGCTAATGAGCCAATTTCTGCCGCGACTGTTGTAAGTGATGAACCTTTTGTTGCGCCATTTGATATGGAGGTATTGCTGCCTGCGATAGAGCCAACTTCCGCTGCAACGGTAGTTAGTGATGAACCTGTGTTTACTGGATTACTTGTTGATGTGCCAATGACGGAGGCTGCGCCAACTTCTGCTGCAATTGAACTTGTTCCACCAGCTGTTTGTTTTGTTGGCGTTACATTTGTTGATACAGGTGCTACTGACGCTGATGTTGCCGTAGGTGTGCTTGCTGATACTACCGTATTCGATGCCATTGTTGGGGCATTAGTGACAGGTGTATTATTAGGTGAAGATATACCTGTAGCAGACGTTGACAATGCCGATGTTGGAACAGAGTTACCTGAAACGGTGTTACTGTTACCTGATACGCCTACACCAAGCGCCGATGTGCTGGTTGTTGCCGTTCCTGTTCCTGTTGTTGGCGCAATAGATGTAATTGATACAGTTGGTGTTGGTGTTGGTGCTGTCGCTGATGCTGTTGGCGCTGTTGGTGCCAATTGAATAGGATTACCAAAAAGAGAATTAAAGGCTGTTAGAACATTGATAACATTTGATTGAGTAGGTGCAGGTGCAGCTGCCGCCGTGGCTGTTGGTGTTGATGCCGTAGCTGTTGTTGATGCGCTATCAGTTGCAACGGTCGTATCTGTTGATGAAATTGGTGTGTCACTAGGTCCTCTTGATAAAACATCTCCATAGATAGAAGATACGGACGATGACCCGCCACTTGTTGTTACACCTGCAGTAGAAGAAGCTGTTGTGCTACCTGATGCTGTTGTTGCGGAAGATGTTACCGTTATGTCATTGGGTTGTGTGAGTACATTTCCATAAATTGATGAAACCGATGATGTTGATTGCGTTGCACTAGCGGTCGCCCCCCATGCAAACCCTGTCATATTCAAGGCAATTGCAATAGGTGCATAATATCTTAAGATCATCGATTTAACCTAACTTTTGTATTTTATCTAGTTTAATTTAAACAAAAAAAAATTAACAAAGCGTAAATAGGTCGCAAATAAAAATACTTAAGAGTTGGTTCTTTGGAAATTAGGAAATATACCCATCATAAATAGATCTTTTGATTCACGATGGGTCTGATACACTTCTTTCAAATGATTTTGCGAAAATTTTATCATCCCTTGTTATCACGAAAAAACCGAAGGCTTTTGTGGTGATCCAGGGCTGTTACGTCAGAAATGCCTGTTACGTCGAAAATGTTTGTTTTTCTGGATAGCCACACCTGGTACGCAGGTTCGCTATGACGGCAGAATTGCTAAAAATCATCTGAAAGAGGTATATGTAATTATTTAATTGGAGCGATAGCGTGCAAAACAAATAACACTTCCTAATTTTGCAACAACTTTACCGACGAATGTTTTAACAGTGCCTGGTTTGCTTGAATCTGGCGTTGAAAAATTAATATCGTCCCCTTTGCTTTTTGTGAAAAAATCAGCGTTGAAAACAGCTAAATCACCCGTATTTCTTACAATACCATTAGAGGATGATGAACGTGAGTGTAAACGATAAATGCGTCCATTACTGGCTTGTTCAAGACAAACAGTAGCTGCGTCTACATTTGGATCTGTTGGAATAATATAAGCAGCGATTACGGTTGATAATATGTTGTAATCAGGTAATAACGCATTTCCAAGTGTTGTTACGACGGTGTCAACATATACTTGTCCAGGGTTTGCAGTAACTGCAGGAGCAACAACGGCCGCAACTGAAGATGCCCCAGTTGTTGTTGAGCCCATTGTTGCTGAACCTATTATTGCTGACGATCCTGCGATAGTGCTGCCCGTTGTCGATGCTGCTGTTCCTGTTGCTGTGCTTGTTGTTGCAAAAAGATGTGAAATTCCTACAACGCTTAAAAGTAATGTTGTGATAAAGGTCTTTTTCATGTGTTTATTCCTCCGTTTAAGCCACGATCGTGACCATAATAATTAATTTTATATAAAATTATCTATAAAGTACATAAAAATAATTGATATTTTTTTATCATTGATAAACCTATCTTCCAACTTTATTGACATATTCAGTTGTAAATTTAATAATAACGTATGCGTTGAACAAATGACTAAACAAGGTTGGATAATAAATTGTCCGAGACCTTTGTATGACTGTCTTTTTTTTACGAAAATACGTTGCGTGTTTGTTTTTGTGTGGTAGTTTTCATGCATTTGCTGTCACAGCGAATATTCCTGTCGTTGGCTATGTAAGGCAAACACTGCCTGATGATTATATTCAAATTTTTGATGCGAATGATGAACAAATAAATAGAATTACGGGCGAGCAAACAAAATTAATTTTTCTTCTTTACGATACGCTTGAACATTTAGATGATAGGAATTTATCAAGGATTATTTCCTTGAAATTACAAGATGTTTTGATAGCAGATGTGACATCGATTGCGTCTGAAAATACAACAACTGTTATTGATTATAAATATTGATTATAAATCAGGGGATAATGGTGATGCGGAAGAATTGTATATTTTTGAGGGAGACTATCAACAGTCTGTTCGTCAAGCCTATAGCCAGGTTAATTTGGGCAGTAATCAGGGTCAGTTTATTATTGATAATGGCTTTTTCCTCTATCATACAGAACCTAAAGCAATTAGTAGAGTTTTAAGAACAATTGATGAAATCGATGATGATCGTTTAATAAAAAATATTGTACTTATCTCGCAAAAACCCATGTGTCATTGTTGTTCACGTCTGTTATTATATCTTTTGCAAACACAAAGAAATAAGGCTGTGCAAAGAAATATATTGATACTTTCCCATAAGGAATTTAAAGCGAGGCTTAAAAATGATCTTGCTAATCTTACAAATCCTCTTATTAAGCGGATTAACAAAGCGTTAAGTTCAAATGAATCAGGTAATAAACTCTTTTTATTAATTCGTTATTAGAATTGACTTCTTGGGAGAATAATTTTACTATACAACCTGCAATCAATGTTAAGGTGAGAAAATGAAAAATAATCTTTTATTTTGTATGGTTATCGTATTATTGATGTGCACTATAGATTTTCTTTTTGCAGTGGTGGCTGCATCTGAAGATTCTCTTCATGGTCAACATAGCGTTCGCCAACAGTTAAAAAGAAAAAAAAGTCCAAGTCCAGATTCAGTTTTAAAACAGCCTTTTAGTCAGGAAGAACATGGCGGCTCAGAACATGGTTCAGGTGTATTTATTCAGCCCTCTATACAAGAAGAAGCAAAGGATGACGGTGATGCAGGAGAGGTAATGAATCGTTACCAACCACTTGCATCTTTATCAAGGCAATTTTTTAGTCAGAAGCTGAATCAAAGTCTTTTAAATACAATTCTTGAAGATCTTGTGTTTTTTGTTAAAGATTTAGAATTATGTGTAAATAATGATACTGATGGTGCTGTTCATGATAATGTTGATGCGTTAGTGCGTAAAGGGATATTGAGTCGTTCGTATTCTATGAAAGAGGGGATAAGAATGATGCATCTGATGCTCAATACTGAAAAAGAACAAGAGTTAAAAGAGTATTTAAATAAGAAGTTTGATCGCATACAAAGCTATAAAAAATCTAAATCGTCTCTTTCGAAAGAAAATTAGATATCTCTAAATTTTCTTCGACTGTTTTTTATAAATAAATAAGTAAATCCATACATTATCGAGAGAGCCTATAGATGAGCGCACATACCAAACAAACCGCATGTATTGTTTTGGCTGCAGGGCAAAGTCGTCGTATGCGCTCTTCTTTTTCAAAAGTATTTCACGATTTATCGGGGCGCACGGTTCTTGGTCATGTCGTACACACGCTTCATCAATTACCTTTGGCACAAATCGTTATTGTGGCATCATCAAAAACACCGACGCATAATGAATATGGGGCGCATACCGTTGTCATTCAAAATGAACAACTTGGGACTGGGCACGCAGTGATGACCGGACTTTCAGGCGTGAAATCTGATATTACAGATATATTAATCGTGTGTGGGGATGTGCCGCTTATTACAGCACATACGTTGCAGCATCTTTTGGAAAGTGTTGCTGATTTTACACTTTTAAAAGCAAAATTACCTGAATCAGATGCCCATTTACCCTATGGTCGAATCGTGTTCGATGGCGATAAACCAACACATATTGTTGAATACAAAGATGCAGATGATACCATTCGTAAAAGCCTTTGGATTAACCCTGGTGTTTATAAGATACGTGCGCACGTGTTGCAAACCTTGTTGCCTAAGCTGTCATGCGATAATGCTGCAGGGGAATATTACTTAACCGATTTATTGCATATGGCTGTGGAAGCTGGTGCAACAACAAAAGCGCTTCATGTTGATTTTGACGAAATTTTAGGTGTAAATACGCGTGCTGAGCTTGAGCAAGCAAATACCATTATTCAACAACGCTTAATTGCTGCGCATCGTGAAAATGGTGTTACGTTTCAGCAATCTGGTAGCGTGCATTTATATGTGGATACCCAAATTGGTCAAGATACGGTCATTGAACCTTTTGTGACTTTTGGTAAAGGAGTAGTGATTGACGCGAATGTGCGTATTAAGAGCTTTTCATATCTGT
The DNA here is from genome assembly GCA_947488275.1 of Alphaproteobacteria bacterium. GTDB lineage: Bacteria > Pseudomonadota > Alphaproteobacteria > Paracaedibacterales > CAIOTO01 > CAIOTO01. The sequence goes on along the minus strand of CANKZX010000006.1, from coordinate 1,075 downwards.
CTGATTGTATACTTAAGAGTGGCGTAACCGTTGGGCCTTTTGCACATATTCGGGGTGGTGTTACGATGGAAAGTGGCGCTGAAGTGGGTAACTTTGTGGAGCTAAAAGCAACGCATATGGGTAAAAAGGCAAAGGCGAAACATCTGACCTATCTTGGTGATGCCATAATTGGTGATGGATGCAATATTGGCGCAGGGACGATTACGGCCAATTATGATGGTTTTCAAAAATATAAAACAATTATTGCAGATTGTGCGCATATTGGTGCGCATACCATTCTTGTTGCGCCTGTAAAAGTTGGTGAAGGGGCAATAACAGCTGCAGGCTCAGTAATAACGACCGATGTGCCTGACCATGCGCTTGCTATTGGAAGAGTCGTCCAAACAAACAAACCAGGGTGGGCGGCTGTGTATAAGGAAAAAAAACGATTAAACAGTATTAAGAAAGACTTGATTTAATCGACAGCTTTAGCGCATCAAGTTCGGCTTGTGTTAATTTTGAATATTTGATAATTTTCTCATCTGCCTCTGCGTCTTTTAACATTTCGATTGCCATTTCCTGCTGTGCTTCAACTTTCCCCTTTTGGCGTTGTTTGCGAAGGGCGCTCGCCTCAAGTCCTAGAAATTTAGCACGCCCTTCATACGCATCCCGTTCTTCATCGGTGAAATTCATGATGTGAAGCACATCAAGGGCTTTTTTCAGATGTGATTCATTTAATTCAGGCGGCAAATGATCTCGTATTAGAAGGTCATTTCGGGTAAGGAATGCCATCCAAATATCAAGGGATGTTCGAATTTTCCCAACCAATTCCGTTAGCGCTTCATCGTTTGAGCTGAATTTTGATAATTCAATTGTATGCATTTCAAAATCGTTAAAATAATGCAGATTGTTTACATGATCTGAAATTGTAAAACGGTGATGATACCGTGGTGATTGTATGATTGATGTAAAATTTAAGATATGGATGCCAATCGTTTTGGCGAGCTTTTCATATTCATTTCCGATGCGCAATTGTTCGGAATACATTTTTGCCCAATAATAAAGCGCACGCTTGTCATAATCCCCTTCATCCGTT
>CANKZX010000005.1 GCA_947488275.1 Alphaproteobacteria bacterium | reverse complement strand
ATTCAAATCAGCCAATTGTATGTAATCATCACTCACGCCGCGTCCGTAATAAATAATTGGGATCTGAGGGTGACACAAACGAAGTTCTTTTACAATGCGTCTAAGTGGTGCATACAAATACGTATCCCTTAAATAAAGGGGTACCGCCTTTGCCCACGATTCAAAGATTTGAACAACGTCGCATCCAGCTTCGATATGCATATTCAAAAGCTCAATCACTTTTTCTTCTACCATTGATTGAAGTTGTTTAAACACCACTGTATTTGTCTCAGCAAAACGCAAGACAGTATTAAAATCTACTGTTTTTCCATTACTAATCATATAGGTAAGCAACGTCCACGGCGCACCTGCAAAACCAATAAGCGCCTTTGTTTTATCCAAACATGCCCGTGTTTTTGCAATAGCGTCTACAACAGGGGCAAGGACGTTTTTTAGCGTAACCGTATCTGATTTAATGAGTAGTTCATCAAAATTAACCGCCTCTAGTTTAGGACCATGGTCAGGTTCAAACCACACACGTTGCCCCAAGGCATGTGGAATTACCAAAATATCACTAAAAATAATAGCCGCATCAAACGGAAAACGCTGCAAAGGCTGCAATGTAACCTCCACCACATCATCACTTGATAAACAAAAATGCATAAAATCAGGATGATTCTGACGTATCTTACGATATTCAGGCAAATAACGCCCTGCCTGGCGCATCATCCACATTGGCGGTGTTGAAAGCGATTTTTTATGGATTAAAACATCGAGAAGACGCATCATAATTTCTCTTTTCTCATTAAATTTATATGCTACTCTATTCTATCTAGCATAAGTTTGACTGTTACGCTAAGGACATTTATGAAGAAAAGGATTGCAATCATTGGAATTGCCAGTGGATGGGGCGCACCTGATCAACGAACAGCCAATGGCGCACATGTTGTTATTCATCATCTTAAACAGCATTATCCTGATTTATTTTACACTTATGCATCCTATCATTTACCCGTTCCCCTGCCATCAACAGCCACAAAACCTCTTCAGGATCATGCCATTCGACAATTTCATGTGACGCGTGTTGTTACAGAACTTAGCCATCATATTGAAACGCTCGTCAGTCTTGGCTATTTTCCAATTGTCATTGGTGGTGACCATTCCATTGCTATCGGAACATGGTCTGGCATCAAGCGTGCCTACAACACGGATTTTTCACTGCTATGGTTTGATGCACACATGGATGCACACACCTATGAAACAACGACGAGTTTATCGCCCCATGGCATGCCTGTTGCAGCTTTATTGGGACAGGGCATCAAGGCGTGGACAGATCTTGCCTGCAAAGATAGCCCTGTCATGGCTGCCGAACATTTATACCAATTCGGCATTCGAAGTTTTGAGGCAGGTGAAGCATCACTGCTCGCTAAAAACAATGTTTCAATTTATGATACAAAAACATGCATGAGGACAGAATTAAAACCAATCCTGCAATCGGTTATGCAAAACCTTCGTACAGAAAAATTTGGGATTAGCATCGATATTGATGCCTTCGATCCTATATTCGCACCTGGCACAGGAACAACGGAACCCAATGGACTTAACCCAAACGACATCGTATCATTTCTAACTGAAATCAAAGATAGCCCACATTATGTGGCGCTTGAACTCATGGAATTTAACCCCGATAAAGATATTGATGACAAAACACTTCATTGGATTATAAAATTCATTGAAACGCTTATTTAACACGTACACCCTCCCTCTTTAAAAGGACAATCACATGACAACAAATGCCGAACTTATTGCCCGTGAAGATCACGTAAACGCCAAAAATTACAATCCTATTCCAGTGGTCATCAGCCGCGGCGAAGGGGTCTGGCTATGGGATGTAGAAGGTAAACGCTATCTTGATATGTTGTCGGCTTATTCAGCTATTAGTCATGGCTATGTGCATCCGCGTATTTTGAAGGTACTTACAGAACAAGCAGCGCGTGTATCTGTTTGTTCCCGTGCGATGCATCAAAATAAAATGGCCGATTTTCTAGAAACACTATGCCGTGTTGTTAGGCAAGACAAAGCCTTAATGATGAATTCAGGTGCTGAAGCCGTCGAGACGGCAATAAAAGTTGCACGACGCTATGGATACCAAGTCAAGGGGATTGCCAATAACCAAGCTGAAATCATTGTCATGTCTGGTAATTTTCATGGACGTACAATGGGGATTATTAGTTTTTCATCGGATGAATCATATAAAAAAGATTTTGGTCCTTTTCTACCAGGCTTTAAAATTGTGCCCTTTGGTGATATTGAGGCCTTAAAAGCCGCGATTACCCCAAACACGTGCGCTGTTCTAACGGAACCTATTCAAGGTGAAGCAGGCATTATCATGCCCCCTGAGGGGTGGTTAAAAGCTGTTGAAATGGTTTGCTGTGCACAAGATATTTTGCTTGTGGTTGATGAAATTCAATCAGGGCTATGCCGTACGGGGCGCATGTTGGCATGTGATCATGAAGATGTGAAACCTGATATCGTTATCTTGGGAAAGGCGCTTGGTGGTGGGTTTTTGCCTGTGTCGGCGATTGCGGGCAAACGTGCTGTCATCGATGTTCTAGACCCTGGCAGTCATGGCTCTACTTTTGGTGGCAATCCACTGGCTACCGCCGTCGGCAAGGAAGCATTGGATGTATTAATTGACGAACACCTTGCCGAACGCAGTGCTGAACTTGGCGCCTATTTACGTGAACGTCTGCACGCCATGCAATCTCCTTATGTGACAGCTATTCGTGGACGTGGTCTTTGGATTGGGATCGATATTGATCCGCATCAAATCGCAGCACACGATTTATGTATAGCCCTTATGCATAAAGGGGTTATTGCCCGTCAAACACATAAAGTCACAATCCGTTTAGCACCACCCCTTGTCATTACAAAAGATGAATTGGATTGGGCGTTGGAGCGTATTCAAGAAGTATTTATACCCACCAGACTACGTTAGAATTCAACGCATCCGTTCCGCAATGATGGCATGACGCGCGAGTGTGTCCGCTTTTTCATTTAACGGATGTCCATCATGCCCTTTAACCCATTGCCATTCGATTCTTCGGGCATGCTTAAGGGCATCAAGTTCTTGCCATAAATCTTGATTTTTTACAGGTTTTTTTTCTGAATTAAGCCATCCGCGCTTTTTCCATCCCTCAATCCATAACGTGATCCCATTTTTCACATACTGGCTATCAGTATAGAGCGTTGCCTGCCTTGATTCAGGTAATAATTTCAAGGCTTCAATTGCTGCCTGCAATTCCATACGATTATTTGTCGTTGTAGCATCACCACCCGCATGAGTTATTTCGTGCGATCCTGCCGAAAAAACAACCCCCCAACCACCAGGACCAGGATTGCCACTACACGCACCATCAACATAGATGACAAGCAAATCTGTAGCCGACAACGCTTCAAAGAACGACGAAAAAGTGGATTTTGACATGTTAAATTCCATAAAAGATAAAACGTTAAAAAAGTGATTCTGGCACAAGGTTAAAATCATTCAGCTGAAGTGTTTTCTGATCCAATTCAACCTCTGTGATGTTACCTTGTGCGTCAATAACTTTCCATCGCAAAAGACGAACACCGCCTTTTAAGTTAAAAAAAAGAACAAGACGCCCTGCATTTTCATCACTGGGGTGCACCAATATAATGTGCGCATCATCCCCTTGCCGCGCTGAATCAATGATCTTAACATCGTGATCAAAATTTAAAGGGCGTTTAAGTAATAACTGTGCAGGCGTCATCGATAGCGGATAAGGTGCCGTTGTTTTCTCTTCTAAATCAACAATAAACAACTCATTATCTTTTATAATAAGCCGCTGTTTGTAATCATCTTGATAATCAAGTCTTAGGCGTTCATCGCCACTTTTCGCTTTTTTAAGCCACAACGTGCCCGTCAGACGTGTACCATCTGGATTCATTTGAATAATAGAGGCTTTAATAGCAAACAATCCATTCCAAAATTCTTTTATTTTAAGCAAATCATCTGACGTGACTTTCTGAATAAATGCAGGCGTCTCATGTGTCGCCTCAGGGGTAACACCCCCCTCCTCTGCTGTTAGCAAAGAAGCACCTAATATAACAAACAATACTTGATTAAAATAACAGGTATTATTCCAAAAACATCCATTACGCATTGCGGCTTATTTCTTCTTAAAAGGGGACGCCAATAACTGTCCAAGATACTTTAAAAGCCCTGCACGTTCAACAGGCGCTTTAGCAACTAAATCAATAACAATAGGCTCATTCAGTGCCGTGCTTGTAATGGTCATCTTTCCAAGAACAGTGCCTGCAGCAACGGGTGCTTCTACGGTTGGAAAAGCTTCAATTGATGTCTTAAGGGTACTCTCAAATGCTTTTGGAATAGTAATAACGCGCTTTGCAGACACAACCGCCGTTACAAAATCATGCTCGCCATACGTCACGGGAATATCGCCAATAACTTTACCTTGCGTTGCTATTTCTTTATTCACAAAGCTACGAAAACCCCATGTGATTAATTTAGTCGCCTCATTCGCACGCGCCTGCATGCTTTTCAGTCCGTTTATAACCAATATCAAACGTCTACCATCTTGAAGGCATGACGCAACCATACCATAACCTGCAACGCTTGAACTCCCTGTTTTAATCCCATCACATCCAATATTTTTATACAACAATGGATTTCGATTCCCTTGTTTAATTTTGCCATACGAAAATTCTTTTTCGCTATAAATTGGGTAATAATCAGAATGATCTTTTATTACGCGTTGTGAAATCGTTGCAAGATCTTTAGCGGTTGTTAAATGCTCTGGCACGGGAAGTCCGCTAGTATTCACAAAATGCGTTTGGGTCGCGCCCATTTCATGGGCAACACGTGTCATTTCCTTAGCAAAAGCCGCCTCAGAGCCTGAAATATTTTCAGCCAACGTAACACTGGCATCATTACCTGATTGAATAATGAGTCCTTTTAATAAGTCAGCCACACTCACTTGATCATTTAAATTTAAAAACATCGATGACCCTTCAACACGCCATCCATTTTTACTGACGGTCAAAATCGTATCAGGTTTAATCACACCTTCTTTTATCTTTTGAATCACAAGATAAGCAGTCATAATTTTTGTCATCGATGACGGGTGCATAGGCTGTGTTGCATCTTTTTCCAATAGAACGGCACCTGTTTCGCTGTCGATCAAATAAACTTCACGTGCATCAACATCAATATCAATCGGCATGCCTATAAAAGGTGTCGTTGGCTTTGAAGAAGGGTTCTCTCCCAATTTTTCATCCAGCTTTTTATCTGTCTTCTTGGTTTCTTTTTCCTCAACCTTATGGCTATGTTTTTTATGATGCACCTTCTTAGCATACACATAATCAACCGACAAAAAGGATAAAAATGAGACAGCAACAAGCCAACGATTCAAATCAAACATACAAGACCTCATAAAAGGGATATTCCCTTCAAAAAAACGCTTGTTTTGAATGAAAGTCAAGAAAAAGATTTTCTGATTCAGAATTAACGCTTTTTTTAAAGTCGTAAATTCATAAAACAAAAAAGTCAAATATAACAAATATAGAAGACATTTACAGAATGAATTGTAATTATTGATTTTATTTCTACATTTCAATTGGCAAAATGTTAATTTTTTGTTAGGATCTGACAATATGTTTTTACGTTATCTGTGACTTGACCTGTAACTTGTTATTTGAAAAAGATTATTATGTGGTATCGTTTTTTTATTTTATTATCTTCTACTTTAGTACTAATTGGTTGCGCAGGCGATTCAAATAAGACAAAGGTTACAGGGCTTTGTGGTAGCTGCAAACCCTATTATGTACGTGGATCAATGCACTACCCGCAAACGCATTATGAATATGACGAAGAAGGACTTGCCTCGTGGTATGGTCCTGGTTTTCATGGCAAGCCAAAACCCCTTGGTGAAAAATTCAACCAGCATACCATGACAGCAGCGCACAAAACACTTCCCCTACCAACCATTGTTAAAGTAACAAATTTAGAAAATGGAAAAACCATTACGGTTCTTGTCGATGACCGTGGGCCTTTTGTGTACCAAGGTCGAATCATTGATTTATCAATGGAAGCGGCAAAACGCCTGGGGTCGTACACAAAAGGAACCGTGCGTGTTCGTGTTCAATCACTTGTTCCAGAAAGTAAAGCGTTGGCGGATTATCTCGCTAAAAATGGACATCGTCAAAGTAAAGATCGATTGAAACGTACGTGGCTCCAGATATACGAACAAGAAATACATGGACGCCCACTGGAAGCAAACAGTCCAAGCTATGATTCGAAACCAGCGATTACAAAAATACCAAAACAAATATCAACTGTTAAAGGTGGAAAGCTTCTTAAAACAAATTCGCAATCCACGTCAACAGCAAAGCCTTATGTTATTAAATTAAAACAATCTTTTACCGATAAAACACAAGCAATTGCCTTTGCCAAGAAATTAAAAAATGAATTACCTTCTGAAATTATTTCAGAAAAATTAAAGAATGGTAAAAATACGTGGCGTGTTCACGTTGGCCCCTTTACAGATTCATCACAAACGGATGCATTAAAAAAGCGTATTCGTGCATTAGTGGGATAAATGAATAAAGAATAAATGCGTCCAATTATGTGGAAATGGCATACACAACAATTATTTCTTGCCCATTCTCGCCGCATGACACATAAAAAACACCTGGCTCTCGCGCTTTAATAAGAACACCAGGCATTGCCTCTGGCAGTTGTTCATTCGTCAATATGTCATCCACACATTCGCAATCGACACGCTCACTTTTCCAGAATGTATAAAACGTATCATTCAAGACCCCAAATGCGGATGGATATTGCGGAGATGGTTGAAGCGCACGTATAAGATTATGAATCTGCTGTGCTGACCACGACCAATCAATCGCTCCATCGACTGGTTTTCTTCCACCAAAGTACGTCGCCTCATCTGCTTTCTGACAATAACGCGGTGCTTTTTTTTCTGCTATCAAATCAATATTTCGTGCCAACACATCAACAGCAAGGGCGTTCAACCGTTTGGTAACAGTGCCTGCCGTATCATTCGCCATAATAACCGTCGATGCCTGATCAACAATATCACCAGCATCAGCTGCCTTTACCATATGATGTAACGTAACACCCGTTTCTGATTCACCATGAATGATTGCCCAATTAACGGGGCATCGCCCTCTATATTTAGGCAATAAAGACCCATGCATATTGTAGGCACCAAGGCGTTGCATTGCCAAAACAGATTCAGGAATCATATGACGATAGTAAAACGATAAAATAACATCCGCATCAATCACCGCAAGCTGGGCTTGAATCACAGGATCATTCAATGTTAGGGGGGTAAACACAGGAACATGATGCGCCTTTGCATAATTTTTTACGGAATCAAACCATATATATTCAGTCGGATGATCATCATGCGTTACAACCGCTGTAACTGTATACGATGTGTGTTCAACAAGATAACGAAGACAATCATGCCCCAATTGACTATAGGCAAAAACAAGGCATTTCATAAGGACATCCTTACTCTATTTTTCATCTTCGTAAAGGGTTCGAATTTCATACCGCGGACGTGGGCTTAAATTAAGGGCAAGCCTACCTAAATATTCACCAATAAGTCCAATACCGACAATCACAACACTAATCAGGAAAAAAGCAATAGCAAAAAGGGTAAAGAGTCCTTCTGCCTCTGGTCCAATAAAAATGCGACGAACCAAAAGATAGCAAACAAGAAAGCCACTTAAAAACGATGTTAATAAACCAAACATGGTAAACAGTTGCAAAGGGGCAATTGAAAAACTTGTTATCAAATCAAAATTCAAGCGTACTAGTTTATATAGATTATATTTTGATTCACCTGCGGCACGTTCAGCGTGATGCACTTCAATTTCAGTTGGATTTCGTGACAACTTATAGGCAAGCGCTGGGATAAATGTTGAATGTTCTTTTCCTTCAACAATTTTATCAATAATCGATCGGTGATAAGCACGCAGCATACACCCCTGATCACGCATTTGAATATCTGTAATTTTCTCACGCATCCAATTAACCATACGCGAAACATGCGTTCTAAAAAATGAATCCTGCCGTTTATCACGATAACTCCCCACGTAATCATAACCTTCATTCATTTTAGTAATAAGTTTATGAATTTCTTCTGGTGGATTTTGTAAATCAGCATCCAGTGTCACAATAATGTCACCACGTGCGGCAGAAAAAGCGGCGATAATCGCCATATGCTGACCAAAATTCCCCTTAAAATCAATAATACGAATTTTCGATGGATACGCAGCACTTGCTTCACGCAATAAAGATAAGCTTTGATCATTACTCCCATCATTGGTAAAAATAACTTCAAATGATGTATGAAGTACATTAAGACTTTTCATGAGACGATCAACAAGATGAGGAATATTGGCTTCTTCATTATAGACAGGCACAACAACAGATAAATGTGGTATCATAATTTTTCCCTATACAAATGTATCAAAGATATAAATTTTCTTTGTATTTTGCCCACACGCACCATAAAAAACGTACGATCATGCATTACATATGTTTATAAGCGATTTTAGGTAATAGATTCAAGAATTAACCGAATGAATAGAAGGAGCACACTAAATAAGCCTCCTTACATGAGCAGTTAATGAGGGATTTAATCCTAGGTGATTGACCTTTTCGATTAAAATAGGTACTTCTATACATACCAACTTATTACATACGTATCATAAATGACAAAAACAATCTGCCTTGGTGAAATCGTTGCAGCACATGGCATAAAAGGTCATGTGAAAATTAAGACATACACAACGAATCCAGAAAGCCTTCAGCTTTACAAAACGCTCACTGATGCAAAGGGTCGTCATTTTAAAGTGTCAAATGTGCGTGCGTCAAGCCCTCACTCTGTCATTGCCTTCGTGCAAGGCATAACCACACGCAACCAAGCGGAAGAACTCCGTGGCACCCATCTTTACATTACCCGTGATCAACTTCCACAAACAGCACACGATGAATTTTATCATGAAGATCTAATAGGGCTTCGCATCAATGATTCAGAAGGCACCTGTTACGGATCCATCTTAGGTGTTCAAAATTTTGGTGCAGGTGAATTTTTCGATATTAAAGCAGATAATAAAATCATAACACTCCCCTTTAACAAAGATGCTGTTATCGATATTAGCATTGAAACAGGGATAATGATCATTAATCCAGAATTTCTTTTGGTTTAATACGGTCAGTTTAAGATGCGAATTTAGGATATGATATGGTTGGAAATACATTTGGCACATTACTTCGTTTAACAACATTTGGCGAAAGCCATGGTGAATCAATTGGAGGTGTCCTGGATGGTGTGCCACCCAATATTCCGATTGATATCACCTTGATTCAAAACGCCCTTGATCGCCGAAAGCCAGGTCAAAATCGTTATGTTACAGCACGTACTGAAGATGATATTATTCAGATTCAATCAGGATTGTTTGAGGGAAAAACACTCGGAACACCTATTTGCTTTATCATTAAAAACACAAATCAACAATCAAACGATTATGATGAGCTGAAAACATATTTTAGACCTGGGCATGGTGATTACACGTATCATGCAAAATATGGGCATCGTGACCACCGCGGTGGTGGCAGAGCCTCCGCACGCGAAACAGCCGCACGTGTTGCAGCTGGCGCTTTTGCACACATTATTCTTCAACATACCCTAAAACGTCCCATTTTAATTAGAAGTTGCGTCAAGCAATTAGGCGATCATAATGCCATTACCAATACACAAGCTATTGATTGGGATTTTGTCATAAAAAATACGGAGGAAAACCCAATAGGATGCCCCTGTCCTATTGCCCTGCCCCGCTGGATTCAAAAACTTAATCAATTAAAAGAAGATGGATTATCCGCAGGTGCTACCTTATATTTCGAAGCACATGGCTTGCCAGCAGGTTTAGGGGAACCTGTCTTTGATAAACTGGATGCTGATATTGCGAAAGCCATGATGGGCATTAATGCCGTTAAAGCCATTGCAATGGGGGATACATTTGATGTCTGCGCTGCCCAAACAGGTTATGATGAAATGACATTAAATGAAGATAACACCATTGCGTTCACATCAAATCAGGCAGGCGGGACGCTTGCAGGGATATCAACAGGGCAACCAATCACAGGACTGGTTGCTTTTAAACCAACCAGTTCAACCAAAACAGTACGCCAAGGACTTACAAACAACGGTCAACCAATAAGCATTCCTATCAATGGTCGTCATGATCCTTGCGTTGCCTTACGTGCACGCCCAATTATTGAAGCGATGCTTGCCTTAACGGTGTGCGATCATTTCTTGCGTTGGCGCGGTCAATGTGGTAACAGCTAAGGCAATTTATTAACCCCAATTCGGGATTAAACATGAAGAAAACTCTATATATTTTACGTAATCGTCATCACGAGGAGCATCGCTCCGTGGTGATCCAGTGGCTGCTTTTTCGGAAGTGACTATTGTACTCAGAAAGATTATTTTTCTGGATGGCCACACCAGCTTACGCTGGCTCGCCATGACGGAAACTATAGGTTTTTATTCGCCGCAATCTTGAATTGAGGTTATCAACCATTTTAGATTGAAACAACAGGCTCTGCTATAATAGCATCGGTAGGATTAATAAAATGTAATTCAAGATGCTGATCGCAATAATCAATAAAAGTACTTTCTTCCATGGCAAAGGGCATGCGTGCTTCAAATTCTGATGAATAAACCAAATTCATTCGATGTTTTCTTGCTAAAAGCTCAATTACCCATTTTGTAATTGATTCACTTCCTCTCACATAAGGCATTGCATGTGTTTGAAAGAAAAAGAAACGTGCAATGTCGTTTAAAAAAAGTTTTTGGTCACCAGCGCTATCCCATTGCAGAGCCATATTAAAAAACAAACCTGCTTGCGTAATGAGTGGCTGAATATTTTCAGTTGGTGCATGTGCAATTAAAAGGCTGCAACCATTTAAAATGTCACCTAGACAGAATCCTGATCCAATTGAAAAACCTGAATCTCTCATACGACACAATTGATAAAGCCCACCAATATCGATCAATTCGCCTGAATCAAATTGTAAACGTCGTTTTATGACGCGCATTCCTAATTCTTCATCAAATAAGCATGCACGCATAGATTTAGGTCCTGTTTTCATAAGCACCTTTTGACAACTTTCCATGATAAGATCTGGGTGATTCGATGCAACGAGATAATGAAAGGCGGCGCTATCATGTGTAGCACGCTCCATAAAATAAGGACGTCTTTCTTTTTGTTTTAAATAATCCATCATCAAACTGTTGGAGAAACCAGTAGAAACAGGTGGTAGCGCCTTTTGATAAATAAAGGTTTTCTGATTAAATGAATTATCCTCTTTACGCATCAACGATAAAAGTGAATCCCTAAATAAGGGATCCCTTTCTGATGACACGCCAGTCCCAGAAAATGTACCCTCAGATGGTTTAGGTTGACCAAAAGAAAGTGCCTCCCTCTCATTCATATAGCCACGTACTGCACATTCCATAGCAATAGCCTGTCTTTTAGATGCGAGAAAGCTCAAAAGATCTGGCAGTTCTAGTAAAGATTCAGACTCTTCAGCAAAATATCGTATAAACGCTTCATCAAGAATACCAGGTACCATTTCAGCAAAAACTGATTTCTGTTCATGCGTAAACTGAAGGAACTGATGTGATGAGGTTTGAGACTCAATATCGGCAACCTCTATAGTGGCAGCATATATATTACTGACCATAATCATAGAAAATGTTAATGAACTTATTATTGAACAAATCTTATTATTTTTTTTCATAAAAAAATCCTCTTCCTATATTTTATATATTATCAATTGGATAAAAGTAATATATGTATCATTTTTGTCTTTTTCAATTATTAATAAGAAAAAAATAAAATAAGATTATTATACGTTTTAAATGGGTAATTTATTAATAAGTGGCATACACATCCGTTTTTACCTTTATTTTTTAAGGATACCTTTAGAATTTAATAAAAACTGTGTCTTTGATGTCGCAAAAGTCACAAGTCATCATAAACACATATCAGTTACGATTAAAATTTTAAGGTTTTATTAATAACTTAAGGTATAAACTAAAGGTAGATCCAGTTGGGAATGGTCCAACTCTCGGTTCCATGTTAAATTGATATTAAGGAGTTAGTTCTATTATGAAAAAAATGTTCAGTGCCGTTTTGGCTATTACGCTAGGTACAACAGCTGCTGTTTATGCAATACAAGATCCAACAGCTGCGTCAGTTGCTGCCCCTGTTGTAGCCGCTCCTGTTGTTGCTGCACCCGTTGTAGCCGCTCCTGTTGTTGCTGCAGCTGCACCTGTTGTTATTGCTCCAGCTGTTGTTAAACCTGCTGCTGTTGTTCCAGGTGCCGTTGTTGCAAAAGACAAAAAAGCGGTTAAAGCACACGGTAAGAAAAAGCATAAAGCACACAAAAAAGACCACAAATTAACAGAGGCTTTAAACAGCATTGAAAAGCCATGGGCACCAATGACTGACATTAAAACAGAATGTTGCAAGCATACTCATAAAGATGAAAAAGCTGACAAGGCTGAAAAATCAGATAAGCCAGCTAAAGTACATGGCAAGAAAAAGCACAAAGCTGATAAGAAAAAAGATGACAAAAAAGTTGTAGACGCACCAAAAGCTGTTGATGCAACTAAAGTTGTTCCAGCTGCATAAAATACATTTGGTTATCAAATAAAGAGAAGGGGTCTCGTATGAGACCCCTCTTTATTTAAGCGGACAATGATTAAAGTGACATGTTAAGATCACGACCAAGCGTAAGCTCATTTAGTAAAATTAGATGATCATGCGCATCATCAATCGCATCAAAATCAATTTCTGACTGCGTTAGCCTCTCTAAATCTTTTCTTTTTTGTTCTTCTAACAAACGTTTTTCCGCCATTTGATAATTACTCTCAACCCAAAGGTTTTCCATATCACGAAGATTCTTAGAAATCTGTGTCGATTGGGCGGATGTATAATTTTGCAATAAGGCACTAATTCCCTGCAACACTACGATAAAATAATCATTCCATGTGTGAGGATAAGCGCCTTTTAACGCCTCTTGAGGCATACGATTAAGATCCTGCGATTCTAATGCCTCATCAAAAACGTCAGAAAGACCTTGAATAAGTGCGATTGATCGCTGGAGCATATTGGCAAACTCTTCAAAATTACCTTCTTCGCGGTGCATTGCACTTTTATCTAAAAAATCAGCAGCTTTACCAAAAAGAAAGGCAATTTGACGCAATGCTGTGTCATTTAAAGGGTTATAGTGATAAGCCTCGTGTATCAATGTCATACGTATTCTTTCTATTTTTCTTTCATACTGGCTAATTGAAAATCGAGAAAATCATCAACCCATTTGGCCTTTTGAGAAATTTCATAATATTTACGGCTTCGTGCGCTCATACTTTCTTTTGTTTGTTCCGCCATTTGATCAAACATATCAATTTGTCGTTGACTGCTATCGTTATCTTTTAGTAATTTATCGATTTCAATATCAAACATGCTCGTTGGAATGGAATCTGCACCTGGGCTTTTTCGCGCAACGGCTTGCGTTAATAACTTTTCTGCATTAATTGTTATCCCCTCTGTAAGGGTTAATGTCGTTCGTGTACGCGCGCCAAAACCTAATGGCACATTTCCACTCACAATATAACCAAATTCAAGTCCAGCATAAATGGAACCCGCTGGCAATTGAATATGGTCATTTTGCACACCATGAACAACGACATCGGGTCTTCCTGCCATTGAAAGCGTTGCCTTATATTCAGGCAGTGTCAAAATCGATGTTACTTCTTCCCCTGGCGCGGGAAGTGCCTCTGTATACTCAAGAACAAGACCCGCGTAAATCGAATCTTTAGGAAAGGCAATGGTTGCCCCAACAACATCAATAGAAACATCCGTTTGACCAGCCAACCCTGAAAGTGTTGCCGTACGTATACCATTAACATTTTTATACGTTAATGTGACCGTTTTCCCTGCTACTTCTTCACCCAATGATTGTGTTGGTTGGCGTAATTCAAAATCCCCATTCGAAGATGCACCTACATCATAAACGTACTCAACCGCAATATTCTTTCCTGCAATAATAACCGTTTTTTCTCCAATTATCGGACTTAAATCATCAGGCATTTTAAAGCCTTTGAAATCGTTGTTTGATGATTGAAAATAATTACCAAACAATTTAACAATTTTTTCAAAATCATTATCATATATCGCTGATGTTAATTGCTGCTTGTTAAGAATAAGTTTGCGATTCAGATCAACTGTTCCTGCGTCTGGGTCAACAGCCCCCATTGATAAACCAATATCGGCTAAATCTAAATAGTCCCCTTCCACCGAACCTAAAGGTGACAAACGTGTAAAGCCTTGCAATATTTGTTCAATCGAATCAATAATATCAGCACCATACAATTTAGCGGATGGATCTGGTGTTTTTCCATCAGGGAGCATTTTTCGATGTTCATTAATGCGATCAACAATAACATTATAACTGTCAACAAGTGCTGTAATGGCATCAAAAGCTTGCGTACGATCCTCTTGAATAGAAAAAATCGTATCTTTGGTGGATTGAAATTGAAACTGCAAACTCACGCCAGAGATTAAATCATCAATTGTATTTGTTTTACGTGTCATTATTTCTGGTGAATCGTTATACATAAATTTTGCAATCAGTGTATCGCTATCCGTATTATGTTCTGGCAGCCTTAAACCATCTGCACCCTGCAAGTTTTGCGTTCCAGCAGTGCCATTTAAGTTAATCGGAACATCTTGAATGGTTCCCGTTAATAAAAGCGTATACGTGTTTGGTGTGCCACCTATTGTATTAATACGTGCAACAACATTAGACTTTGTCTGTTTATTAATGGCGGCAACGACTGTGTTCAATGTCGATTCGGCTGTTACAACAATTTTCTTATTATTAATGACAAGCGTTCCAACAAAACCCAATGGTGCATCTGCATTTTCAACTGCAAGACCACTTTCAATGGTATCGACCCTTCCAGCAAGTTCATCAACAGGTGTCGATATTGATGAAAATTGAAAACCATCACCATTTTGCATATCGATCGATCCAGCAATTGCATCAAAATCAATCGGTTCCGCATAATCATTCGCTGTTAATTCCAGCACATAATCCGACCCAGTGTTTAAGGCAACAAGAGATGCACTGACACCAACATCCGATGATATTGAATTAATTTGATTAACAAGTTCATTCAATGTTGTGTCATTTGTAATAGCGAATGTATATCCATTCATCACAAGACTACCCGAAAAGCCAATGGCTTCATTCGGATTATTACACCGAAAACCACTTCGAACACGGTCAACACGGGCAACTTGCATAACGTTAATTGCGTAATCGGCTTTTGACGCCTTCGCCATGGGGCTCAACGTCATTGTCACCGCACCATCAAACTGTTTAGGAATATTGATTTTGCCATTAAGGGCATTTGGTTTTGCAGCAGCACTGCCAACATTACTTCGAAGATCATTCGTTAATTTCTGTAAATTTGCAACAAACGCAGTGGTATCTTCACGTAACTTTTCAATTTCAACAACTTTTTCATTATTAACTGAAATCTTTTCAATATATTCTTTTGACTTTACTGTTTGAGCAGCCGCTATATTATCTGCGAGTTCATTGATGTTAATCTCCGCCTTACCACCAATCGTTGGCGGCATCGTTACAACACCATTTCGAAGCTCAACAGCCATTCTACCTATCTCCTTAAAATAGGGTTAATCCTTTTCTGTTAGTAGAAGCGAATCAACCCCCGCACATATTAATTGTTAGAGAAACTCTACATCCTTAAAACAGAAGCCACCATATCAGCTAATTTTTTCGGAATTGTTAAATTATTCTGAAAAATGCTTGCTGACATATTGACAAGCGCCTGATATTGCTGCGAATCTTGCAAAGAAGCAGCGATATCGGCATCCGTAAATGTTGCACGTGCAGCCGTTTCGTTCTGAATTTGCAAACTTAAGGATTGACTCGTAAAGCTAAGCTGAGTCTTTTTACTTCCCAAACCTGCAATCATATTATTTACCTGGGCAAGTGCTGATTCAATCTTCCCAACAGCATCAGCTGCTGAATCTTGCCTTGAAATATCTGTACCACTAATCCCAAGCAAAGATGTTGTTGCCGATTGAAACTCTAGACTCAATGCATCAGATGAATTTTCACCAATTTGAAAACTCATAGATATACTTGTACCACCAGAAATATTAATAATTTCATATCCTGCTACTGGCGCGGTTTCATCATTATCATCAGCTGTAACAATTTTAAACCCATTTTCAAAAACAACCGTACGTGATGCTTTGTTTGATATCACCTCGGCATTTGTTCTTGGATCATATTCTTTTGTCCAAACATTATCACTACTACTTAATTTATAAATTACTTTCCCTGCACCTTCGTCATATCCATAACTAAGAGCATATACTTTTGATGGGGCTTGCCCCGATGAAACATCCGTAATTCTTGCCGATAAATCAGTTGATGCAGATCTAAATGAAAGTGGCGCACCAACGTCCATTTTAAATAATTGCGATAACTGATCTTTAATCTTTTTTGTTGAATCCAAACCTGTACCCGTTACATCTAATGTAACAGAGCTTGTTGGGTCTTTTTTGCTACTAAGTACATAATTACCAGCTGTTCCATAAGTAATACTGCCAGAGAAAACTTGCCCACCAATATTAACATCAACGTTCACTGCTGTAGAATCAGACCCTCGAACTTCAACAGATTGAACACCACCTGACACGAATCCAGCTAATGTTACCGTACCAGAAATATCAGTTGTTACAGCTCCATCCGCATCACCAATCGAAGCCGCTGTAGCAATACGTGTTGCTGTACCGCCTGCACCAGCAAAAAGTGCAACACCATTCCATGTTGTATTCGCCATCTTATCAACTTGACTAAGCAATGTTTGATATTCTTTATCTAACATGCTTCGTTGTGCAGGACTGATTGCACCAGAATTTGCCTGGCTTGCACGTGATTTCATTGTCACCAAAATTTGACTCATAGATGATAATGAACCTGTTGCCAACTGAATAAGCGCAGATGCCTGCGTCACATTGGCAACAGCCTGCGTTTGCGCCATAATGGTTGACGTCAAAACAGAACCCACAGCTGCTGCTGATGGATTTTCGGATGGATCCGATTCCAAACGACCTGAGGCTAACTGAGCATTCGCTTTTGCCAATTTATTCGAGTTAATGTCGTAATACCGACGTGAATTCATCGCTTCAATATTACTATAAATACTACTTCCCATACTAATCTCACTTCCTGTGAATGGTTAAACTACATGTACACCTATTAAGATGCAAATGTTGTGCCAACACAGAAAAATGATATTTACTTGATATATAGTTAATAAAATAGATCTATATTTTTAATTTTATAAATAAAAACAATAGGCATAATTTTCCCATATGGTAAAAATTGCCTATACTGAAAAGAATATCTACACATGATGCGGATGAGGGCTCACCAAACGTTATGCTATCGTCATCACGAAAAAGCCAAAGGCTTTTGTGGTGATCCAGCGGCTGTTATTGCAGAAATGCCTGTTTTTCTGGATAGCCACACCTGCTTTGCAGGTTCGCTATGACGGCAGACGTTATGTTTTCCTCATATCTAATTCAGAACTGTGGTTTACACATGATGCGGATGAGGGCTCACCAAACGTCGAATATTCTTTTGCAATTTTGTAAAAGCCATATTTTCAATTTGACGTACACGTTCGCGTGAAACCCCCACATTAAGACTAACTTCCTCAAGAGTTAAAGGAGGCTCTTTCAGACGGCGTTCCCTAATAATTTTACGTTCGCGTTCATTCAAACATTCCATTGCTTTATTAAACAGTGCTTTACGTTTTTTAAGTTCATCCTTTTGAATCAGCTGAATCTCCTGATTGTCGCGCTCATCCGTCAACCATTCAATCCATTCTGATTGATTATCATCACTCCCCCCAAGTGTTGAATTCAATGAATTATCACGAATTAAACGTTGGCTCATATGCACAATTTCTTCTTCACGTACCTTTAATTTAGTGGCAAGTGCCGTGATAAGTTCTGGCGTTAAATGATCTTCTTCATGCACACCACGAATCGTTTCACGTGTTTTTCTAAGATTAAAAAACAACTTACGCTGTGCAGCTGTCGTTCCAATTTTAACAAGCGACCAGCTATGTAAAATATGTTCTTGAATACTCGCCTTTATCCACCACATTGCATACGTCGACAAACGAAAACCTTTTTCAGGATCGTAATGTTTCATCGCTTGCATCATGCCTACATTTCCTTCAGCAATCAAATCACTAAGCGGCAAACCATAGCCACGGTAACCCGCCGCAATTTTTGCCACAAGACGCAAATGCGCATTGATAAGCTTTTCAACAGCAACCCGATCATGTGTTTCACGCCACGCTCGTGCAAGTGCGATTTCTTCATCACTTGTGAGCATCGGGATATTCTTAACTTTTCGTATGTAGTGATAGTCATGATTCGAATCATGATGAAGAGACATAGCACACTCACATTATAAAGACACAAAATTATGATAGGGCTAAATAATCAAAAGAACAACCCCAATTTAATATTTAAAATTAATAATTTCGTAATACTTAATTTGTATAATGAAAATAAGTAAATAACAAGGATTATAAGCTTTGCCGAATAAATATAAAAATACTCATGCTTTAGAACTGTCAAAGCTTTCTGGAAAAATACTCGTTGCAATGCCTTATATACAAGATGCACGATTCCATCAAAGCATCATATACATTTGTGGGCACGATGCAAACGGTACCATGGGGATTATCATCAATAAATACTTAACAGGTCTTTCATTTCACGATTTGTTAAAGCAAGTGGACATTACAATTGGATATAATTGCACGGATCTTCCAATCTTATATGGTGGCTCTGTTGATATTAGGCGTGGCTTTGTTCTTCATAGCCTTGATTACGCGATTGATTCAACCGTTTTTGTTGATGATCAATTTGGTGTAACGTCTACACT
This sequence comes from Alphaproteobacteria bacterium, assembly GCA_947488275.1. Classification (GTDB taxonomy): domain Bacteria; phylum Pseudomonadota; class Alphaproteobacteria; order Paracaedibacterales; family CAIOTO01; genus CAIOTO01. The sequence goes on along the minus strand of CANKZX010000005.1, from coordinate 37,583 downwards.
TGAAATCTTAAAAGCGCTTTCCCGTGGTGAAGGGCCTAAGAAGAAAATTGTTGCCTTAGGATATGCTGGATGGACAGCAGGACAATTAGAAAAAGAACTCAGTGATAATGGGTGGCTAGTGGTTGACGCAAATGAACACCTTATTTTCAATGCACCTGTTGATGAAAAATGGCGCACAGCTATGGCATCCATTGGGGTAAATCCAGCGGCGTTAGCGTTAGAGTGTGGACATGCATAAAAAAATCCCCGTCGATGAACGGGGATAAAGTACCACTATAAAAATTCAATTTTTACAGTGATGCACCATACACAACCGAATTAAAACCTGGCTTAAATTCCTGAAATCCATCACGTTCAAATTGAATTAAACCCACATTAATCATTTGTTGATGATCAAGTTGTCTCAAACGTGCAATAAGATCAAGAGAAAATGGTACCGTATTTTCAACAGGCAAAAGGCACCGAACATCCCCTTCACGTGCCTTCTGGCTTAAAAATCGAGTATAATTTATACCAAAATTATGAATTTCTACCAGTTGATTCGGTAAAAACGTATCTACTTTTGCAACGATATTATAGGTAGCAAGACCACGATTATCGATGCGTGCACGTTCAGCTCTACTTTCATGAGCGTCAAGCACACCAATCTCACTATAAAAATCAATAATACCTGCGTGATTTATTTCATGATACCCCCCTGTATATTTTATTTCACCGTTATCATCACATAAAGCATTACCATCCGCATCCATCATTTTTTTCCGAACACCTATAGGTAAACGTCCAAAACTTAATGCCGCTTTTAATACGTCTTTCAATTCATCCCTTTCAGGATCCATTTGTTGTTCTGTAAACAAAACAAGCGCCCACGCACATGTTTGAACAGGATTATTCGATGCTAATTGCACGTCTGATAACCCAAGACGCCCCATTTGATAAGAAAAGACATTCCCAATATCAGGCATAAATTGAGGGTCTTGCGTATTGTGTTCTGCTTTTAATCTCTCAAAGGCACTTTCGTCGGCACGTGTTGCATAGCGAACATTGAATCTAAGACCATCATAGTCCGCTGTAAATTCAGCCAATAAATCATTTGGATGCCCTGCTACAAACTCTGCACACATAGCAGACGTGGCAAAAAAAACCACACCAATACAAGTAGTTAAAATTTTATTCATAAATCAATCCTTTATTTGAAATCATCAACCAAAAATAGTCATGGCATATACATATAATGAAGTCAACAGGAATGATAACGTTGTTTTCTTACTCCATTTTTGACAAAACACGACTGCGTTCGTACGCCGCCCGCATCGCATCCATAAGCGTATGTTCTAATCGATCATCCTGCATCAAAACGTGTAATGCCGCTTCAGTTGTCCCTTTTGCACTGGTTACTTGTTCACGCAAAACAGACGCATTCCGTTCATCGTTTTTAAGCATCACCCCCGCCCCTATCAGGGTTTGCCGCGCCAATGCCGTTGCAATTGCCTCTGATAATCCAAGCGCTATGCCAGCCTTAGTCAAACATTCAACCATCACATAACAATACGCAGGACCACTACCCGACAAAGCGGTAACAGCATCCATATCGGCTTCATCATCCACCCAAACCACCTGACCTGCACGTGAAAACAAAATCTGCATTGTATCAAAAACATCGGATTGATGCGCTGAATAAAGACCAATTGCCCCCTCTTTATACAAAACAGGCAAATTAGGCATGCAACGAACAAAAGTACATTCAGGGGCGCGTTGATGATAAAACGTGATTGGCAAACCAGCTGCAACACTCACCCAAACACAACGCATACCGGCAAACGCATCAACATACATGGGCAATACGGATTCCATCAATTGCGGCTTCACAGCAAGAACAATAACATCAGGTTGATACGATGACGGCAAATCCTCTATCGATCGCAAACATCCCGTCTGAACAGGATCAATGATCGTCACACTAAATTCATACCAACACCCACTAAGTGCGGCACCCATTGCCCCACCACCAACCATCAAAATATTCATAAATACAAAATCCTTATATAAAATATTTTTATAATAATAAAAAACAAGAAATTAAATAAAAAAACTTTTTATTGCTAATTAACATATAAATTGATATCGTTAGTCACATTATAATGCACACTTCCCTGAAAAGGTAGCCCAATGACTGAATTAAATACAACAAACATGACGGATCTTTGGAAAAATGCTGACGCTGTTTTTAGCTATATACAAACACTCGAATCTTCGTGGCCTTTAATTCAACATGTACAAAAGGCCGATCAAACCATAAAGGAACTACAGCCACACGCCGATATGTTTAAGAAATTTAAGGATGTCATTATCCTGGGCACAGGGGGATCCAGCCTTGGTGGGCAAGCATTAACGGCTCTTGCAGCATCCACTTCAGAAATAAAACAAACACACCCAACACTGCATTTTTTGGATAATATTGATAGTACTGCATTTCAATCAGTATTAGCGTGTTTAGACCCTTTAACAACAGGGGTGATATCCATTTCAAAATCAGGTAATACGGCTGAAACATTGATGCAAACATTGACATTACTACAAACATGGAAAACCTTTGCACCAAAAACACACATGCGCATCATAACGGAACCTAAAGCCAATGCCATGCGTGACATAGCTACCGCTTATGATATTACCTGCATTGACCACCCTGTCGATGTTGGTGGTCGTTTTTCTGTGTTTACATGTGTTGCCCTATTGCCTGCGATGATTGTCGGAATTGATGTTGCACGTTTTTGCGCAGGGGCAAATGAATCTTTTTTGAATGCGATCAATACGACTGCTGAAACATGTCCTCCTCTTGCTGGAGCCCTCATGCAAGTTGCATATCAACATCAAGGAATTTCTCAATCTATTCTTATGGCATATGCCAATCAGTTAGGTAAAGTTTGCGAATGGTTTGCGCAACTTTGGGCAGAAAGCCTGGGTAAAAAGAATCATGCAGGCGTATCTGTTGGCACAACCCCTATCAAAGCAATTGGAACCGTTGATCAACATTCTCAATTACAGCTTTATCTTGATGGTCCTCGTGATAAATTTTTCACTATTTTAACCCTTGAAACCCAAACATTTCTTTCACCCATCACCTTACCAACAGGCGTATCACATCCGTCCATTACGGCGCTTGCCCATCATTCAATGGGTGAATTGATGATTGCTGAACAAAAAGCAACAATTGATACGCTACGTCATCACGGCTGCCCTATACGCCACATTGAATTAACCCATATTGATGTACATAATTTAGGTTCGCTCATGATGTATTTTATGCTCGAAACACTTGCGGCTGCACAATTTTGGAATGTAAATCCTTTTAATCAACCTGCCGTTGAAGATGGCAAGATAAGAGCCCTCGATTACCTAGAAAAAATGAAACAAGAGAATGCACAAAAATGCGCACACTCAAATTAACTAAAGAAAATAAGCAATAACACTCAAAAACATTTTAAATTGGAATTTTTATGACAACATTTACGGCTCTTGCCTTAATTGAACCACTCATTCGTGCACTCAATAAAGAAGGATATACAATCCCCACGCCCATTCAACAGCAAGCGATTCCGCATTTACTCGAAGGACGCGATTTACTTGGTTTTGCACAAACAGGAACAGGAAAAACGGCCGCTTTTTCATTACCAATATTGCAACGCATGGCAACATTTCCAAAAAAACGCAAAGCAAAAGAAATACGTGCCCTTATTCTAGCGCCAACACGCGAACTCGCCGCACAAATCGCCGATAGTTTTAATAATTATGGAACATTCCTTGATTTAAAAACAATTGCCATTTTTGGTGGCGTTGGCAGAGGGCGTCAGATTAGTGATCTTGAAAAAGGTGTTGATATCTTGGTCGCAACGCCAGGACGGTTTTTAGATCTTGCAAACGAAGGACATATCGTCTTAACAAACTTAGATTTCTTCGTTTTGGATGAGGCTGACCAAATGTTTGATATGGGCTTTATTCATGATTTACGCAAAATCATAAAAATGATCCCTGCTAAACGGCAAACACTTCTGTTTTCAGCGACGATGCCAACAGATATTGCGAATCTTGCCAACACGGTATTATCAAATCCAGTTACTGTTGAAGTCACACCTGTTGCCACCACGGCTGAAAAAATTGACCAACGCGTTATCTTTGTTGAACAAGCCAATAAAAATGCCTTACTTGTTCAGATCATGAAGGATCCAACAATTACACGTGCGCTTGTTTTTAGTCGTACAAAACATGGCGCTAACAAAATCAGCCAACGCCTCAGCGGCAATAATATTCCAGCCGAGGCTATTCATGGCAACAAATCACAAAATGCCCGTCAAAAAGCATTGGATGATTTTAAGGCAGGCACCATTCGCGTATTGGTTGCAACGGATATTGCCGCGCGTGGCATCGATGTTGATGCCGTATCCCACGTGATCAATTTCGATTTACCAAATGTTCCTGAAAGCTATATTCATCGCATTGGTCGAACAGCGCGTGCCGATACAACAGGTACGTCTATTTCGTTTTGTAGTACCGATGAAAAACCTTTTTTAAGAGACATTGAAAAGCTTATTCGAAAATCGCTGCCAACAGAAATTAGCACAACCGTCGGCACTGAATCTGACCGCCTCACAGCAATCGATGACGCAAAGCGTGAACTTTCTCGTAAAACACCTGCTCGCGGTAAATTTGGCGATCAAAAACGTCATTTAGGAAATAGTGAAAAACCACGTCGTCCAAATGCTATGCCATCAAATAAATTATCACCAAACGCACCATCACAAGGGAGACCGAATAGCCGCCCTCACCCATCTAAGGGTGCTGGTGCCAGCAGACCTCATCAACGCCCACAAGGATCACGTTAATATAATATGCTCAATGAGGGGATAGTGTTAAGATATGATGAATAAAAGGTAATCAAAAATGACAGCCTACTGGCTTATAAAATCAGAACCATCAACATGGTCATGGGAACAGCATGCTGAAAAGGGAATAGAGCCCTGGGATGGCGTTCGAAATTACCAAGCACGTAATCATCTAAAAGCCATGCACGCGGGTGATTTATGTTTTTTTTATCATTCCGTCAAAGAACGTCGTATTGTTGGAATTGTTGAAGTTATCGGTGAATACCGACTTGACCCAACCGATCCGACAGGTGTTTTTGGATTACGTGATATGAAAGCTATACGCGCCGTTAAAGAACCTATCTCACTTGATCAAATCAAAAACATTCCAGATTTAAATGAAATGGCGCTCCTTAAACAGTCACGCTTATCCGTTCAACCTGTATCACCAAAAGAATGGCAGTGTATTTTATCCCTTACTGAATAAAGGTACGTTATTCGGTCTCATGTGGTATTACTGCATGACGTCGTTCGATGTGTGCGCCACAGTTCCTAAGTTTTTCTTCAAGCATTTCATAACCACGATCGAGATGATAGACGCGATTCAAAATTGTCTCTCCCCGTGCCGCTAACCCTGCCAACACCAATGACACAGACGCACGTAAATCAGTCGCCATGACAGGCGCACCACTTAAATAAGGAACACCGCGAACAAGCGCTGATGAGCCGTGCACGGTGATATTTGCCCCCATACGACATAATTCAGGGACGTGCATAAAACGATTTTCGAAAATTGTTTCCGTGATCATTGAAGCCCCTTCACAAAGCGTCATCAAAGCCATCATTTGTGCTTGTATATCGGTTGCAAAACCAGGAAAGGGTTCAGTCATCACATCAATACCTTGAATTGGTGTTTCAGTTGCCTTAACCGTAAAACCATTTTCATGCCGTGTAATAATTGCCCCTGCCCTTTCAAGTGTTTCACTCACCGTTGGAATAAGATCCAAATCTGTATGTGTCAAATCAAGCTCACCACGTGTAATAATCGCAGCAATAGCATAGGTTGCAGCCTCAATACGGTCACTGACAACGGTATGCGTCGCACCATTAAGCTGCGTCACCCCTTGAATCGTAATACGATCTGTTCCAGCCCCACTGATATGGGCACCCATCGCCGTTAACGCATTCGCTAAATCAATAATTTCAGGTTCACGCGCTGCATTTACAAGAACGGTTTCCCCTTTTGCAAGAACAGCCGCCATCATTAAATTCTCAGTTGCTGTAACCGATATAACAGGCATTGCAATTACGGCACCAACCAATCCATTTGGCGCTGTTGCATGAATATAACCTTCTGTTAATTCAATATGCGCCCCTAATTTTTGCAATCCCTGGATATGAATATCAACAGGGCGTGTACCAATGGCGCAACCTCCAGGTAATGATACCTGTGCTTTTCCAAAACGACCAACAAGTGGTCCTAAGACCAAGATAGAGGCACGCATACGACGTACTAAATCATATGGAGCCATCGTATTTACAATATTCATTGCATCCATCGTAAGCGTATTATTATGATAAGCTACATTACAACCATGCTGTTTTAATAATTCAATCATTGAATGAATATCAGCAAGATTAGGAACATTGTGAAGCTGATAGGTTCCCTCGCATAAAAGACCAGCTGCCAATAATGGCAATGATGCATTTTTTGCACCGCTAATACGAACAGAGCCACGTAAGGGTGTGCCACCTTTAATGATAATACGATCCATTTTATTTTTTCTATCTAAGAATTAAAGAGAAGTCACAATTAATTTAAAAATAGGGTGATTTAAAGACGTGGGAGAGTAACACCCTTTTGCCCCATATACTTTCCACTACGATCACGATACGACACGTCACATTCGCGATCCGCTTTGAAAAACAAAAACTGGCACACCCCTTCATTTGCATAAATTTTTGCAGGAAGCGGTGTTGTGTTTGAAAACTCAAGCGTCACATGCCCTTCCCATTCAGGTTCAAGCGGTGTTACATTCACAATAATACCACAACGTGCATAGGTCGATTTGCCTAAACAAATAACCAAAACGTCGCGTGGAATACGAAAATATTCAACAGTTCGCCCAAGCGCAAAGCTATTTGGCGGGATGATACACACATCGGTTTCACGTTCAACAAAGCTATGTTCGGTAAAATTCTTGGGGTCAACAACGGCGCTGTTCACATTTGTGAAAATTTTAAATTCAGGTGCCACACGTGCGTCATAACCATAAGATGAAACCCCGTACGAGATAATACCATCACGCTTTTGGCATTCAATAAACGGTTCAATCATGCCTTTTTGGGCTTGCTCGCGAATCCAATAATCTGATTGTATTGACACGTGACGGGGTTCTTCCTATTAAATTGTTGTGTGTTATTGATATCATAATTAGACGCCTTACAGCAAGTTTTGAATGCTTAATTTAATTAAATAGCCCCTTGCCGTATTCATGCATTTTTTGTAATGTGGTAACGATTTTTATGCAAAAAGAGCACCCTCATGACCAAAATATCCTTACAAAATAAAGCACAAATTGATTCAGTTCTATCTTTTATCGAAGAAAATGATGTTCAAATTGTTGACATCCGTTTTACTGATATTAATGGCTTGTGGCATCATATGTCTTTCCCCGCTAAAATTGTTGATGCACCTTTTTTAACGGATGGATTTTGTGTGGATGGTTCATCCATTAAAGGATGGTCACCTATTAATGATTCGGATATTTTGGTTGTTCCTGATATTTTAAAAGAGAACCCTATCCGTATTGATCCATTTGCTGAAGCAGTAACTGCCTTTTTATTTGCAGACACACGAACAGTTCGCGACGGTTTTCTTTATAACCGTGACCCACGGAATATTGCACGCAAAGCAGAGGCACATCTTACAAAACATGGTATTGCAAATACAGCCTATTTTGGTCCTGAAGCCGAATTCTTTGTCTTTGATTCAGTTGCTTACACGTCTGAGATGACTGAATCATTCTATCATCTTGATTCAAATGAATTCCCGCAAAAAAATGCTATCCGTGAGGCTGGCAATCATGGCGCGCGTTGCCCTGTTAAGGGAGGTTATTTTCCCGTACAACCATTGGATCCGCTCAATGATTTTAGATCCGATGTTGTTGAAGCCTTAACCTTAATGGGTCTTGTTATTGAACGGCACCATCATGAAGTTGCACCTGCACAACACGAAATTGGCTTTAAATACGGCACGCTCGTCGATACGGCGGACAATTTACAAATTTTTAAATACGGTGTTCGAAATGGTGCACGTAGCTATGATAAAACAGCGACCTTTATGCCAAAACCAATTTTTGGTGATAACGGTTCAGGGATGCACGTTCATATTTCGCTTTGGAATGACGGAATGCCATTGTTTAAGGGAAATGAATATGCTGGGCTATCAGAACTCGCTTTATTTGCAATTGGTGGTATTCTAAAACACGCCAAAAGTTTAAATGCCTTTACCAATCCAACAACGAATAGTTATAAGCGTCTAGTACCAGGTTATGAAGCGCCAGTCATTTGCGCTTATTCAGCCAGCAATCGTTCAGCAGCATGTCGTATTCCGTATGTAACAAACGTGAATGCTAAACGGTTTGAAGTACGCTTCCCTGACCCAAGTGCGAATGCTTACCTCTGTTTTTCAGCATTACTAATGGCAGCACTTGATGGTATTAAGCACAAAATTCACCCTGGCGTGGCACAAACGGTCGATCTGTTTGAACATAAAGAGATTGCAGCAGGGTTGCCAACCGTATGCGAATCATTAACCGAAGCATTAACGGCATTGAGAGACGATCATGAATACCTCCTCAGTGGCGGTGTGTTTGACATTGATTTTATCAACACCTATATCGCATTGAAAGAAGCAGAAATTTCAGATATCAATCTTCGCCCACACCCACAAGAATTTGTGCAATATTTCAATCGTTAATAACCAACGATACCAACGACAAAAAGCCCAGGCGAACCTGGGCTTTTTTAGCTAAACAATCAGATATTATTATGCAGATGCAGCAACGTTCTCTAATTCAGCGTCCGTTGCTGGTACTTGTTTCATACTCAATTTAACCTTGCCACGGTCATCAAAACCAAGAACCTTCACCTTAACAACATCACCGACGTTAACAACATCGCTTACTTTTGCCACGCGGCGATCAGCTAACTCACTGACATGAACCAAGCCATCACGTGCCCCCATGAAATTCACGAATGCGCCAAATTCAGCAATTTTCACAACCGTACCGCTGTAAATAGCGCCAACTTCAGGGTCACCTGCAATTGACATAATTGTACCAACGGCATCATCGAGTGACTTTTGACTATGGGCAGCGACTGTCACTGTACCATCGTCCTGAATATCAATTTTTGCACCTGTCGTTTCGCAAATTTCACGAATCACTTTACCACCTGCCCCAATAACGTCACGAATTTTCTCGCGGTTAATAGAGAATGTTGTAAGGCGCGGCGCATTATCGCTCACAGCTGGGCGTGATCCCTGAATAGCCTTTGCCATTTCACCAAGAATATGAAGACGTCCTTCTTTTGCTTGCGCAAGGGCTATTTTCATAATTTCAGCCGTAATACTGGTGATTTTAATATCCATTTGAAGGGCTGTAATCCCTGCTTCTGTTCCAGCAACTTTAAAATCCATATCCCCAAGATGATCTTCATCCCCCAAAATATCGGATAATACAGCAAATTTATCATTCTCTTTAATCAAGCCCATCGCAATACCAGCAACGGCTTTTTCTAAAGGCACACCAGCATCCATCATTGATAATGATGCACCACACACGGTTGCCATTGAAGATGAACCATTAGATTCTGTAATCTCAGATACGGTGCGAAGGGTGTACGGGAATTTTGCTTTTGTTGGAACCATCGGTGCAAGCGCACGCCATGCAAGTTTTCCATGCCCAATTTCACGGCGCCCTGGACCTGATACACGGCCAACTTCACCAACTGAATAGGATGGGAAATTATAATGCAACATGAAACGTTCGCGGTATTCACCATCCAACGAATCAATAATCTGTTCATCTTGTCCCGTACCAAGTGTCGTTACAACCAACGCTTGTGTTTCACCACGTGTAAATAAAGCGCTGCCGTGCGTGCGTGGCAATACACCAATTTCGCATACAATTGAACGAACGTCCGTTAATGCACGTCCATCAACACGACTACCTTTATCAAGGATATTCCCACGTAAAATAGCCGACTGCAACGATTCAAAGGCAATATCAAGCAAACCTTCGTTACCCGTAAATTCAGCGGCTAATTCCGTTTTCATCTTCGCTTTTGCCGCATCGATAGCTGCATAACGATCCTGCTTTGAACGATTAGCATAAGCTGTGATCAAATCGGCTTTACACACCGTTGTGACAGCAGACAATGCTTTTGCCATAACAGGATTCTCAGCCGCCGCTGGCCATACAGCCTTTGCCACATTTGCTTTTAAACGCGCAATCATGTTAATCACAGGCTGGAATGCGTCATGACCAAACACAACCGCATCAAGCATGGTTTGTTCGGACAATTCTTTAGCTTCCGATTCAACCATCAAAACACCATCAACCGTACCTGCAACAACAAGATCCAGAATACTTTGTCCACGTTGTTCTTGAATGGGGTTTAAAACAAACGCACCATCAATATAACCAACGCGCGCTGCGGCGATAGGTCCTAAGAATGGAATCCCTGAAATGGAAAGCGCTGCAGACGCCCCAATAAGGGCTGCAATATCAGCATCGGCGTCTGAGTCAAAGCTCATCACGGTACAAAGAACTTGCACCTCGTTATAAAATCCTTCAGGGAAAAGGGGGCGAATCGGACGATCAATTAGACGTGATGTTAATACTTCCTTTTCGGACGGCTTTCCTTCACGTTTGAAAAAGCCACCTGGGATACGCCCAACGGCAAATGCTTTTTCAAGATAATGAACACTTAACGGGAAAAAATCAGCATTTTCTTTCGCTGATTTTGCCGCAACAACGGTACATAGAATCGTTGTGTCACCATAGGTCACCATAACGGCGCCATCCGCCTGACGCGCGATTTTACCTGTTTCAAGGATAAGCGTGCGACCACCCCAATTTATTTCTTCGCGGTGAATATTAAACATGTTACTCATTCAAGTCTCTTTTCTATTTTTATGTAAATAAGCCAATCGTAATTGGCAGTAGCGGCGCTACCTTCTTCAGCATCTTAAGATCTCAGCCCCCCTTTTTCGCTATAATACAAGGAATAGAAACCGAGGACTCAGATATTAAGACCCTGAACGATAGGCAAAACACCGATTATTTTGATGTTAATCATGAATCGAACGCACATGCGATCTTACAAAAATTAACAAAACCGATTATAGAGCAAAGATCATTTTTTACGAAGGGAATAGTGACATCACACGTGATTATTTAACAACCTCAATTCGGGATTACGTTTTAATAAAACCCTATACTCCGGCCGTCATGGCGAACCAGCGTAAGCTGGTGTGGCCATCCAGAAAAATAATCTTTTTGAGTAAAATAGCCACTTCCGAAATAACAGCCAGTGGATCACCATAAAAGCCTTTGGCTTTTTCGTGATGACGGTAGGAGACATATAGGGTTTTCTGTTATCTAATCCCGAACTGGGGTTAGTATCTAACGCATGCAAAAGAAATACCAAAAATACAAATAATATTACCCATAAAAAAGCCCCAAATGGGGCTCCCTTAATTTTTATTGCAAAAGATTTTTACAAAAGACCAGATCGCTTTAACGCAGCAATAAAGTCTTCTTTTGTTGAGTCCGTTTCAACGAAAAGACCACCATTTTGTAAAGAAAACCCATTATAATTTTTACAAGCCAATGACAGTCCTGCACCAGACCTCATCCCACCCATTTGAACATGCGTTGGTGCATGATGAATTGTTTCACCCGTTTTTAATCGGAAGGATTCCGTCCAATTCCCTTTAAAGGGTTTTGATGATGCGGCTGGGCGGCTTGGGGCGGCAGGCATTTCAAAATCATCACTATCACTACTATCACTATCATCATCCTCAAAAAACATCCCAAAGTTTCCTTGTGCTGATGAAGATGAAGGCATCTTAGATGCATGTGAAACATTTGGCTGCGTCGAAGCAGATGGTGTTGCACGCACAGCACTTACTTTTGCTGCAGGCAATCCAAACATACTTGTCGTTGATTTTCCCTTTAATTTCTGATTGTTACGTTTCATATTAGCTGAAAAAGAATCTTCAAATCCAGCATATGCTGCTGAACGTTGCTGCACTAATGATGGCACAAACTGTGAAGGTATTCCCTCGTGGTTCGCTAAATTAGCAATAAGAATTCCAGCGGAATGTTTTGCAAAAACCTCTCCTAGCCAATCATAAATTACATGTATACTCAATCCACTAAAGGCTGTTAAGTTATCATAATTAGTAGCTAAAATCTTACCCTTTATAGCAAAATCATAAGCCAATTGTTCTGTCAAACGTAAGATTTCATAATGTTTATAATGCTTATCCGTGCGCTTGCGCCCATGCGCCTTTAGACGAAAACGATCATCACCTAAATGAATAACAATTCCACCCATAACAGCTTGCATAACGATTTTTCGCTGCGCATCTGTTGCACGTGTGTCTGAAACTTTTGCGGTTTCTAACAGTGACTTAATACCCCGTGTACACCCATCAATCGAAGCATTGCGATTTACTGGGATTCCACCAATTGATATAGGAATATCTGGCCTTACATTAAACAGTTGACAACGCACTGAATCCGTGTTTTCGATTTTATCAATTACCCCACTCGCAAAACAACAAACAGTTGTTTGCATGATAATTAATAGAAACTTAAAATAATTATTCATGTATTCACAATCCTTTTGAAAAAAATAATGTTTTCTTCTAGCATAAAACATTTTATATTTCAACGTTTATCTTATATCTATTTATGTATAAAAGACCCTTTTCAGCCTTAATTCGGGATTAAGTGTGAAGAAAAATCATTAAATAATCATGTCACGCGTGTCTCACCCGACTTAATATAAGGTCTTGGATCAAGGTGTTGCCCACCTTTATGAAGCTCTATGCGAAGGCAATGCGGAGCCGCCGTATCACTTTTGTAAGGCATCCGTCCGATAGGCTCGCCAGGTAACAGGGTATCCCCTAAGAAACAATTCACAACACCAAGCCCTGTTATCACGCAGAAAAAGTCATCTTGTTTTAATATAATAACTTGTCCAAAGTCTGGGACAAACCCAACAAAAACAACGCTTGCCTCAAGGGGGCTCATCACTTGTGCATTTGACGCCACTTCATATTGAACGGTTAAATCGGGAAGATCTCCCTTTTGCAAGGTTGGTCTAAGGCGCCCATTAACAGGTAATAATAATGAAAATTCGCGTGTTGATTGTGCCGTTGATGTCGATAAAAGCGTTTCGATTTGATGTACAAGATCATCAAAGTGCTTAAGCGTGCCATTTTCAGAGTTACATTTATTTTGTGTCGACACAAGCTTCTCAAGATTTGGATTTTTGGAGGCATTAAAATAGATACGGTATTTTTGATTGAGGAGATCTTCTTGCATTTGGCTTAGCTCCTGCAATTTTGCCTCGTGTTGATTGCGTATCTCAATGACCTTCTTATTCTCATTTCGAATGTTACTAAGCTTATTCATATCATCAAGGTGCATTTTATATTTTTTATTAAGTTGCGGTGCAATGTTTTGCAGCAACATCATGCTTTTCACAAGATCATTTGTTGATGGGCTGGTGAGTGCCATGAGTAACGGAGGCGCCTCTTGAATGTGACGTAAATTCTGAAAAACATGCCCCATGCGCGCCTGTTGTTGATTGATGGAACCGAGCGCCTTCGTTTCACGTTCTTTGCCAACTTTAATAGATTCATTCGCCAAAATAAGAGCATATTCCGTTTGTAGAATTTTTTGTGTGACATAAATTAATTGTTGTCGCACATCATGAACCGTATGCACACCTGGCGTATGCAGTGTTTTTGGCTTTGCAGACAATAGAACTGAAGGGTTTAACATAAAGCAGCCGATAAGCCCACTCCTTATTATTCGCAATAAACGCCCATCTCGTGCATATCCATTATCAATGATTTTACTAAATTTCAACGAATCATCGTCATCACGAGGCGCCTTTAGGCAACGTAGTGATCCAGTGGCTGTTATTACGGAAATATTTGTTGTTCTGAATGGCCACACCAGCAAAGCTAGCTCGCCATGACGACGAAGTTTCATAAAATGATATGAAAAAGGCATAGACGTTATTTTAATTGCCATTTAAAAGAACCTTTCCAGACATGTGTATTGATTGTGGAAGATTAAGCCAATGCAAAATCGTTGGCGCAATATCGGCAAGCGTCCCGTTGCTTCGAAAATGCAAGGTGTCACGTGTTGTGCTTTCACCATTAATAACAAGAAAGGGTACGGGATTACAGGTATGTGCCGTGTGTGGTTGTCCACTATAATCCGTCATACATTCTACATTTCCATGATCGGCCGTTATGATAAGCAACCAATCATTCTGCAAGGCTTCTTTTTCAAGAATCGAAAGGGCATTATCTACGGTTTCAATGGCTTTCTTAATGGCGTCCTTTACGCCTGTGTGCCCAACCATGTCAGGATTGGCATAATTCACAACGATCAAGTGTTCATTTTTTTGGCGGAGCGCCTCAACAACATGCGCCGTAACTGTTTCTGCAGACATCTCTGGTGCAAGATCATATGTAGCAACGTTAGGGGATGGAATCATAATACGCTTTTCTCCATCAAATGGCACCTCCTGACCGCCATTAAAAAAGTAGGTTACATGCGCATATTTCTCAGTTTCAGCAATACGTAACTGACAAAGGGAATGATCGGCTATGCATTCACCAAGCCCACCCGATACGGGTATCGTTGGAAATAGCGTATGGATATGATGTGAAAGAGCATCTGAATAATCACGCATCCCTAAGATATAGGATAGATGCGGGGAAGACGTTTCAAAGGCATCAAAATCAGGCAGAGCAAACGCTGACAACCATTGCCGTACACGATCAGCCCTAAAATTAACCATAAAGCATGTATCACCTGGCATAACACCTGCATAATCGCCAATGGCAATTGGTTTGATAAATTCATCTGTGATCGTGGATGCATATGCCGCCTTAAGTGCTGCCAAAAAAGTAGGTGACTTACTTTCGGCAATGCTACCTTTCATGAAGATATCATAAGCCATTTTTGTACGATCCCATCGATTATCACGATCCATCGCAAAATAGCGCCCTGTCATAAAACCTGGTTTGATCGTATCGCATAAAAGGGCATCTAATTTTTCTAACGATTCACTTGCCGATTGCGGCGCTGTATCACGCCCATCTAAAAAGGGATGCACAATAACAGTGATGCCATGATTGGCAAGCTGCTGTACGGCATGAAATAAATGATTTTCATGTGAATGAACGCCACCTTGCGAAAGGAGCCCCATAACATGGCAACGGTTTGATCCTACTTTTGTGCGTTCAACCAATTCTTTAAAAGCAGACAATTCTGTAAATGTATTATCTGCAATGGCGGCATCAATACGAGGAAGATCCTGCGTTAATACACGACCTAAACCAATGGTCATATGTCCAACTTCAGAATTACCCATTTGCCCATCAGGAAGACCAACATATGATTCAGAGGCTTGTAAAAAGGTATGAGGATACGTATGAAGGAGGCGTTTCCAATGCATTGCACCTGAAATACCATTGTTATTGTCGAGAGCTCTCTCCCCCCAACCATCTAAAATACATAAAAGAATTCGCCGCATATATGTTTCACACTAAAATGCCTACACTTCATAGTAGCGGATTCATTTTAATTTTAGAATTTTTTAATGCATTTTTAAGTAATTTCTTTTATGGAGTACAAATTCTGTTTATAAGGAGAACCTCTATGTCTATACATCCAATAATTCAGATACTCGATCGGCATTACTGCGGATAGATTTTATGTATACACCTAATAGTTTTTTTATTTCTTGTGATTCTTCTATTTTTCCAATTTTTTTATTTATATGTGTAGCAATTTTTATTATACGTTTACACTTACTATTTTCATCAAGAATAGGGTAATAAATCGCCTTGAGAAGTACTTTCTTTCCATTTTTGCCAATTCTTAAAAAATTACCCTCAAATATTTGTGACGACGTTAATATATCCCAGAAATCCTGGTATTCTTTGGAACCCACATCAGAGTCACTAAGAAACATTTCATGCTTTTTATTAATAACTTCGTCTAGTTCGTACCCAAACATATTTAAATAACTTTGATTCACAGCAACAATCGTACCATCTATATTGAATTCTATTATTGGTATTCTGCTATTAATCGCATCGAGCTTCTTTAGTAAAAGATAGTTATCATAATACCTAGCTTTCATATCACTTATTTCTGTTGCAATTTTTATAATAGAGGTAATCTTACCCTCAGAAGATTTAACAGGATAATAAATTGCATGAAGCCAAATTTCTGACTTATCGGCTCTTAATCGTTTGAACTCACGAGAGATCGAGTTTCCTTGCTTTAAACTCTGCCAGAAATCTCTATATCCTGGACCATTCTTGTAACGTTCGTCAACCAAGCTGCAATGATATTTCCCTATCAATGCGCTCTTTTTATATCCCATTAAGCTAAGAAAATTGGAATTTGCATCTATTATTTTTCCTTCAAGATCAAATTGAGCTATAGCCATCAACTTCTGGATAACCAATAATGTTTCTTGTTCCATGGTGATACCTAAAAGTTACAAACATATATTGTATTTTAATAGATAAATAGTTAATGTTTTATTATCTGAATTAAATAAAAATGATTTTATTCAAACAACAAAAAATTGGTGGGAAGCAGAAATTCATAAATGAGGCAATCTTACTACACTTGCAAGGTTAATACATCATTTTCAGCATCTACACGCACAACCGAACCATCAACAATAACACCAGATAGCATCTTCAATGCCAATGGATCTTGCAGCTGGCGTTGAATGACACGGCGAAGGGGGCGTGCACCATACATAGGATCATACCCAGCATCAACAAGCCAGCCAAGGGCGGCATCGGTAAAAGTCAGTGATATCTTACGATCGGCCAAGCGTGTTTGAAGGCTTTTAAGTTGAATACCAACAATGGCGGCCATGTCTGTTTTACGCAAACGATTAAATAATGTAATTTCATCCAAACGATTGAGAAATTCAGGTCTAAATGAACGACGTACGATATCCATTACATGATCACGTACCTCGTCGCTAATCACATCGGTTGGCTCTTTCGCACTTAGAATTTCAGCCCCTAAATTTGATGTTAAAATAATAATCGTATTCTTAAAATCAACGGTATGTCCCTGGCTATCCGTCAAACGACCATCATCGAGTACTTGAAGCAACACATTAAAGACATCTGTATGCGCCTTTTCAATTTCATCAAATAAAACAACGGAATAGGGTCTGCGGCGTATGGCCTCAGTAAGCTCTCCCCCTTGTTCATAACCAACATACCCTGGAGGGGCGCCAATCAAACGAGCAACCGAATGTTTTTCCATATATTCAGACATGTCAAGACGCACAAGATTTGTTTCATCATCAAACAAAAAGGCTGCTAAGGCTTTGCAAAGCTCCGTCTTACCAACGCCTGTTGGTCCTAAAAAGAGGAATGATCCCATCGGGCGATTTGGATCCTGCAATCCCACGCGCGAACGTCGAACAGCATTTGCAATCGCCTGAATCGCTTCATCTTGCCCAATGACACGTTCATGAAGTTTGGCTTCCATTTGAATAAGCTTGTCACGTTCACCCGTCAGCATTTTCTCAATAGGTATCCCCGTCCAGCGTGATACGACAAGGGCAATGTCTTGATCTGTAACTTCTTCTTTAAAAACTTTTTGATCATTCTTTTCAGAAAGCTCTGTCAGTTTACGCTCCAACACAGGCAAACGACTATACAGAATTTCGCCTGCACGTGTTAAATCACCTTTCCGTTGGGCTATTTCTTGTTCTGTCTTTAATTGTTCAATTTCTTCTTTTAATTTACGACGTTCATCAAGCTGCGTTTTATCACGTTGCCAGACGACATTTAGTTCACGTGATTTTTCTTCTAAATCAGATAATTCTTTTTCAAGTTTTCCAAGACGATCTTTTGACGCCGCATCGCTTTCCTTTTTAAGGGCTTCGCGTTCAATTTTAAGCTGAATAATACGACGATCCAATTCATCAATATCTTCAGGTTTTGAATCAACAACCATGCGAAGACGACTTGCGGCTTCATCCATAAGATCAATCGCCTTATCGGGCAAAAAACGATCCGCAATGTAACGATTTGAATACGTACAAGCCGCCACAATTGCGTTATCACTAATGCGCACCCCATGATGCAATTCATATTTTTCTTTGAGACCGCGTAGAATGGAAATACTATCGGCAACTGTTGGCTCCGCCACAAGAACCGACTGAAAACGACGTGCCAACGCTGGATCTTTTTCAATATATTTTCGGTATTCATCTAATGTCGTCGCACCAATACAATGCAATTCACCACGCGCAAGTGCTGGCTTTAACATATTTGATGCATCCATCGCACCGTCTGTTTTACCCGCCCCAACAAGGGTATGCAATTCATCAATAAATAAAATAATTTCGCCGTTGGCATTCGTGATTTCGGCAAGAATAGCCTTTAACCGTTCTTCAAATTCACCACGGTATTTAGCGCCCGCCAACAACGCCCCTAAATCGAGCGACATCAAACGGGTACTACGCATAGCCTCTGGCACATCACCCTTTACAATACGCTGGGCAAGCCCTTCGGCAATTGCTGTTTTACCAACACCAGGCTCCCCAATCAAAACAGGGTTATTTTTTGTTCGCCTGCAAAGCACCTGAATCGTGCGTCTAATTTCTTCATCACGTCCAATAACAGGGTCTAACTTTCCTTCACGTACGGCTTTTGTCAGATCACGCGCATAGCGATTAAGAGCATCGTAACTTTCCTCCGATGACTGCGATTCAACTTTACGTCCTTTTCGAAGATTTTGAATGGCTTCTTCTACCTTTTTGGGTGATACCCCCATATCATTCAACAACTCTTTTGTTGGCGTCGTTACGGCAAGTGCATACAATAAAATCTCAACACTCACAAAAGCATCACCGAGCGCCTTCGACTTTGCCTCAGCCGCCTCAATCATTTTGGCAAACTCTTGAGATAGATAAACCTGCCCTGCCCCCGTTCCCGATATACTTGGTATCTTTTTAAGATGATCACGGATTTTTGATTCAAGCAAAATCGGATTACATCCTGTTTGTTCAAGGAGTGACGCACACAATCCCTCAGGATCATCAACTAAAACCTTCAATAAATGAAATGGCGTGATTTGTTGATGCCCTTCACGTAACGCAAGTGTCTGGGCATTTTGTAACATTCCTTGGGCGCGATTTGTATAACGATCGGGTTGCATATAAACCTCCTTTTAAAGGGATGAAGCATTCACTTTCTAACGTTATACGCCATTCTAAAAGACGCAACAAGGGATGAAATTGAATAATGGAAATACACGATTCGTCATATGTTAATTTATTAATCTCACGATACGATTTTAATTCACGGTGAATATAATTTAATGTAGTATTTAGTAAAACTAAAAATGAAGATTCCTATGTCCTTATTAACCCAGCTTATCCCAAGATCATTCCTATATGTCGTTCTAGCCGTCATACCTAAAACGCTGAAAGGGCGTGTTTTAACAGGGATTGTTCTTTTTATTATTTTTGTCTTTCTACGTAAAATCATTAGCTCTTTTGATTATGCGAATCACACACATACTCCCTCAATCCCAATTGTGGAGGTCATTCAATCGGAAAGCCAACCGCAAACGCCGACCTTTACATTAATAGGCGTCAGCCAAGCTTTTAAAGCTTCAACACTCCGTGCGGAAATTGGTGGAAAGATTATCGCACTTCCAACCGAAAAGGGCACATGGGTTTCGGACAAGCAAACGCTGATTCAAATTATTGATAATGATAGGGCCGCACGCCTACAAGAAGCTGAATCACGTTTTAAACAAAGAGAAGCCGAATTCAGAGCATCAACGGATCTGCGAGCAAAGGCTCTTAAAGCAGAAAATTCACACCTTGCAACAAAAGCTGATTTTGAAGCAGCAAAAGCTTTGCTCAATCGCATACAACTTGAAGTCGAACATCTCAGTATAAAAGCGCCATTTAGTGGTTACTATGATCAACGACTAGTCGATATAGGTGACGTTGTTGAAATAGGAGATCCCGTTGCAACCATTTTAAATTTAGATCAACTAAAAATTATTATGAACGTAAGTGAAACAGATATTGTCTCCCTTTCTGAAGGACAAACAGCAACCGTTACATTTACCGCGCACAAAAAACAATACCCAGCAAAAATTACTTATATTTCGAAAAATGCAGAACCTAAAACACGTACATTCACAATTGAATTGACACTTGATAATCCTGATAAACTTCCTGCGGGGCTCACATGCCACATCGCAATTATGAAACACTCCATACAAGCACATAACATCCCTTTGTCGGCATTGGTACTTAATGATCAAGGTGTTCTTGGCGTGATGACACTCGATCAAACCAAAAAAACACATTTTCAAACCATCATGATTGAATCCACACAACACGAAACAGTTTATGCAACAGGCCTTGCGCCAAAAACAACCATCATCACAACAGGATCATCCTTTGTAAAAGATGGTCAAATAGTCATTGTTAACGAAAAAGGCGCGTCATGATTGCTTTGATCCAGGCGTCTTTTCAACGCAGTCGTACCGTTTTACTCCTTCTAACGCTTTTTGTTTTATGGGGGCTACATGCCTATGTCGTGATTCCCAAAGAATCAACCCCTGATGTTAAAATACCAATTATTTATGTATCGCTTACCTATGATGGTATTTCACCACAAGATGCTGAACGCCTTTTATTAAGACCAACTGAACAAGAACTCCGATCCATTGAAGGCATTAAAGAAATGCGATCAACTGCCTTTGAAGGGGGGGCTAATATTATTCTTGAATTCAACGCTGGATTTAATGTAGATAAGGCGCGTCTTAATGTTCGTGATAAAGTTAACATTGCCAAACCAAAACTCCCTGTTGATGTAAAAGAGCCTGTTATTAATGAAGTAAACCTAAGCTTATTTCCCATCCTCATTATCAAACTATCGGGTGATGCCCCCGAACGCGTTCTTTATAGCATTGCACGCACACTTAAAAATGATATTGAATCAAGTATCCCCGCCGTTCTGCAAGCTGAGATTGTTGGTAATCGTGACGAAGTTGTTGAGGTTATTATTCACCCCACACATCAAGAAAAATATGGTCTTCTTTTTGATCAGGTTAGGCAAAATCTCACGTCAAATAATCAAATTGTATCAGCGGGATATGTTGAGAAGCAAAAAGGGAAATTCAGCATCAAAGTACCTGGTGTATTTGAAACGGTTGATGATATTATGAACCTTCCCCTTTTAACGCATAATGATGCCATTATTAAATTAAAAGATGTTTGTTCCGTTCGAAAAACATTTAAAGATGCAACAACACGTGCCTATGATCGCGTGAATCTAAAAGAGACAAAACAAACAGTTGTCCTGGAAGTATCCAAACGCACAGGTCAAAACCTAATTGACACCGTTGATGCCATTAAAACCGTTGTTTTAGATTCACAAAAAAGATGGCCACCCCATGTCACAGTCAGCTTTGCACAAGATGAATCACACAAAATCAAAGATATGCTTCTTGACCTTCAAAATAATATCATCAGTGCCGTTATTTTGGTATTAGCTGTCATTATTTTTGCTCTAGGGTTTCGATCGGCCTTATTGGTTGGCATTGCCGTTCCTGGTTCATTTCTTATTGGAATGATGGCTTTATCGTTACTTGGGTATACGGTAAATATCGTTGTTTTGTTCAGCCTCATCTTTTCTGTTGGTATGCTGGTTGATGGCGCTATTATTGTGGTGGAATACGCTGATCGCCGCATTGCTGAAGGCATTAATCACGTTGATGCCTATAAAGAAGCAGCTGTTCGTATGACGTGGCCCGTGATTACATCAACCCTTACAATACTTGTTGTCTTTATGCCGCTCCTCTTTTGGCCAGGTGTTGTTGGACAATTTATGAAGTTTATGCCCATCACTTTAATTATCGTCTTAACAGCTTCTATTTTTATGGCACTGATTTTTCTGCCCGTTATTAATTCGACGTTATCGGCACCAAAAAAAATCGTCTCGCCTATCAAAAAAGATGATTGGCTTGAACGACTTACCATCAAATACGTCACTTACCTTGAAACAATTCTTGATCGCCCGAAACGCATTATGGGTATTGCGATGATTTGTCTTATTGGGGTATTTACCCTTTATAAAATCGGGGGACGCGGCGTTGAATTCTTCCCCGATGTTGAACCAACAGCAACCGCTATTTACGTACATGCGCGTGGCAACTTATCAATTAATGAAAAAGATACTCTCGTTCGGCAGGTTGAAGCCAAAATTAGAGATATGGCTGAATTTTCATCCGTTTATACACGTATTGGCAAACAATCCACCAATGGGGGTCCTATTGCCGATGATGTTATTGGTATTATCACGCTCGAATTTGTGGACTGGAAAAAACGCCGTAAAGTGTCAGAGATCATGAAAGACGTCGAGCAACGAACAACAGGAGCCATTAACGGCACACCTGGCGTTAGCCTTGAAATCGTCAAACAAAAATCAGGACCACCTTCGGTGAAACCAATCGCCATTGAAATATCCAGTTACGATTATAAAAAGCTAAGCCCCATTCTTGCACAGATACGATCTTTTATGGAAAAAACACCAGGTCTCATTGATATTGAAGACAATCTTCCTATTCCTGGCATTGAATGGACATTAATTGTCAATCGAGAAAAAGCAGCACGAAGTGATGTCAGTATTGCCGCACTTGGTCAAACACTCAAACTAATTACAGCAGGTACACGTCTAAGTACCTATCGCCCGAATGATGCCCAAGATGAAGTTGATATCGTCTTGCGTTTTTCTGAACACAACCGAGGACTAGAACAACTTGACTCGCTTCGCATTTTAACAAAAGATGGAACCGTCCCAATCAGTCATTTTGTAACAAAAACACCAACACCAAAAGTAGCAACCATTAACCGTACAGACGGCTTCCCCGTTTTGATTCTGCAAGCGAATGTGGCACCTGGCGTTCTTGTTGCCGACAAAATAAAGGAAATCGACCATTGGATTAAAACAGAAACGTTTGATCCTGATGTGCGTATCCGTTTCAAAGGTGAAGACAAAGAGCAACGCGAAGCCATGACATTCTTGCTCGGCGCTTTTGGAACTGCGCTTTTTATGGTTGCCGTTATTTTGGTAACCCAATTCAATAGTTTTTTCAGTATGGGTCTTGTTTTGACATCTGTTGTGATGTCAACCATTGGTGTCTTTGTGGGATTGATGGCACATCACCTCGCCTTTGGCATTGTTATGGGGGGCATTGGTGTGATCGCATTAGCAGGAATTATTGTATCAAACAATATTATTTTAATTGATACGTATGATACATTGATTGCTGAAATTATCGGCAAAAAGGGAATCGTCACTCTAAATGATGCAAAGACAGCCATTTTAGAAACAGGTCGTCAGCGGCTCCGCCCTGTTATTCTAACAAAAATGACAACCATCTTAGGTCTGCTACCGATTATGTTTGGTATTACTCTTGATTTCATTAATGGTGATATCACAATTGGGGCACCATCAACTGAGTGGTGGATTTTATTATCAACATGTATTGTCTATGGCGTACTTTTTGCAAGCAGTTTGACGTTATTTTTCACACCTTCAGCACTTATGTGGCGTGCACAGAGGATTTATAAACCCCAATTTGAGATTGCGGCGAACAAAAACCTATAGTTTCCGTCATGACGAGCCAGGGTAAGCTGGTGTGGGCATCCAGAAAAATAATCTTTCTGAGTACAATATACCCAACACCGATCATTTTTAGCAGAAGGTAATTTTATCATCCTTCGTCATCACGAGGAGCATCGCTCCATGGTGATCCAGTGGCTGTTACATCGGAAATGCCTGGTACGTCGAAAATGTTTGTTTTTCTGGATAGCCACACCTGCTACACAGGTTAGCTATGACGGCAGAATGGCTAAAAGTCATCGGTGCTGAGTATAGTCACTTCCGAAAGAGCAGCCACTGGATCACCACGGAGCGATGCTCCTCGTGATGACGATTACGTAACATATAGAGAGTTTTCTTCATGTTTAATCTTGAATTAAGGTTACTACAGAATTTAAGGCTTCCAAAATGCCATTATTAATCTGTCTTACGTTCCATTGCAAAATCATTCTCTATCAATCATTAATCCTTATCACTAAATCCATAAAAACTGATAATATCTTTATTTATAATTTTAAATTTTTTCTCTATTCTCCGAGACTCCTGTAAATAAAATTCAGCTTCAGCTTGTTGTTTCTTTTTCTGATACAGACGTGAAAGACCGAGTAACGTCATTCCTTGCCAAATTGGATTCTTTGTCGTTTGAAACACAACAAGAGCTTCCTTTAATTTTTGAATAGATTCATCAATATTATGTTTATAAAATTCAAATAACGCCATTGAAATATAGAGTTTACCCAAACCAATTTTAGAACCACTGCTTTGATATAGAGCAAGGCTATCCTTATAATAGTGCTTTCCCTTCTTTTCATTATGACGCAAAATTTCAAGCGTTCCCATTTCATGCAAGACCCGTGCTTTTTCAGCCTTATACGCTGTATTCATTAAAACCTTTTGTGCCGTATTTAAGCAGATTCGCGCCTGCTCATAATGATTTTGAAGACGTTCAATAACACCCAATTTCGTCCAAATAACCCCACTAAAATATACATCTTTCACTTGATTAAAGAGTCGTATCGCACTCTCTCCTTTTGATTTAGCCGCATCCCACTGAAACTGATTCATATCCATGATAAGCATTTCATATAAAATCTCCCCTTCTTCATGTAAAAAATTAAGCTTCTTTGTAATAGCAAGGGCACGTGCATAATAGGCACCCGCTTTACTATAATTTTTTTGCACACGATATAAATTACCAAATTGCTTAAATATATCAAAAAGAATATTTTCATCCTGTATTGTATGACAAAACGTCTGCGCTTCATTCAAATAGATAAGTGATTGTTCAAAATGACCAAGGGATAATTCAACGTGACTTAATTCAGATAAAATTTGCGTACACAAAAACATATCATTACTTTTTTTAAAAATAACGAAGGCTTTTTTATAGGTACGACGCGCTTCTTCGTATTTTTCATCACACACATATACTTTTGCAAGTTGAACCAGTGCTTCACCATGAACGTCTTTATTGTCAATCGCCTGTACGTATGGAAGGACATTTTTTAATGTATTCAATGCATTTTCTGTATCATTATCTTTAAGATAAATTTGACTAAGAAGGATGCTGGTTTTAACAACACCTATCAAATAATTAATATTACGATGATAAGTTAATGCCTTTTCAGCATATTCCTTCGCACGCTCACGATTGCCAGAACTATTTTCAATCATAGACAAGCAATTATAACTCATTCCGATGTGCTGAGGGTTATTAATTTCTTCAGCTATTTTAAGTGCATGATTGGCATATATACGTGCCTCTTCAAATTTCGTTTGTTTGATATTTAAAAATGCAAACATTTGATGAGATACAGCAATAACAGGAAGGCATTGTAATTTTTGAGCCTGCTCACGTATCTGATGAATCAAAGGGAATACATCCTCATCTTTCCCCCTCAATACTAAAATATATGCCTTCAACGCGGTTAAGTGCAGCCTCAAAAAGGCATGTTCATTTTGATCACACAAACAAATACCTTCGTGTATTATCTGTAAGGCTGAACTAAAAAATCCCTTATTAAAATCAACCAGCGCTTTAAGATAAGCAAACTCAATCGAAAGGTGCGTATCACCCAATTGTTTAACCAAAGGTTCATTGTTTTTTATAATTAAGACAGCATCTTTGATGTTGCTTTCTCTCGCATCAATCAGAGCTTGTTGGATGTGAATATGAGTTGCCAAAAGTGTATTGCCTGATTTTTGCGCAAGCTGCGCTGCTTTTTGATAAAAATCACGGGCAAATTGATGATTTCCACGCACAAAGGACGCATACGCAATGAGAGACGTCGTCTTAGCACGATATTCGTTATTATGAATCGATTCAAATATTTCTAAACACCGTTGACTCAAGGCATCTGCCTGACTAAAGTTCCCTCGATAAATTTCAAGTTGCGCCTGATAAAAAATCGTTTTACCATGTTCAAAGTGATAATTCTGATCTGAAAAAATATGAGCAGCTTTTTTAAAGGCATGTTCAGCGTTCGTAATAGAACCATTATACATATAAATAATGCCCAAATAGAAATGACACTTTGCTATTTCATATGTATATTTATATTTTTTTGCTAATTTTAAAACATATCTAAGATTTTCAAGTGACTTTTGGTTATTATTTGCATCTGATTCAATTGAACTAAGCGTAATTAGTGCATTAACATGTGCTTTTAAATCCTTTTTTTCATCACTTAAATGAATTGCTTTTGTCAGATTTTTTTGCGCAGATTCAAAATTTCTATTTTTTTTATCCACTTCGCCAAGCAACGTGTAGATAATACATTCATGATGCTTATTCTTCAATTCAGGCGCTGATGTTAATGCCTTTGTTAAATACCAACGCGCTTGATCCAGTTCATAACTTTCGATCGCATTATGCGCAAGAAAAATAAGCGCTTCACTGTAATAAGGACGGTGCATTCCCTTTTCCAGAATCTCAATCAACTGCACATTATGTGTGTATAAATCAGGCACCTTCATGAGAACATTTTTATGTAATAAAATATAACTAAGTGCCATTTTATCATTTAGTTGATGATAAAATGTATACGCTTTATCAAAATAAGATAAGGCTTCGTGTCTATTTTTTTGTTTAGACAAAAGCTCTCCTAACAAAATAAAAACAGATGCTTGTTCTGATTTATGATAAGACGTTTTCAATAACTCTAAAGATTTCATCAACCCCTGTTTGGCAACCTGATAATCAGCCGTTTCAATCATCGTTAATTGACTACGAAGACGGAGGGCTTCTGCCTCTAATACATAAAAAGAATTCTTTTTATTCATGTCAAAAAAATACGTTAATACCTTTCGAGTCTCACTATAATCCCCCTTTACAAGGTTCAGATGTGCATTTTCAAGCAAATATTGACACCGTTCATACGTTGTATGAAACGTAGAAAGTGATTGATTGTTGATCTCAACAAGAGCAATTTGTGCTTCTTCCCATTTTCCAAGCAAAAATAGTGTTCGCACAGAATGCAGCAGGGTCATATAATACAATGGAAGATGGTTAATCTTTTTGGCAAGAGCAAGCGCTTGCGTATAATAGACTGCCGAACGATTAAGTTCGCCCATCATTTGATAACACTTAGCAATTCGACATAAGCAGAATGTTTGCCAATCTTCCGTTGTTAGATGCACAAATAAGATAAGTGCTCGCACAAAATAGGCAAGCGCATCGGAATAATATTCGGCTTTATAGTGTGTCTCTCCATCATCAAAGATCGATTTTGCTTCTTTAAAATCGCTTTCTTCAAGCATACAGAGATTCATCGATTCTACAGTGTGGCTTTCTTTCGAAATAACGTCAGACTTAGATTCATAAAATAGCAGCCTGTTTGTGTACGATAAAAGACCACCCCCTATTAAAAGGAAACTTATACAATATAAAACAAAATACCTTCTCATAAACATCATAACAGAGCATATAAAGACTGCGTGTGCTGTTCACGTATATTAAGTTTTTCACATAGGTGACGTGCTTTCATTGCATATTCATTTGATTGAACCTGCTGCTTTTGTTTAAGAAGATTGCTGTACGCCATCAGTATAAGTGCTTCATGATATAAATCAGCACGCATGCGAGTAAGATGAAGGGCTTTCAATTGGCATTCTTTTATCTTATCAGGCATATTAACACGATCAAAATGATACATCATTGATACATAACAAGCACATAATGGCATTTTTATGTTAAGAGACTCGTATGCCTCAATACATGATGAAAAATAATCATTCGCTTTATCAAATTGAGCATCAATGCTTTCAATGATCGCCATATAATGTAATAAATCGGCCTTTTCTCTCTGGTATATTGGGGCGGCTAATTCCGTCATAAGAAGCATCAGTTCTTTTTTTGCATTCGCATCGTGAGTAAGACTTTTTACAAATAAATATTTAAGATACGCTGCATAATATTGATGTTTATCATTGCTATGAAGATCTTTAAAGGCAAGATAGGAACGCCTGAGATAATAACTTGCTCTTTGAAAATTAGCGTTCTTAATAAATAAAGATCCAAGATCATAACCAATGAGTGCTGTTAAATGACTATTAATTTGAGGTGCTTCTGCGTAACACTGCTCTAATTTCTGTTGCGCTTTCGTAAACTGACCTTCTTTGACAAAAACCCGCGCATGCTTTCGTTTCGTATTAATTATTTTAGAAGGATAAACGACATGTTCATATATTTTAAAGGCTTTTTGATAGTGTTGATGCGCCAACGCATACTGATTTTGTGATGTATAATATAATGCTTGCGCCTTTAAGGCGTCCGCAGAATATAATTGATCATTTACATCTGCCGCAAGATCAAAACCAAGCTTGAAATATGTTAATGCATCCTTCATTTTCTCATGCTTAAGAAAATTATACCCCAAATCAATGTAATTCTTTGCCATTTCACTTGGGTTATTACATTTTTGTGCAATTTGCAGCGCTTGTTGTGTCAGTGTCAACGCATCTAAATATTGGCGGTTTCGCCATTGAATCTTAGAAAGAAGACGCTTTGTTACACTCAGTTCAAAAACACATTTGCACGTCTCAAACAAATGCATAGCTTGCTCAGCACTCCTTTGGGCTTGTACAAAACTACCAACGTGAATCAGATTAAGTGCAAGCTGATTTAAGATACGTCCCTCAAGCACATATTCACCACTTTCCTTTGCCTGATTAAAAGCAAGTTGTAATAAAGCGCGTGCTTCTTTTGATTCTGCATTGATTTCTTTCAGCATCCCAAGACCTAAACGCGCCTCGGCTTCCATACCCTTACTCTCAATTTTTTGTGCAATATGAAGTGCCTTTGTAAAAAAATCGAGAGATGTCTTAAAATGTGCTAATTTAAGATGGAGCATTCCCATATTAATATACGTTCGGCATAGACCATACGGGAACGAAATGTGTTTACATAATTCAAGTGCTTTATCAAACGCCTGCTCTGATTGTTTAAACGCACCTGTGTATAAATAAATAAGCCCAACATTATTAAGAGCACTTATTTCTTCTGTACGTTCAACAAGATTCGCAAACAACATGTACGATTCCGTGCAATAATGAAGTGCGGCTTTGGTATCACCTTCATATAAACAAATATGTCCTTGTAAATTTAAAATGCACGCTTTTACCCATGGTTGATGTGCTTCACTTGCCTGCTGAAAAGATTCTTGGCAATCGGCACGGGCAAGATCATTCTTTCCACGAATAAAATGGATACGTCCCCGCTCATAATAACATTTTGCAACATAAATCGTATGATGACACTGTTTAAAAAGAGAGAGAGCAATATTAATATTGCTATAGGCTTCATCATAATTATCGCGATGAAAATCAATCAAAGCCTTTATATAAAAAAATTTTGCTTTTCCATAGATATTCCCCACACTCTCATACTCTTTAAGCGCACGAAAAAGATATTTCAGCGCTTCTTCATTTTCACCTAATAAATGTTTTGTATGACCAAGACCAAAAAGAATATCGCCCTTCAAGAGATTATTTTCACCGACAAGCGTCAACGCCTCTTGAAAATGAATACCTGCTGAATCATAGGAATTTGTATAAATCTCTGCAGTTGCCAATCCAGCATATGCATGGCTTAATAACGTTGGATCATCGGTTTTTTTTGCATATAAAACACTTTGTGCATATAAATCACGCGCATCTTTATTCTCTCCTATTTCTCTTTTAAGATTTGCCATTTCTCGATAAACTTGGCTCAACATAAATGGACATGAAATATGCTGTATCAAATCAAGGCACTTTTCGTAATGAATGTGTGCACGTTCAGCATTTCCAAGAAATGCTTCAAAATTAGCAAGATAAAAATGCGTTTTTCCTTCCGCATACTTACTATTAATGCGTTGAAAATTAGCAATTGCTTCCAAGAAAAGAGCCCTTGCCTTATCCACATTTCCCAAATTGATATTTAAAAACGCTTCACCCAACAGTAATTTTCCCGTACCTCGCGCATTTTTGATTTTACTAAATAATACACGCGCTTGCTGAAAAATAAGCGATGATTGATCGAAATGATTCATATCGTTTTCAATACGACCCAGAGCCAACAAAACTTTGGCTTCTCCCTCAATACTCCCTATTTGTTTAAAAATAGCGAGTGAGCGCATATAATGTTGTCGTCCTTTCCTTTTATTGCCAAAATTAACATCAATATCACCGAGTTGATGCATAACCTTCGCTTCACCATATAAATCATTAAATCCAACGTAAATATCACGTGCATACTCATAAAGATGAAGCGCTTCTTTAAAATAACCCATTTGATGTTTAATATCGCCCATCAATCGAGAGACATCCGCCAACATCACGATATTTTGAAGTGATTTATGAATGATTCGAGCCTGTTCCAGATAGGCTAAAGCGCGATCAAAATTACCAAGATAACTATCAAGCTTACTCAAACCTTGATAAGCAGCTGCTTCACCACAACGATAACCCGTTCGTTTAACAATTTTAAGCGCATTCTCATAACACTTTTTACTTTCTTCAAAATGACCAAGAAAACTATTTACCGTCGCAATATGCATTAAGATATGCGCATAAAAATTAGGTTCTTGCTGAGCATCAAGAAGATCCAGTGCATCTTTGTAATAGGTGAGCGCACGATCATAGTGCTCGCGGATACCACATTTTATTCCATTATCATAGTATTGTTTTATTTTATCTGTTTTAATTGAATTTTGATTAATGGGCGGCAAAACGGTATAAACATGTTCAAACGAACCTGTATAGATTGCATTTGCATTTTTTAGATTATCATTAAAATGAACACCATCACTGTTTATGGCATATGAATCGCTATTCTCATTTTTAACGATAAAAAAATCATGTGAGAAACAATAATACAACAACAAAAGTGCAAAAATAGAAACGAAAATTAATGCAAAATATCTATTTATTCTTTTTATTTTATCAATAAATTTAATTCTATTAACATACGCCAACCCCATCAAAGCAACAATCACTGTTACAATTGAAACGATTAACACGTTGTGTTTCAACATCATACGCATGACGTCCATTTAAATTGATTCCATTTATATAAATAATACCTGTACACATGTGTACACGTATAAGAATGTACGTAAATATGAATTACAATAAATTATTTAAAAATGAAAATAAATGCGAATGTTGATCTTAAATTCAATGCAAATCATACATTTGTACTGTGCTCAAAATGGAATAAGTATTTCTATTATTTTATGTGTATGATCTTCACTCTTATGAAAAATAATTTGTCCTGAAATTGATTCAATAAGCCGACGAATAACTTTAAGACTAAATTTAAGATCATCAACATAAATAGCGCTTGTTGATTTCAAATGACGTTCAAAATGTTCAATGCGATCAAAATCCATCATGCCATCACAATGCATCTGTATACTAATCGCATCATGCTGAGAACGTTCTGTTACAATTTTTATATGACCACTATTATTGAAAAAGCGTATCGCAATCGATAACATACCAACAAGTGCTTGTTTAAGGATAATTTCTTTCGTTAAAATAAGAGGAATCGATGGACTAAAATGTGTTTTAATCGATACTTTGTTAAGAAAGGCCGAATGCTCTACAATCAATTTACAGGATCGCACAATCTCATTAACATCAAGTAGGATTGGACGGTCTTGCTCTGTGCTTAATGTTTCAAGCGCTTTTGCCGACTTTAAAATGGAATCAACTGTTGGTATTAAAATGGACGGAGCTGCATTGTCAGATGCGATTGCATTCTGCAATGTTAAACAATCACTATGCAATGTATCGAGAATCGTTTGCATTTGCATCTTCAGTGTTTTAACAAAAAGCTCTCGTGCATTCTCAGCCGTTGAAGCAATAGCAAGAAAACGTTGCCTAAACAAATACATAAAAAGAATAACAAGCACACTGAGTATAAACATTTCAATCACACGTGGAAGAATCATAATTTCAAATTGTTCATTTGTAATTAATTTATTACTGCCCACAACAATATAAAGCGGATAATTTTTAATACGCTTATAATGGGTAAAAAGCGTTCCTTTAATTAAAATTGGGTTTACAAACTCACCTTGATGACTTGTAAATAAAGACTGCTCCTTTCCAAGAAAATGATCTCTAAAATACGAACTATCATGCCCAATGGCGCAATCAGGCGAAAAAAGAACAATGCGA
Source organism: Alphaproteobacteria bacterium (assembly GCA_947488275.1). Taxonomy (GTDB): domain Bacteria; phylum Pseudomonadota; class Alphaproteobacteria; order Paracaedibacterales; family CAIOTO01; genus CAIOTO01. The sequence continues at coordinate 5,054 of CANKZX010000005.1, read as the reverse complement.
AAATTGGTATCAATTAAAATGTAATTAATGCGGTTATCAAAAATAAGATCCTCAAGACGTTGTACGATGTTAAAAACATTTAAACCAATACCAAAGATACCTATTCTTTTTCCATTCTTATCCGTCACGGGTGTCACGCAATTTATTTCGCGTAATGTGTTGCTCCCAACAGAAGGAGCAGCGAAAATAGTAAATTTATCAATATCATGTAAAAAATCTTTAATGTATGTTTCATTTTTTAGATCATAAGATCGATCCATAAAACCAGATACATAAAAAATATTATTATTCGACGATGCAAAAAATAAATCATAATGAATATTATAAAGACTATGATATTCAATATTATCAATGATTTTCTTCGTATGATCAGGATTATCTCGAATACGATCAATCATATTTAATGACCAATTTTCAGAATGTTCAAAGATATCTTGTAGATAATTACTAATCATATTCGTATTTTTTTCAATACTTTTAGCAAGATCTTTTTTATAAGAAGAATAGAAATAAAAAGCACTCACACATAATGATATAATGATAATAATACATAAGCTATAAACGATGAAAAAACTTTTATAACTCTTTATTTTTTGAAACATCACATCTTCCCTACTCTTATTTACTATTTATCGGAAATGGCACCACATTCCCGTGTTGCGATCCTTTACTATCCTCCTTCTTCAATACTGGTTGGGAAAGTGTGTTTTGCTGATAGGGAAGACGGAAAATAATCGCCTCACCTGGGTCAATATAAAAGGAACCATCACATTTTAAGATAAGTGCTTGCAATTCGATAAATGGTAATTTTAGATAAGACAGAGAATCAAGGTCTTTATAACAGTCATCAAATAAAATATCTTCCTGTGTCAACCCACCATACGATTTAAAATGAATATTAAAAATAAGAAATGACTTATCAAGAATATGACTTTGCCGTGCGGTAATAACGATTTTTTTTGCTTGCAAATTTGCATTCAAGGCAATCCAAATAATATTAGCTAGAATAATTTGACACATCAGCTTATCCGTCAAAATAGGAGTAAGCATTTTAGTCCCTTTCGTACGTATTTTAACCTTTAATTTAGTGCTTTCAAACCACAGTAAATCAATAATTTCCTGAATCATTTCATCGGGGTAAACAAGTGTTGTAACCGTGTGCATATTTGAAAAATTATAGGCAAAATTATCCTCAAGTATTGGATAGTGTGACGTATATGACGGTGATTTATTCAAAGCCAAAGCAACAATAGCATCAATTTCTTTTCCTATATTATGATACAATTTCTGGTAACGTACGGTCATTTGATGATGTAACGATGCATGTATTGTAAGTGATTGTGCGGCATGCGTAAAAAAATGATATTTTACAATCAAATAAAAAATTAACCCCGTTACAAGCGTTGAACACAGCAAAAGAAGAACGGGTAAAAATGTCATTAGTAAAATCGTGAGTGACGTTGCCCGATCAAAACCTACAACAATATAGTAAGGAGCACCTTCAATTTTTTTATAATATTTAAACGTGATCTGATCCAATTGAATCGGTTTACTTAAATGATCGCTATAGTTTGTCAGAAGCACTTCATTCGAAATTTCATCACGAAAAAAAGTACTATCAAAATCATGAAACCCATTAAATAATTTATCTGACGAGAGGATAAGCTTACGCTGTTCATCAAGAATAACATATTTTATATCTTTAGCGTGTAAATGATGCCGTATTCTCTCCGTAAGTTCGTCAACACGAATCGTAAACCATACCGTACCAATATAAGCACCATTTGCAGGGTTAACCACACCATACGCACCAGGAATAACAGGCACACCAATAGCAGAAGCATTCACAGTGCTTGTTATATGCACCGTCCCAGGCTGTTTACGACACAACTGAACATAATACCGAGAGGTCGCATCAAATTGATTTTCATTTGTTATATTATTCAATTGATCGTAAAGCGTTATATTATGTTCATCGAGCCATCCAAAATTAAGCCACTGAAAACGATGCTCATGCGCACGGGAGCCAATAATTTGCGCAATATCACTAAGAATTGGTTTTTTTAAACTTTCAATCTTTTTGCCAAATTGCATCAACATATCTTGTGCATACAACAAGTCCTGTTGCACAAAACGCTCAATATGATCCACATTTTCACGTAACTGACTATTGATCGTATCAACATAAGTAACATATTGGAAAAATGACAAAAATGAAATAACAAGAACAAACGAGAGCAAACAAATACTTGAAAAACGCTTAAAACCACGCTGACTATTAAACCGATTATGATATTTCTCAGCGTAGTATTGGGTCATCATCTTATACTCTATTTGATCATTTCAAGTAAACGCATCGCATAACGACGATCAGGTTCAGGCAAATTATCACGATGTGAGTAATAATAAAGTTCTTCAGTAATGCTATCAAAGCGTTCTTTTGATAGAGATTTATCTTTTTTCAGTTCCTGAATAAGCGTCACACATTTCATATAATAATCTAAATCCCAATCTTTTTTCATAAACTGCTCTCTCCTTTCATCTTTTTGAAGATGAAATTGCATACTATTATTTTCAATCACAGACAATTTTGGGGTTGATTCACCAAGTAATTCAGCCACACTACAACCAAGTGCCTCGGCACACGCCTGAATAAGAGCCATGCTAGGATTTTTAGAACGTCCATTTAAAATATTATAAACAGCACTACGCCTAAGCCCCGCGACACGCTCAAACTCACTAATCGAGAGCGACTGCTCTTCCAATTTATGTTTAAGGTTTTGTGTTAAGGATACGTACATTTTTACGTCATCGTTTATCATTCATACGTCATTATATACATCAAAGACTTTTTATATACAATGCGCAAATAACATTTTTTTTCATTTATCGATGAAAATATACTCAGCACCGATGATTTTCAGCAGAAGATAATTTTATCATCCCTCGTCATCACGAAAAAGCCGAAGGCTTTTGTGGTGATCCAGGGCTGTTGTGTCAGAAATGCCTGTTAGGTGGAAAATGTTTGTTTTTCTGAATAGCCACACCTGCTTTGCAGGTTCACTATGACGGCAGAATGGCTAAAAATCTCGGTGGTGGGTATAGAGATGCAAAGACGCAAAAAAACAAATCAATACTTATTATTGAATGAACTTTATGTTCACTCGCGTCAAATCATAAAATTTTTCAAAAAATAGTAAAAAAAGATATTGACAACATATTTGCGTATATGTACATTGCATATGTAAGTAAAAACAACGGTTTAAAATCATGAAAATATGTATATGTACGCATAATGCGGGATTTGACTTTAAAAAATCAACATTTTCAGCCCTGCTCTTTTTATCACTCATGATCGCTGGGCATGAATATTCTTCATTAAAAGATGGATCATACATGACACGTAAAAAAAGTATTTCTGCACAATGCACATATCTATTTTTAACCAAAAAGTAAAAAACGATTGCACAGCTTTTGTGTAGTGAAAGAAATAAAAAGACCATGTAGGCCTTTTTATAACCCGATTAAGAAAAGTGGGTTTTCTTAATCATGAACGATAACCGTATCAAGGAGATACTACCATGACTAAGTACTACAAAAAAAGATCTTTCATTTGCAAAATGATGTGTCTAGGAATTTTTTGCACCCGTTTACTCAGCACAGAAGGTATAGCGGGAGGGGATATGCAACCAAATGCAAGTGAAATGTTTAATGCAGGAATAACAGGAATCAAGAGTCTTATTAAAGTTTTTGTTAACAATCAACGTATACAGCAAGAGACTGAGGCGAACTTTAAACCCATAGAAGGTGCAAGAGTATTTGTTCAAGTTGATGAGAATATAGATCTAGAAAGCCAAAATAGATTACCTGCCCGAGTAGTCTTTCCTAATGGTAATGTACGAATAGGCGAATTAGGTGAAGTGTTAAATCCATGCTCACCACTTTCATTACTTGAGAGGTTATTAAATGGAGAGCCTGAAGCTATTATTTATGTGGCTGCTGGTTTGAGTAGTCTCGCTCTTACTGCTATTTACACATTTGGCTAATTAAAAAAATAAATTATAAATGACTAAAAGGTACCGGTAGGTGCCTTTTTTTTCGTAAAACATTAATAAAATTAAAAATACTTCATTGACAAAATATTTTAATAATGATGAAATTATAGTACTATAAAATCTTTTGACAAGCAAAAAATTATATGAATTATTTATTTTTTTCAAGATACTCAAGATTTGCAATAAGTATTCTCTATTTTATTTTAATGCACTTTGTGTATGCAGCTACGGATGAAGAGATAGATAAGGCGATGATTGGGCTAGCTTACTCTAAAGATATTTATAGAAACATAGGGAGGCTCTGTATTTATGAAAATGGTAAAAGAATAGGAGGGGCGTCCGTAACCTATTTAGGCGATCAAATATGTTTATCAGCAGGACACAATTTTTATGGGGGACAAAATCGCACTTATCAAGTGGGATTTGAATTACAAGAAGGTGTTTTTACATTTTATGATATCGATAGATGGGAAATGCACTCTCAGTTTAAAGCAACCCCTAACTATTTAAACGCTGACGGTCTAGACATTTCTTTTGATATTATGATGCTTCATCTAAAAGAGCCTGTTATTGACTTAAGTGGGATTGAACCCTGCTATGATTCAATAAAATCTGATGTGATGAATGAAAATGGGCAAGAATTTAGTTCAATTCTAGACAACGATATAAGTGATCATAGCCTAGAAAAAAGCGGCAAAAGGGGAAGGGCATGGCGACAAAATAAATTGCTCAACTTAATCCATGTTGGATATGGCATTCCATATAGAAGAATGACAAGATGCGAACAAAGGGATGGAAAAAGAAGAGCAAGTAGATCATATTTTTTAGCATTTGTGGATGATAAGAGCCCTGTTAGTCTTTTTTCTTCGCCTGCTCCCTTACTGTCAATTTGCACGCTAATGGCACCAGCGATTTGCGGTAATTGCACCACCTTATTTTCAACTAAAATCCTTCTTAATGTAGCATAATTTTTTGTTCTTTTTAACCCCTGTTATTTCT